>DAISZP010000125.1:0-12031 GCA_036824745.1 Luteolibacter sp.
GGGGTCAGGCTGGATGTCCTGTTTCACGGTAACACCCGCGTCGGAGACCGAAGGTTTTGATGGCGCGGGCGCGGGTTTCGTGTCTGGGCGTTTCGGAGAAACTGATAGACCTTCCTTGGTTTGGGTGACGGGCTGGATTGTGCCGTCGGAATTGTAGAACAGGTAGTCCGCGCAGATTGCCCGGCGACCGAGCGCACCGCCCTCGCCGTTCAACGTGAGCGCCGCATTGTGATAGAAGAAGAGGCTCTGCCCTTTGAACTCCACAACGCCCGGGTGGATGGTGTAGCTTCCTTCGGCGTCTCCGGTCAGGATACCATGGTAGGTCCACGGGCCGGTGATTTTCCTGGCGGTGGCGTAGCAGATTTTCTCACCCGTTCCCTGATGGGCGAAAGACGGATAGAACAGGTAGTAGAGGCCGTTCCGCTGATCCAACCATGGTCCCTCCGTGTAGTTGGGCACGTGGATTTTCTGGATCGGACCATCCAGCTCGGTCATGTTCGGTTTGAGCTTGGCGAGGAAGCAGTTCGGGTTGCCCCACGCGAGCCATGCGTCGCCCTTGTCATCGACCAAGACGGTGGGATCGATGTCGTCCCAAAAGTTGGGGGTCGGCGTCATGTCATCTGTAACGAGAGCCGATCCTCGGGCATCCACAAACGGCCCGGTGGGACAGTCGGATACCGCCACGCCGATGGCTTTACCCCCTTTGGTGTTGTCGTGCTGGACAGTCGTGTAGAAGTAGAACTTGCCATCTTTCCGCACTACTTGGGCCGCCCATGCGTCCGCCACCGCCCATTTGAAATCGGTCGGCTTCATGAACGATCCATACGACGTCCATGTTCTGAGATCCTTGGTTGTCCTCATCGAATGCAAGCGAAGGCGGGTGTTTCGCATCCAACGATGACGAGGCTGTGGCGGATTTCTTCAGCGAGACCAGCATCCAGCCTGCTAGATTGTCCGTGGCCGGCGACTTGGCGAAACCCGGTGCGAGTTGGGGATAGTCGCCGAGATAGGTGTTGCAGACGATTTGTTTCGAACCGTCACCACTCCGGGCGAAACCCGCCGGATAGAGTCCGAGGCGGCGTTCGAACATGAACCTCACGCCGACCAGTTGCGACACCAAGCGCCAGGCCTGCTGGTTTCCATCACGGAACGTACTGCCATGACCCGCGGAGGTGATGTAGCCGGTGGGTTTGTAGGAGAACGGGCTGTAAGCTGCATACGTATAGGGACCGAGCGGGCTGCTGGCGGTGTAGGCACCGTCCGCGTAAACAGGCATCTCCGTGCCAGGGGCGGAATACTGGAGGTAATAGACGCCCTCGTTTTTGATCATCGTCGCGCCTTCCATCCAAGGCTTGTAGCCGAAGTCACGAATCTGCCCGTCGCTATCGAGTTGGTTGCGAGCTTCCCAGCCGTGGCGGATGGTATCGAGTCCTGGGATCAGCGGCTTCGGCTCGCCCACGAGCTCGTAGTTCCGCTTTGGATCGAGTTCCACGCCGAAGATCGGTTGATCGGGAGACGAACCCCAGTAGAGGTAAATGCGGCCGTCATCGTCCACGAACAATTCGGGGTCGGCGTAATACGGAAAGTCGCGGAGTTTCGTCCACTTCCCCGACGCGGGATCGCCCGTGGTGTAGAGCGCCTTGCCGATGGAATGCGTCATCAGCCAGGTATCGCCGATCACCACGACGGACGGCGCGTAACCCTCGGTGGGAAAACCCGTCGGTTTCACCAAGTCCCAATGCACCATGTCCTTCGAGCGGAAATAGCCGCCCACCTTGGACGCGAAGAGCCAATAGGTGCCCTTGTGATGGATCAAGGTCGGGTCCGCCGCCTCGCGCAGCGACGCGCCTTTGGTCAGTTCGTTGTCCGCGAGGGCGAAGTGATAGGGCAGATCGATCGGATTGCAGTAGGTCAGCGGCCGCTCGGCGGCGTGCAGCGTGGACGACAGAATGGCCAGCAATGCGAAAAATCCGCATCCACGTTTGCCCCGAGATCTGGAACGGAGCAACATCCGTTCGCCCCACACGCGGAGATCATTTTCCCACTGAAATCCGGGTTTCCTCGTTGTGGCATTCTCAAGTGGTTGTTTGTCCCCCATTCTGCGAGCGTTTCGGTGGACTGAGAATCGGCGAATCGGCGTCCGCCCTCAATGGGTGTGAACACCCATTCGGCCGCATTTCACCCCGATTCGGCACCGGACACCGCGAAGGCCGGATACGAGACGCAGTCCCTCATTGCAGCGGACTGATGCGATAAAGACCAGAGGCGTGCTGACGCAGTTCTCGGCCGAAGGAACCGTCAAATACACCGAGATCCTTGCGGGCCCAAAGATCGCGGACCTTGGCCTTGCCGGTGATGCCGATGGCCGGAAAATCGACCGTCACCATGCTGGTTTCGCTGATCGCTTCGTCGCCGCGGTCCACAAGGACGGCAAAGACGACCGAGCCCTTGTGGGTCATGACGCCGCGGGTGGTGAAGGTTTCGCAGCCTTCAGGCAGATCGTAGATGATGGTGGATTCGGAGTGGGTGCCGATTCCCTCGGTGGAGCGGCCGTGAATCATCAGCGGCTGGTCCTCGCAGGTACGGTTGACGCGGGTGTTTCCCCAACCGGAGTCGGCGTGAGTCCACTGGAGATCGGTCAGCTTGGTTTCACCCGTCGGGCCGGTGAGAATGGGGTTTTCCCAAACCGCGTGATCGAAGCTGAAACCGTCGCCGCCATCCTTGACGAAGAGGACGAGGCGTTTGCCGCCTTTCACCGAAACCTTGATCTCCTGGGACTTGCCTTCGCCGGCAATCACCGGGCTGGCGTAGTCGGCGAAACCGAAATCGAGGGCGTCACCCTTGCTCTGGGCATTGAAGAGCGCGACAACCTTGTCCTTGCTGCCGGGAATGTCCGCAGTCCAGACGATGAGGTTCTTCTCGCGCCGGACCTGACGGTTGTTCGTGCTGTTCTGATTGACCTGAAGCATTTCGGGATTCGTCAGCAACTCGGTGGTTCGGGCATCGAGCTTGGTCATGTCACCGCCGAAGATCAGCGGCGAGCGGCCAATGGCCCACAGGCCCATGAGCGTGTATTGCTCATCGAGGGTGAAGTGCGTCTGGCGGCCGAAATCGATCACCCCGAGAGGAATCATGTCGGCATCGGGCCAGGCACCGGGTTTGCGATAGACAGTCCAGGTGTCAAGCCGCTCGAACATTCCACGCAGCAGGCCCCACCGGTCCCAGAAGTCATCTGTGATGCGCCAGAGGTTGGCATGATTCATCACATGTTCTCCGGCGGCGATCGGCGTGGCACCCGGTGAAAGACTGAGCACGATCGGGCGGCCACTCTTGTCGATGGCTTTGCGGAGCGCCTCAATCTCGGCCTTCTGCACGTCGTCATAGGGACGGGAAATGTCGTCGCATTTGACGTAATCCACGCCCCAGGAGGCGTAGAGTTGGATGATCGAATCGTAGTAGGCCTGCCCCTCTGGCTTGGTGGCATCAACGCCATACATGTCAGGGTTCCACGGGCACGTGGAGTGAGTCAGCGCGATGTCTGCGGCGCGAATCGTGGTGCCCAACACGGGCAAATTCCTGGCAACGGCCTGTTTCGGAATGCCTCGCATGATGTGGATGCCGAACTTGAGTCCCTTCGAGTGGACGTAGTCGGCCAGCGGCTTGAAACCCTGGCCATCCGCCGCGGAGGGAAACTTTTTCAAGCCCGGCGTGAGGCGACCGTGTTCGTCCATGGTGAGCGCGGCGGCGGGATCGTAGAGGTGCCCTTTTGAATTCGGCTCATACCATTGGATGTCCACGGTGAGGGTGTCGTATCCGGCAGGCAACAGGTGCTTCGCCATCGCATCGGCCTGCTCCTTGACCTGCCGCTCGGTGACCGTGGTTCCGAAAATGTCCCAACTATTCCAGCCGAGCGGCGGAGTCGGGGCAAAATCCCAATGTTTGGGAGAGAATTGCGCCAGTGTTGTGGACAGTGTCGCGACGGTTAGAAATAGAACATTACGAATCATCATTTTTCATCAAGGTCTCAAGCGGGGTAAAAATGCACGTCGCCCCTCACAATGAGGGGAAACACCCATGGCCTATTGCCTTCACACAGTGCCGCCCGTCATCCATGGTTACATGGAGCAAGTTACCGAATTTTCATGGCTTCTTTTCAAACTTCCAGTGATCGAGATTGCAGAGTCCCGCTGCCGTCTCACCTTTGAAAACGAAGAAAACATCCTGCGTTCCGGCGGCTCCGGAAACCGCGACCGTTTCCGTCGCCCATTTTCCCGCGCTGTAGTTGACGGGAAGCGTTGCGACGAGCGGGCCGTCCTGCTTGCCGACGCGCACTTCGATGGTTCCCGCTCTGGCCATGCCGGGTTTTGTTTCCGAGGAAATCGTTGCCGTTAGCGAGCCCGCGCCACCTGCCCCGAAGTCCACGCCCTGAACCATGAGGTAGGCGCCGTCGTGTTTCGGATAGACGCACATGCCGCCTTGGCTGGAGGGCTCGGATTTCATCCCCTCGCTCCAACAGATGGTTTCCGCTTCGGTTCGGACATACGGATTGAGCGTTTCAAGCTGCGACGCTCCCGGGGCTTCGTCCCACCATGGGAGTTCCGGAATCGTGCCGTCCGCATTGTATTCAAACCGGGTCACGCACACCGAGCGGCGCTCGTGGTGCTGCTTGGTCCGCATGAAATTCAGGCGGTAATTGAACCCGAACAGGTAGGAGCCGCCCTTGTAGTCGACGATGCCCGGATGATTGCCGGAGGAACGGCCGTCGGGCCGCATCATGTAACCTTTGAAAGTCCATGGCCCGGTGGGGCTGTCACTCATGGCGTAACCGATGCCTTCCGGACAACAAGTGGAGGCAAAGGCATTGTAATAGCGGCCGTTCCGCTTGTACACCCAAGGACCTTCCTGGTAATGCATCGGATCCGGCTGGTCCTTCACTTTGGCGAACGAGGGTTCCTTGGTGATCGGCCCGGAATAGGAAATCATGTCCGCATTGAGCTTCACATACCAGACCTCGGGGTTGCCCCAATAAAGATAGGCCTGCCCATCGTCATCGATGAACACGGTCGGGTCGATGTAGCCCACCTCCTTATCGATGAGTGGTTTGCCTAGAGCGTCCTTGAAGGGACCGAGCGGACTGTCCGCCACGGCGACGGCGATCACATTCTTCGGCCAGCCAGGAACACTCACCGGAGCATAGAGGTAGAATTTGCCGTTGCGTTCGATCACCTGGGGTGCCCAAGCGTCGTTTTCCTGCACCGCCCACGGAAACGTTTTCAGCGATGCAATCGTGCCGTGGTCCGTCCAGTTCACCATGTCCATCGAGGTGTAGCACTTCCAGTCGAGCATGCGGAATCCGGCATGGCCCTCGGGAGCATCATCCTCGTCGTGACCGGTGTAGAGGTAAACAACCCCATCATGCACCAGCGGGGCGGGATCAGCGGTGAAACAAGTCTGCACGACCGGATCGGCGGCGTGGACGATGGACGCCGCGGCCATAGCTATGGCAGATAAGTGAGCTCGGTAGAATGGATTCATTCGAATGGAATTCAGTTTGAATTCGGATGTCTTGGAAGGGTTCAGAACTTCACCGTCGCGGGATTGCCGTCGTAAACGACGGTTTTCACATTCGTGAGTGTTTCACCGACACCGGTGCTCTTATCAGGCATGGCGAGCGTGACGTTTAGCTTGCGCGTGGCGACCATGCCCGGGAACGATCCCTGACGCGCGCCGAGACTCAACGTCTTCGCCCTATCGTCCCAAACGAGTTCATAGGTCGCCCGCTGTCCCTTCTCGTAGGCGTAGGTTTCGTTGTCGTCCTCGTAAATGGTGAACTTCGCGTCCGCACCCGGATAGACGCGGATTTCGTAGGGTGCGTCGGGTTTCTCGGTGGCGTATTGCACCACCGGCCCCATCGGCACGATCGAACCCGCGCGAACGAAGAGCGGAAAACGGTCGAGCGGAGCTTCGGTCGATACGGTCTGACCACCCTTGAAGCCCTTGTTGGTCCAGAAGTCATACCAATCGGCCCCTTCCGGCAGATAGGTCTCCATGGTCGTATTGAGGCCATGCTTTTTCTCCGCAAGCTCCCGGGCTGCCGACGGAGTGCGCCAGGCGAACCGGAGCGCGCGATCGAGGAATCCCTGATAGTATTCGATTTTCACCGGAAGTTTCTGTCCCTTGGCGAGCCGGATCTTCGTGCCCTTGTAGGTCTTCGGACGCGAGGCCCAGTCCTCCACAACCAGTTTGCCATCGAGGAAAAGGCGGAAACCATCATCCCCTTCCAAGCCGATCTCGTATTCACCGTCTTCGGGAGCGGTGAGGGAGCCTTCCCAACGGGCGGAGAAGTTGTCGAAACCACTCAGCCCCGGCGGTGGTCCGGCCAGCGGCGGCCCCGGCCAAGTGTAGTCCACCTTCGTATCGACGGATTTGCCAGCGGGCTTTTCGAAATTGGTGCCCTCGAAATATTGCACCGCGAGGCCGGTCTGACCATCCGGCGTGCGCAACGCGTCCGCCGGCACCGTGGCGGGTGGCGGTTCCTCCACATGATACATCGGCCGCGTCACCGGATGCACGAGGAAGGTGGATCCGAACATGAACTGGTCGTCGATGTCCCGGATTTTCCGGTCATCCGGGAAGTCCATCGCGAGACCGCGCATCAGGGTGTAGTTCTCGTTCGTCACCTTCCAGCCAAGGCTGTAGATGAAGGGAAGCAGGCGATAGCGAAGGCTCACCGCCTTCAGCAAGGAGTCGTACATGATGGGACTCTTGTCCGCGAAGATGTAGGGCTCGCGTTCGATGTTCGTGCCGTGGACGCGCATGATGGGATTGAACGCACCATATTGGAACCAACGCGCGAACAACTCCTGATAGGCGGGATTGTTCTCTCCTCCCGGAAAGTCAGTGACGAAGAAACCGCCCGTGTCCTGGGTCCAGTAAGGTGTCCCGGCCATGGTCACGTTCACTCCGCCGGCGACCTGTTCCTGTAGCGTCTTCCAACTCGCGAAGATGTCGCCGGACCACGATGCCGCCGCGTATCGCTGGGCACCGGTCCACGCGGAGCGGGTGAGCGTGAACACCCGCTTGTCGCTTGTGGATCGCTGACCTTCGTAGGTCCCCTTCGTAGTCATGAGCGTGTAGGGATTCAAGTAGCGGGAGAAGTCGCCCATCGCGTTGTTGCCGAGTTTCTTGATGTCACTCGCCACCTCATTCGGATTCCAACAGGCAGTGCCGACTTCAACCTCAGTGCCGTCCATCCACAAGGCGTCCACGCCTTTGTCGAGAAGACCTTGTTTGACATGCTTGAAATAGATCTCGCGTCCTTTCTCACTGAATGCGTCGTAGATCCTCGCCTTCTTGGAAATCCAGTGCAGCGGATCGAAACGCAGACCGTTTTCATCCAACTCCCTGCCCAGTGGCGTATCGTTGCCAACCGACGGCCAGATCGAAATCATGAGCTTCATGTTGAGGTCGTGGATGGATTTCGTCATGCCCGCCGGATCGGGGAAACGCTCCGGGTTCCAGATCATGCCGCTCCAAGTGCCGTCCTTGTCGGATCCCCAGTACTGCCAGTCCTGCACGATGTAATCGAGCGGGAAGCGTTTCTCGCGGAAGGCCTTCGCCACCTCGACAATGCGATCCTGCGTCGGGTAGCGCTCCTTGCTCATGAAGAGTCCGAACGCCTGCTTCGGATACATCGGAACCTTTCCTGTTAGCTCCCGATAGCCGGCGATGACCCCATCCAGATTCTCCCCACCCATGAAGTAATAATCCACGCCACCCGGCGCGCTTTCAGCCCAGAGCTTGGCACCGTCGGCATCATCCTTGAAACGCATGATCGAATAGGTGTCCCACATCACCCCGTAGCGTTCGGTGGAAACCATCATCGGGATGATGATCCCGACGTTGGTTTGAACGAGGAGCAGTTCCTTGCCGCGGCGGTTCGTCCTGCCTTGTTCGACGAAGCCGAAGCCGTAGATCCCCTCATCGGGCTTCAACGTGAAGGTGTTCTCCGCTTCGTAACTCGGTTCACCGGAAATCGTGACCTCCTTGATGGTCTCCGGATCAGCCGTCTTTTCGGAGGTATAAACCGAACCATCCGGACGCAGGAATGTCAGCGCGCCGGTCGTTTTGTCGGCTTTGATCACCAGCTTCGGCGAGACAATCATGAGGGCGTCCGTCCCGTCCTTGACCTCGAATTTCACAGCCGCGGGCTTCCCGGTCACAACAATGCTGGGGTTTTTCCAGTGGTTCTTGCCGAGGTTGGCATTCACCCGGACGGTATCGGGACCGTAGAAAATGACGTTCTTGGTCACGCCATCGACGGTCAACTGAACGCCGTTCTCCAGCTTGGTGAAGGAGAAGGCACCGTTTGTGGACGACGTCACGGACTGGAGATGACCGGCGGAATCCAAGCCGGTAACGACTGAAGTAAAAAACGAAGGTTTCATGGATTTGCTTTGGGACTCCGTGAATCGGGATCCACTCACAAGGGGAAACGAAATCCTTGTGTGATCTCCGCCAGCTATTTTCAGAAAATCACACCTGCGAAAACGGTTGGAAACAGAGCATCCGTCGCTCATGATCTTTCTGCCGATGAACAAATCCCGCTCCGACTCCGATGCATCGCCCGCGGACTTGCGAGACTTGGAGATGCTTCACCCGGAGGTCTACGAGGAACTCCGGGGGCTGGCGGCGGCGAGAATGGCGGAACAAGCGGCAGACCACACGCTCCAGCCGACGGTTCTCGTGCACGAGGCCTGGCTGCGGATGTCCGGCAGGGGCACCGATTGGCAAGACCGCCAGCATTTCGTAGCCGTGGCGGCCACTGCGATGCGGCATGTCCTCATCGACCATGCCCGTCGCAAGGCCAGCGTCCGCCATGGAGGAGGACACTTGCGGGTGGACACCCGGTCGTTCCACTCCATCGCCTCGCCCGATCAAAGCGAACAGGTGCTCCTGATTGACGAAGCGATCACCGAATTGGAAAAAGTCGATCCAGTGCGGGCCCAGGTGGTGGTTTCCCGTTTCTTCGGCGGACTCACCAACAAGGAGATCGCCCAGTCGCTGGAAATCGGAGAACGAAGCGTGGACCGCCATTGGGCCGCAGCAAAAGTCTGGCTGCTGCGCTGGATCAACTCGGCCGCCGGGCATTGAGCCTTCCATGTGCCATGAAAGTTCCGACTCCACAGGAAGAAGAGATTTTTCTAACTGCTCTCGAACACCCTGACGAGAATGGCCGCACGGCCTACCTCGATTCCGCCTGTGGCCAGAATACCCCACTCCGCCACACAGTGGAGGAATTGATCGCCGACCACGAAAAGGCGGGCACCTTGTTCCGCGAAATGAGCGCGGGAATGAACATCCGCGACTTGTCCGGCATGGCGGATCTTGGCGATGTGGGCATCGGCACACGCATCGGACTTTACACCCTGAATCGATTGTTAGGCGAAGGCGGCGGCGGACTCGTATTCGAAGCGGGTCAGGAGACCCCGGTCCGCCGCAGGGTGGCTCTCAAGATCCTCAAACTCGGGATGGACACCCGGCAGGTCATCGCGCGCTTCGAAGCGGAGCGCCAGGCACTGGCGATGATGGAACACCCGAACATCGCCAGGGTCATCGACGCGGGCGCGACCGCCACCGGCAGGCCATACTTCGTGATGGAACTCGTGGACGGCATCAGGATCACCGGCTACTGCGCATCCCATCAGCTCGCGCTGAACCTACGGCTCCAGTTGCTGCTCGAAGTCTGCGGCGCGGTGCAGCACGCCCACCAGAAGGGGATCATCCACCGCGATCTCAAGCCGTCCAACATTCTGATCAGCGAGGTCGATGGCAAACCGACACCGAAGATCATCGACTTCGGAATCGCCAAGGCAACAGCCGAGGAAACCGATACCGGTGCGATGATCACTCTCCATGGACAACTCGTCGGCACGCCCGCCTACATGAGCCCCGAGCAGGTGGCTGGCACCGCCGCGGACATCGACACGCGCAGCGATGTTTACAGCCTCGGTGTCGTTCTTTACGAACTCATCGCCGGGCATCCGCCCTTCGACAACGACGAACTGCTGCGCGCGGGGCTGGAGGAAATGCGCCGTCGGATCGTCCATGAAGATCCCCCGCCCCCATCGCACGGACTCGCCGTCATGGTGCCCCGGGATCTCGATTGGATCGTTCTCAAAGCCATGGAAAAGGACCGGGAGCGCCGTTATTCCACGGTGCGTGCGCTGGCTGAGGACATCGAGCGGTTCCTTGCTAACGAACCGGTGGAAGCCCACCCGCCGGGTCGCTGGTATCGCACGGGAAAACTCATCCGCCGCAACCGGCTCGCAACCGCCGCGGTTGTGGTGGCAGTCGCGGCTTTGTTAGCGGGTTTCACGGTTTCCACCGCATTGTTTGTTCGCGCCCGCACCGCGGAACGCCAGCAGGCAAAACTCCGCGCGGAAGCGGAGGAACGGGCGAGTGTGACCAAGGCGGCGATCCTCCTGATGCAGGGGAGGATGGCCGATGCCGACCGTGAGGTTGAAGCGATCGCTGACTCGCTCACCCAACCGTCCGTCGAAGCCACCAATGTCTTCCGGACGCTCGCATACTGGAACGGTTCCCATGATCGATGGAAGTCCGCCGCCCATTGGCTCCTCGCCCTGTCGCGTGTGAACCGCTTTGACGACAGCGACATGACAGACAACGCGACACGCGATTTGATCCCGATTCCGCCCACGCTGATCAAGGCGGGGGAAATCAAGGCCAACGAGGAGTTCCGCACGATGATTCTTTCCCGGTTAGGCCGAACCAACAATCCCGTCGCCGCGGAACATGTGCTCAAGATCTGCCTGCAAATTCCACCCGATCCGCACATGTTGGAAAACCTGAAACCATTGGCGATTGTCGCATCACGCTCTCTATCAGATTCCGGCCTGAAGCAAACCGACGAACGACTCGCCGCATGGCGATGTTCCGTGCTTGGCTTATGGCATCTGCGGAATCAACGGCCGGAAGATGCCATTCTCTGGAGCGACCGCTCGCTTCAACTGCGCGACAACGAGGAGGTCCGGCATGCCTACAATCACGCCATCCGGGCGATGGCCTTGTGGAACCTTGATCGGCATGACGAGGCAACGGACGTATTCGCACTGGTGGAGAAAACCGCCGGTCCGCATTGGAACCAGCCGTTCTCATCCACCGATGACAGCCTTTGGCACGACTGGCTTGGCGTCGGAGTCCTCCTCAACGAAGCACGGAATCTCATGGCTCGGTAAGTTCCCACACCTCCGCCTCAGGGAGCGGGCGTCGGTTTTATGAGGCGGACATCGAAAATGCCGCCGGCGACCCATTGCTTGGCCACGAACTTGATGACCACCTTGCCGTCGGATCCGTTCGCCAGAACCTCCGATGGAACCGGATAGCGCTTCGTCACGAATTTTCCGGGGGATTCGCCTTTCAATTCGACGGTGGCGATCGCCGCATCGTTCGCGAGGATGTCAAACGTACGGCCGGCATCACCGCCCCAATACGTGACTTCCAGCTCCGCGTTCTTCTCACCTTTCGAGTTGAGCGTGTATTGAAACCACACGCCATGACGCCAGCGGCGGCCTTCGTGGATGCCGGTTTCCATGCCTTCACCCTTGAGGTCATGTTCGACCTCGGGCTGTTGTTCGCCGACCGCGATACCGTCGAGGGTGGCGGCCTCGAGCTCGGCCCGCTCGCGCTCGGCGGCGGCGAGTTTTTCCTTCTGCGAGGCGAGTTTCTCCGCGGTGGTGAGTTCCCAATACATCTGATAGCGCGCGTCGTGCAGCGTGAAAAACGGGATGAGCAGAAGCCCGTCGACAGCCTTCGGCTCGATCACGTCCTTGATTCGGAAATGCAGCGGACCGGATGCGGAATCGGGCTGCACGTGTGAGGGAAGCTCCTTGTCCGTGGTGAACAAGGCGGGAACCTGATCGAGTGGCACGAGCGGACCAAAGGCCACATGGCCCATGCGCGCGCCATCGGCGCGCAGTCCGGTTAGATCCTTCGTTCCAGACGGCGATGC
>DAISZP010000126.1:0-12018 GCA_036824745.1 Luteolibacter sp.
GCGCGCCCGGCACCATGCTAAACGCCGGCATCTGCGCGAACTATGCCAACTCCACCGCCGCCACCGCCGCAATCCCCGGAGTGACAACCCTCGCCGCTCCTAACAAATCCGTGTCCTCTGGCCAGGGCGCGCCCGCCGTGTTCGTCGTTTCCATCGCGGATTTCCTCAAGAACCCGGCGCTGCAACACGAGATGTTCGGCCCTGCCACACTCATCGTCCGCGGTTCTGTTAGCCAGATCGAATCCGCCATTCTTTCCCTCGAAGGCCAGCTCACCGCCAGCCTGCACGCCACGGATCAAGAACTTGCTTCCCACACCAAGCTCGTGCAAGCGCTCCAGCAACGCGCCGGGCGTCTCATCTTCAACGGCTACCCCACTGGCGTGGAAGTCTGCAACAGCATCGTCCACGGCGGTCCCTTCCCCGCCACCTCGGATGGACGCAGTACTTCCGTCGGCCCCACCGCCATCCTGCGTTTTGTGAGACCAGTGGCTTGGCAGAGCTTTCCGGACGCGGCGCTGCCCGCGGAGCTTCAGGACTCGAATCCGCTGGGCATCCGGCGGACCGAGTAGGAACAATGTCAGAGCGCCGCCTTTGAGGCCTTGACTTGAAATCTCATCCGCTAGAATGAGCGGAAATGAAGACCATCCCCCTTCTCGCCATCGGCTTGCTGGTTTCGCAACTTTCCTTAACGGACCTTCACGCGCAATCGCAGCATGAGATGAATCAGCAGGCTTACTCCGAGTTCGAGAAGGCGGACAAGGAGTTGAACCAGATCTACGCCAAGGTGCAGGCGAAACTCGACAAGGAGGGAAAGGAAAAGCTCAAGGCGGCGCAGCGGGCCTGGGTGTCATTCCGCGACGCGCAAGCGGATCTGGACGCGGACCTCATGCGCGGCGGCAGTGCGGCCCCGATGTTGAACGCCGGATCAAAAACCCAGACGACGAAGAAGCGCGTGGAGGAGTTGAAAGAGTTCCTGAAGCAGCTTGAAGGGTTATGAAAACAGTCGCCTCCGGCCGGACTTCATTCGGTTGTGAGCCCGTGTCGTTTCGCAAAATCCTCGGCGGCGGCCTTGTCCTTGTTTTGAAGCGCGGAATGGATGCGCTTCAACGTTTCATCCTTCTTGTTTCCGTCCAAGGTGGCCGCCCACTGCGCCGCCACTTCGGGATCATAAGGCGCGACCGTTTCCGCATAGGACATCACCGCGGCCTCTTTGTTAGACCCGGCGGGCGCTGCGGCAAGCCACTCGCCGGCGGCCTTGTAATCGTTGCGGGTCCAATCCCTGACCAATCTGCGGGTCACATCCTGCGAGACCGTCGATTCATTTCTGCCTCCGATCCAATCAAGCCATTTCCCGGTGTCGGCTCTGGTGCGTTGATACTCGATGTCCACCGCGATGCCGTTGGTTTCCTGCTCGCTGAGGTTGGCCGACTTCAGCCAATCCATGGCCGAGTCATAGCCCGATTGCGATACGTGCGAAAACAGCCTGGCCACGCCTTTTTGGACGAACTCCGCCGCTTCGCTGCCATCCGCCATGCCGGCGGCCTGTTTGCGAATCGCTGCCAGCAGTTCCTTCTGCTTCTCGGATGTTCCCGCCGCGCGGGCCATGATCGGGAGCAACGAATCGTCAACCGGAAGTTTGAGTTCGGCGGCCAGTTGGAACGCCAGGCCGAAGTCCTTGCTCGCAGCACCGGAGATGACCCCGCGCTTCGCCACGTCGTTGATCAGATCGGGAAACCTGCTCGCGTTCTTCTTCATCCACTCCACCGCGGCAAGCGGCCGGTCCTTCGCCCACTCGGCGAGCGCGGAGGAGAGCACGTGTTCGCTCATTCCATTGCCCGCCAACAAATCCGATGACTCGGTGAAAATCTCCAACGCCTTTTCCGGATGATCCTGCGAGAGTGACATGATGCAGAAACCAATCATGCCCTTGCGCATGTCATCCTTGAGATCGGTCCGTCCGCGCAGCTCACCGATCAGGATTCTGAGCTCATCGCTTTTGAGGGAAAGCAATTGATCCAGCATCTCGATCACCCGCCGCTGCATCCCGGAGCCCTGTTCTTGTCCGTTCGTCTCCGCCTCTTCCATCTCCTTGGCGAAGGCGATCAGCTTTGAAGCGAACTCCTTGGTGCCGCGGATGCTGTCTTCGCGCTGTCGTTTGGAGCGCGCGGCCGCCGATTCTTCCGACGGGCGGCCCGGGGGAATCCCGAGCGCCCTGGCCTCGAGAAGCACCAGCCGATGTTGTTCACGAACCTTGGCGAAAACCCACTCCTCTCTAACACCCCATCCGATTCCAATGGCCGCCAGCATGACGGTTAGAACCCATGGAGCCTTCACGGTTGCGCCGCCTTTCCACTGATGGAATTCATGACTTCCTCACGCTTTGCCGGGTCCTTGATCTTCCCGGCGAGTTCAAGAATGAATTCCTTCTGGTTCTCCGCCCGGCTTTTGACCGCTCCGTTCGTCAGGAACGCGACGAGAGTATCATCGTTTCCTGACTCGGCGTTGTATTTCAAGGCGATCGCACCCACTTTCTTGATGTCGCCACCGACCACCCACAGTGAATTCGCAAGCATTGCTCCGGTTTGCTTGTCCACCAAATCCGGAGTCTGGGTGGTCGCCCAGGACCGGATCTGGTCGATCACTTCCGGTGCCAGCGGAGAGTTTCCTCCGATGGTCGCGGATCTCCGCATCACTTCGGAAACCATCGCCGCTTTCTCATCCGGCGTCGCGCGGGAGGCGGCGATGAAATGATCCACCCGCTCGAAATCCTGCCCGTGCACAAGATTCGCCGCATAGCCGGAGAGGACGCCACTCACATGGGAATCCCCGGCGCTTTGCCTGACCAGCGACACGAAATCCCCTTCCCCGGCCTGGTCCACTTGCTTGAACATGCCGCTGCTGAAAACCGCGGCGCGCTGCTCTTCGGGAATCGCCGCCATCCTTTTGATCGCCGCCTGGAGATCGTTCTTGAGCAACGCGCCCACCAATCCGGACTCGAACTGCGGATAGATGGGATTCCTTCCGTCCAGCGATTTGCTTTCAAAAACCCCCGCGGCCAGTTGTTTGTCCATCCATGCGGCCGCCGCAACGGGATCGAGCTCCGCCCACTTCCTGAGCGCGGAGGCCATCTGCCGACTTTTCCCCTCCTCCATCAGGCGTCCTCCACCATGTTCCAGGGCGAGCTTCGGATCCTTTTCCACCAACGCTTCAAAGATCATGTCCTCAAACTGGCGGCCCGCCCGCGCGCTCATGTCCGCCGCCGCGAGTTTCTCCAACTCCACGCAAAGCCCCTCAGCTGTTAGGTCGAGCAGCAGGCGCTGCATGCGGATCATCATCCGGATTTCATCCGGGCCGTCGCCGGAACCGGTTCCGAGCGATGCCGCCATTTCCTTCCAGCGGATCGCGCGTTGGCCCGTCCTGGCGGCCTTCCCGTCGGCGCCTTCCCGCCCGGCACCGGTTTCCGCGCCGGTTTTTGCGTGCCGGATGAGTTCGCGCAGCACCGTGACCTCGCTCTCCAGAGTGGCGGAGGCATGCTTGCGTGAGGCGATCCAGCCGCCCACCGCGATCGCGGTGATGGCGGGAAGGATCCAGGGTGACGCTTTCATGAAAGGATGACGGGCTTCCTCATTTCGTTTCGCCCTCTTTCGTTTTGGGAAACATCTTCTCCGCCATCTTGAGGCCCATGAGCTGCATCTCCTTGATCTGTTTCTGATAGTCGGCGAAGGCTGCCATCTGTTCCGGGCTGAGGATGCCGGAGACTTCCTTGTTCAAGGTCTCCTGCTGGCTGTCCCAGGATTTCTCAAAGGTCTCGGTGAGATTGCCGGCGCTCAGGGCCTCCAGCCCCTTTGCGCCTGATAGATCCGGCGCCGGGGAGTTCGTGCGGGCCTGATACATGGCATCGACCAGGCGCTGCTCCGTCTCGGGGTTCAAGGGAGCCCCCTTGTCGTTCATCACCGCGCGGATGCCGTCGAGCTGCTGGCGCTCCGGCAGGTGGTTCTTGTAATCGGTGTATTTTTGGAAGTCCTCATCGTTGTTGAGGAACTTCCGGATATCCTCCTCGTTCTGTTTGTTGAGCGTTTCCTGCTCTTTCATCAGCGCCTTCCGCTCCTCGGGACTGGCGCTCATCAGCTTCATGCCAAGCTCCTGCTGGCCGGACATTTCCCTGCCTAACAAATTCTTGAAATAGTCGGTTTCCTCCTTCGACAGACTCATGCCATCGATGAAATCCTGATACATCATGCCCACCATCATCTTGACGCCTTGATTCATCATCGACTTGCCCGCTGGGTTGTCCCACATCTTGCGGACCGTGGAACTGAGTTCTTCCTCGGCGGGCTTGGCGTCCGCGGGTTTCGTTTCCGCCTTCGCCGCCTCCGGGCGTTCCTGGCTCTTGGTGCGGGCAGGCGCGGTGGCGGCTGCCGCATCACTTTGCGGTGCCGCGGGCTTCGCGCCGCCCCCCGATGGGGTGGATGAATTCGAGGCGGATTCCAGCTTCCCACGAAGCGACGAGATCCGGGTTTCCTCCACTGCGACGGTGATCAACACCGATACCACGACAAGCGCGGCGGCATGGCTGGTCTTCATAACAAGTGCGTGTTTAACAGTTACATGAGCCTCGGCGACTACATTTCACCGGGCATTTTCCACATACAGGAAACCTTCCAGATGTTACACGAAATAATGCGCCAGGGCCTCCAGCACACCCTCGCCATGGATCGCTCCGGTGACGACGCCTCCTTGTTCGAGAACCCTGGCGCGCACCTCGGAAACGGCATTCGCGGGACAGGCCGTCATCCCCGCGTGGTTCGCATCAAACATTTCAAGGTCGTTGTGGCTGTCGCCCATCGCGAAACACCGCGCCGATCGCACGCCATGCATTCTCGCAACCTCGCCGAGGCTGCTGCCTTTTTGAAAGTCCCGGTGACCGAAGCGCAGATAGATCGAGTTGCGCTGCCACGAAAGGTGAGGCTCATCCGCCACCAGCGGAGTGATGCGGGAAACGATCCACTCCATCTCCTCCTCCGTGCGTGAGATGAGGCCCGCCGGCTCGCCCTCCATCTCCAGCCACCGCGCACCGGTGTGTTCCTCGATCTCGTGGCGCAGCCGATCTAACAAAATACGGGCATGATTGAACAACCCGTGAATCTCGCGCTCGCAGCGCTCATTCCATCCCGCGTGAGGTTTCCATCCGCCTTCGCCATCCGGCAGATGGATTTCCCGCTCACGGGCCACCACCCAGTCCGGGAGAAACGGAAAGCGGCTCTCATGGAAGCCCTCGATCATATGCTCCAAGGACCTGCCGGTGTTGATGCCCCAGATCACTTGATACCTCTCACGCAGGCTCCGAATCCTTTCGAAGAACGCCAACGGCACCGGCGGATCCGACGCCGGATCATGCAAGGTCCCGTCAAAGTCGAATGACAGGACGAAACGGGATTCCGGCGGAGGTGGAAGCGGCTGCATGGCGCAAAGCGTGCACCATTCCATCCGCGCCTCAAGCCACGAACTCAAGCATGATACTCCTGCAGCGGCTTCACCGTGAGGTCGTTGGACTTCAGCGAGCGGATGGCTTTCACGCTGGCTTCGGCGGCGGGGAGGTTGGTGGCGTAGGAGATTTTCTGAGCGACTGCGGTGGAGCGGATCTGCACTTCGTCCTCGCGGGCCTCGTGAGTGCTCGGCGTGTTGATGATGAAGTGGATTTCGCGGTTCTTCATCATGTCGATCACGTTCGGGCGGGCCTGCTCGTGGAGTTTGAAGAGGCGGGTGCAGGGGATGCCCTCAGCGGTGAGGCGGGCGTGGGTGCCGCCGGTGGAGTAGATGGTGAAACCAAGCTCGACCAGATCACGGGCGACGCAGACGGCGCGGTCCTTGTCCCGGTCGTGCACGGAGAGGAACACGTTGCCGGAGGCGGGCAGCGGGTTGAAGGCGGAGATCTGCGACTTGGCGTAGGCCATGCCCCAATCGGCGTCGATACCCATGACCTCGCCGGTGGATTTCATTTCCGGACCGAGCACGGTGTCAATGCCGGGGAAGCGGTTCCACGGGAAGACGGCCTCCTTCACCGAGAAATGCGGCGGGACGATGGTATCCGTGTAGCCGAGGTCCTTCAACTTGTGGCCGAGCATCACCTTGGCGGCGAGCTTGGCGAGCGAAACGCCGGTGGCCTTGGAAACGAAGGGCACGGTGCGCGAGGCGCGCGGATTCACCTCGATGACGTATAGAACCTCATCCTTCACGGCGAACTGGATGTTCATCAGGCCGATGACCTTGAGCTCGCGGGCGAGGTCCTTGGCCGCGCGGACGATCTCCGCCTTGATGTTCTCCGTTAGAGAAAACGCGGGAATGACGCAGGCCGAATCACCGGAGTGGATGCCTGCCGGCTCGATGTGCTGCATGATCGCACCGACGACCGAAGTTTCGCCGTCCGAGATGCAGTCGACGTCGATCTCGGTGGCGTTGTCGAGGAAGCGGTCCACGAGCACCGGGCGCTCGGGCGAGGCGGTGACGGCCTCGTTCATGTAGCGGGAGAGCTCGCTGTCGCTGTAAACAATCATCATCGCGCGACCACCGAGCACGAAGGACGGACGGACGAGCACCGGATAGCCGATTCTGTTAGCCACGGCGAGCGCTTCGGCCTCGTTGGTGGCGGTGCCGGCTTCGGCTTGTTTGAGGTCGAGCTTGTCGAGCAGCGCGGAGAAGAACTTGCGGTCTTCGGCGAGCTCGATCGACTTCGGCGAGGTGCCGATGATGGGCACGCCGTTGCGTTCGAGATCGGCTGCGAGATTGAGCGGGGTTTGGCCGCCAAACTGAACGATGACGCCGTGGGGTTTTTCCTGATCGCAGATGTTGAGAACGTCTTCGAGAGTGAGAGGCTCGAAGAAGAGTTTGTCAGACGTATCGTAGTCGGTGGAAACCGTTTCCGGGTTCGAGTTCACCATGATGGCCTCGTAGCCGAGTTCCTTCACTGCGAAGGCGGCGTGCACGCAGCAATAGTCGAACTCGATGCCTTGGCCGATCCGGTTAGGACCGCCGCCGAGGATGATGATCTTCTTCTTGTCCGTCTCGCGGGCTTCGTTTTCGTCACCGTAAGTGGAGTAGAAATAGGGCGTGTAAGCCTCGAACTCGGCGGCGCAGGTATCCACCAGACGATAAGTCGGGATGATGCCCTTCGCCTTGCGTTCGGCGCGGACGGTATCCTCATGCGTGCCTTTCGCCTTGGCAATCTGGCGGTCGGAGAAACCGAGTTTCTTGGCGCGCTTGAGGTCGAGCTCGGCGAGTTGTTTGCCCTCTTCCGCGATCTGGCGGAGATGGCCGAGGAACCAGGGATCGATCTGGGTGAGGTCGAAGATTTCCTCCAACGTGAAGCCGTTCACGAAAGCGGTTTGCAGCCAGAAAATGCGCTCGGCATTCGGGATCTGGAGCTTGCGGGTGATTTCCTCGCGGGTGGGGCTTTTCGCTTCCTTGCTGTCGAAACCGAAGCCCCAGCGACCCGTCTCCAACGAGCGCAGGCACTTCTGCATGCTCTCCTTGAACGTGCGGCCGATGGACATCGCCTCGCCGACGGATTTCATCGAAGTCGTTAGAACCGGATTCGCGGTCGGGAATTTCTCAAACGTGAAGCGCGGGATTTTGGTGACCACGTAATCGATGGTCGGCTCGAACGAAGCGGGCGTTTCGCGGGTGATGTCGTTGGGCAGCTCGTCGAGCGTGTAGCCGACGGCGAGCTTCGCGGCGATCTTGGCGATCGGGAAACCGGTGGCTTTCGAGGCGAGCGCGGACGAGCGGGAGACGCGCGGGTTCATCTCGATGACGATCATGCGGCCGGTCTTTGGATCGGTGGCGAACTGGATGTTCGAGCCGCCGGTTTCCACGCCGATCTCGCGGATCACGGCGAAGGACGCGTCACGCATGATCTGGTATTCGCGGTCGGTTAGAGTCTGGATCGGCGCGACGGTGATCGAGTCGCCGGTGTGGACGCCCATCGGATCGAGGTTTTCGATCGAGCAAATTACGACGCAGTTGTCGGCGCGGTCGCGCATGACCTCCATTTCGAATTCCTTCCAACCGAGCAGGGACTCCTCGATGAGGACTTCGGAGACAGGAGAAAGATCCAGCCCGCGGGTGATGATTTCCTCGAACTCATCGCGGTTGTAGGCGATGCCGCCACCTTGGCCGCCGAGCGTGAACGCGGGGCGGATGATGAGCGGGAAACGGCCGATTTCCTCCGCGACCTTCTTCGCCTCCTCCATCGTGTGGGCGGTGCCGGACTTCGGCAGGTCGAGGCCAATCTTGAGCATCGCGTCCTTGAAGAGCTGGCGGTCCTCGCCCTTTTCGATGGCGTCCGGTTTCGCACCGATCATGCGGACGTTGTGGCGTTCCAGCGCGCCGGACTTGTGGAGCGACATCGAGGTATTGAGCGCCGTCTGGCCGCCGAGAGTGGGCAGCAGCGCGTCCGGCTTCTCGCGGGCGATGATTTTCTCCACCACTTCCGGCGTGATCGGCTCGATGTAAGTACGGTGCGCGAACTCCGGATCGGTCATGATCGTGGCCGGATTCGAGTTCACCAGCACGACCTCGTAACCTTCCTCCTTGAGTGCCTTGCAGGCCTGCACGCCGGAGTAATCAAACTCGCAGCCTTGGCCGATCACGATGGGACCGGAACCGATGACGAGAATTTTGTGGATCGAAGTGTCTTTGGGCATGGTGGCTGGCTGGTTTGCGGCGCGATATGGCGGCTAAATTGGACGGGGTTTGGCAGGGATTTTCCCGCTTGTAAAGGGTTGGATTGAGAACAATCCACATCCACCAATTCCCCGCGCGGCAGCCTAGTGAAACGGGGCGGATCAGCGCCGTTGCATGCCCTTTGGCATCCAATCTTTCGGGGCCGGAGTGATGGGCGGGGTCTTGCCAGCCGGAGCGACATATTCGAATTTCGCCAATTGGCTTTCAATGCGTTTGCGCAACTCCGATTCCGGCGGCGCGCCCACGAAACGATCCACTTGTTCGCCATCGAGAAACACGCGCACGTCCGGGATTCCGCCCACGCCCTCACGTTTTGCGAGGGCTGCGAACTTGTCCACATCCACCTTTGCCAGAAGGATGGCTCCGTTTTTCTCGGAAACGAGCTTATCAAGCATCGGTGCCATTTGTTGGCAAGGACCGCACCAGGTGGCGGTGAAATCGATGAGGATGAGGCGTCCCGGCTGGCGGATGAAATCGGAGTAGTTCGCCTCGCTGATGGCGGTGCCTTCTGGCAGCGCCTTGCCGGCCCCGGCGGATTTGGAGCCGGACTTTTTCCCGAAATCGCCAAGTTCCTTCAACTTGTCGCAGGAAGAAACCCCGAGCAAGAGGACGAGAAAGGCGGATCTCCACAAAGTTCTCACCGTTTGGTCGTGGTTGATGGGCCCGCCGGGGCGGGAGATTCCGGCGGCGGGGGAGGAAGCTTGGGAGCGTTTTCATCCGTGGCCTTCTGCATGCCTTGGACAGGTGGACGCCAATCCTTTCCAGCCGTTTTCAAACCGCTGAGAATCTGCTCCACCTTGCGCTCGATCTGCGGCTCGGTCCAGACGCCCTGGAATTTGCAGACACGCTCCTGCCCGGCCATCATCACGACTTTGGGCGGCTTGGTGACTTTTTCCGCCTTCGCCCGCTCCGGCTCCTTGGTCACATCGATGCGGGTCACCAAGACCTGCTTCTCGAATTTCCGCCCCACTTCACTGAGCGATTTGGCGATCTCCTCGCTCTCGGGATTCCCGGGCTGGTGGAAATGCAGGATCTGCATTTCGAAATTCTTAGGGTCCAAGGCCTCATCCACCGCGGGTTTCGCCGTCGATTCCGGTTTTTTCTCCGGGTAAAACAGCACCGCCAGACAAATGCCGAGCGCCAGGAATACGATGAATCCCCGCTTGATCCACACCGCTCGTTCTTCGTGCGTCACACGGGCATGATTTTCAACATGCCTGAATTTTCAATCTAATTTTATTTCTGTCAGAGGCGACAGGGACGGGAATCATTTCTCATCATACACCACGCGGAACCCGAGATCCGCCCGGCGGAGCGAGCGGTCATCCGTCCACTCGCGGGAAAGGGCGTTGCTGCCCGGTTTGAGAAACGAGCCGCCGGCGATCACCCATTTCCGTTCACCCAGCGGATTTGCCGGATTGGTGCCTTGGGAACTGGTCCACTCGCACACCGAGCCTGCGAGATCGAGGATGCCGTTTGAGGTGCGGTCTTGGGTGGCGGTGGTGACCGGGACCCAAGAGGAGGGTTTCAACAACGAAGGATCCGGACTCCCGGCCTTGAGCGCGGCGAACCATTCCTCCTGCGAGGGCAGGCGGGCGTGATTCCACTCCGCATAAGCCGCCGCATCCCACCAATCGACGCCGACCACCGGCGAATCCAAGGTCACGGGTTTTCCATTCCACTCGCCTCCCGATTTTGCGGCGGACTGGAGCGTTTCCCATCCCTCCGGCACATGGGATGATTTTTCAGCCGGTTGCTCGGCATGATTGAAGATCTTGTCCTGCTGATTCGCCGCGAGAAGCTCCAGACGCTCCAAAAACTCGGCGTATTGCCCGATGGTCACCTCGTAAGGAGCCATCCGGAAGGCAGGAAGGGAACCCGATCCGCCGTCCGGCGTGGGGTGGTCTCCCGCAGGCACCAACACCGCATCCGGCAGCACCGGACGGGGAGGAAGCGGCTTCGGCTCGGGGCGCTGGCTGAGCAGCGCGACCACGGCCACGATGATGACGACGCCCGAGACCAGAGCGATCATGGCCACCGGCGGTTTTTTCCCGCGGGATGCTCCCGGTTTGGTGCCGGTGGCCGGTGGCGGCGGCTCGGCAAGCTGCTGCTCGATCTGCGTGCTGACATCGCGCACTTGGGACCATGACAATGGAGCCTCCACGCCCTCGCCGCGCATCCAGCCTAACAGCGTGAGCATGCGGGTGGTGCCGGGTTGCCCGTCGGCCACGAGCGGACGCAGCGTGTTTCCCAAATGCATCACATCACGCGCCGATTGGTCGCCGGGGCGCCCGCCGCCGATGGCCAGGTTGTCGATGCGGATGACGCCGTGTTCATCGATGTGCACATGGCGCGGCTCCAGCGGAGACGTCGCCTGCCCGAGTGACTCGTGATGGAGCTGCGATTCGGAAACCCGGCGCAGCACGTGGGCGAGGCGATCCGGTTTGAATGGTTCGCCTGCCTTGGCGCGGTCCTCCAAGGTGGCGCCGTGCAGAAGCTCATGGGCGAAGAAACAACGGTCCGGTTCCGCGACCGCCTCATAAACCGATCCGATGAGCGGATGTTCCACGGCCGCCTTGGCCCTCACATCCGCGAGAAACTCGGAGCTGCGGGACATCATTTCCTCCCTCAGCTCATCCACCAGCACCTTGCGGGCCACGGAAACCTGCTCGGCGAGCCAGACCCGCGTCACCGCGCCTTCATGCAGCAGTTCCTTCAGTTGGTATTCGCCCAGCAGTCGGTCTTCGGAATCGGGATTCATCGGAAATTCTAACAATATCAACCCTCAGGGCTGCGGCAGCTCCGGCGGGATCGGCTCCAACGCGGACGGCCCGAGTTTCGGCGGAAGCAGCGAGCCGGGATCGGTATCCGGCGGCAGGTCGTTGAGGAACTCGGGCGAAAGCATGTCACCGGGCTTCGGTCCGGTCTGCTGCTGCGGCATGCGCGCCGCCAGATCGCGGGGTGACGCATCCACATCAAGCACCTCCCCGTTGTAAACCAAGGAAACCACCTGACCGTAATACGTGCGCCCGCCGAACAAATGCTCGGACTGCGTGTCCAGCGGCGGAATGACGTAGGTCATGCGAAGGTTCTCCGATCCGCCCTCCCAATCGAACGGCATCGAGGTCCAATCCTGCGTCACCTGAGTGCCCTCATCCCGCACCACGATCTCGCCACGGGTGGTCTTGTTGAAAAACAACACGGAAACATCCAGCTTGTTCAGATCGATCTCCTCGGCGCCCCCCCTCTGTACCGGGATATCCAGAATCACAGTCT
>DAISZP010000127.1:0-11960 GCA_036824745.1 Luteolibacter sp.
TGTTGAGATACTTTTGGAACGGCCGGCGGATGTAGTCGGGAGGAAACGTGGTGTTGTTGATCAGGTGGCCCGCCTCGCAGAGGAAGCGGCGGTAGCGGTTGCTTTCGCGGGTGACGGTTAGAACGTCGGGGCGTCCTTCCAGCCATGCCGGGAGTTTCGCCGCTTCATCCAGCACGATCACATGGGTGAATCCCGCGAACGCCGGATCGTCGATGGCCGCGCGCAGGATGGCCGCCGGATTGCACGAGACGGACTTGCCGTGGAAGGTTTCGTAAACGATCAGATCCTGCCTTGCCGCGCAGGTCTGATGATAGACGACATAACAACGGCTGCGCAGGGTTTCCAGCGAGCGGCTTTCCAGGCGCGCGGCCGCGGTGGCGACGGAGCGTTCGATCACGGCGTTGCGGATGGCTTCGTGCGCGGCCGTGGGACTTCCGGCTTTCCGATGGATGGCCGCCAGATCGAGAAACAAGGCCTCGCGCTGGTTGTCCGAGCGGTCGATCGCCCGGATCTGTGATGCCGCGGCCTCGTGCCACCCGTCTCTAACAAGATGTGCCTCCGCCGCCGCGAGGAACGGCGCCGCCGCGGCGTCCGCCTCCTGGGATTTCAGCCGCGGACGATCCGCCGGGATGGCCTTGGCCAGGGCCTCCGCCGCTTCGTCCCATCGTTCGAGCCGGGCGAGCGCGCGGCTCAGGGTTTCGAGGCATTTCGGATCGTCCGGCTGGGCGGCACAGGCCTGCCGGGCGTTTTCCAGATGGGCGAGGTATTCGTCGATCTGGGCGATGCGGTTGTGTTTGAAAACATGGATCTTGAGTGTGTCCGGCAGGATGCGGTTGATCCGTGTGATCCCCCACGCGGCGATCTTCATGGAAACCTTGGCCGTCCGGCTGTGCCGGAGACGTTTCAAACCCGGAAATTTCATGATCTCATCGGGAGGACCTCCGTTGCCCTGCCGTCCTTCAGTGGTCGGACTGGTGGTGAGGAGGAAACGCTGGCGAACATGGGGAGGGTCATGAAGTCCGGTGGAAGTGTGGGCTGGAAACGGAAGCCGCGCGGTGGCATCGCCCGCCGCCGGGGGCAGGCTCTACCTTCGTCCGCCCCATTCTCAAGGATTTAATGAGATGGCGGCTTTTGTTTCACCAATGATGGGCGGGCCGTGCCGGAATATCGGATCATTCGGGCACCGCCCCCGTCCTTGACCAATCCGGCCGCCGGGATTCCAATGGCTCCGCCTTCGCCGAGAATCCGCGGCAGGTCACCGCCCCTCCCTTCATGAGACCGTCTGTTCTTTGGAAGAAGTTCTCCCGCTTGTGGGTTCCTCCCGGTTATGTTCTCGGGCTGGTTCATTTGAAAAAGGAACGATGGGAGGCGGCGGAGAAACAGTTCGCGGATCTGTTCGAGAAGCATCCGGAACGTGCGCGTTTCCGATTCATGCGCGGGCTCTCGCTTGCCAGGCAGAAGAAGTGGGATGACGCTTATGAGGAGGTCCGGATGGCACTGCTCGCGGAGCCGATGAGAAACTCCTGGGTGTTGCATTTCCGCAGGATCGAGCGCTCGGTGGAAACGCGGCCGCTCCCCGCGCTGCCGCTCACGCAGGAGGAACTCGAGAAGTTGATCCAAGAACATCCGGGCAGCGCATTCCTCCACTCGGAGTTGGCGAAGATCCACCACATCGAGACCAAGTGGTGGCAGGAGGTCGAGTGTTTGAAAAAAGCGGTCGAGTGCTTTGGGAAGGATGCGGATTTGCATTTCCGTCTCGGTGAGGCGCTTGATCAGATGAAGAAGCACCGCGAGGCGGCCGGCTGTTATGCAAAGGCGCTGGAACTCCGTCCGGGTTTCGCCTTGTGGCACTATCATCTCGGATATGCCCTCGCCACGGAAGGCCATGATGGTCCTCCCGATCCGGCGGCATCGCGGGATCAATATGCGAAGGCGCTGGAGTTTCATTCTAACGAGGAAGCGAGGAAATTCGGTATCGGTCTCTATCACCAGCGGTTCGAGCGCTGGAGTCTCGCGGTTTCCGCCTATGAGGAAACGTCCCGTTCGTCGCCAAGTCCCGCATTGTCCGCGAGGCTCGGCTTGTGCCAACTGCGGCTGTATGAGTGGCGGAAGGCCGTCGAGAGCCTTCAGTCCGCCATGAAGGCCAAGAGCCCGATGGCGCAGTGGGCCTATCAGCTCGGCATGGCCCATGAGCGGCTCGGCGAGTTCCGCGAAGCGGCGGAGGCATACGGCCGCGCGGTCCGGATCTCGGAAACCAAGGTGCCGTTCTGGCACTACCGGCACGGATACGCGTGGGAGAAAGCCGGTGAACCCGCGCTTTCCTGCGAGGCCCATCTTGCGGCGCTGGATTCCTCCGATCTGTTGGAAGCGCTGGATGAGGCGAGGTTTGGAATCTCATGCGGTTCACCGGAAGACACCGCCCGCGCGATGCTGGAACCTCTCTCGAAGGCCCTTGAGCAAGACGCCACGGATGAGACTCTCTGGTGGGAGCTCGGCAAGTGCCGCGAGATCCTCGGGGAATGGAAAGCCGCCGCGGAGGCATACGGAAACGCCGTCGCACGGAACAGCTCCCACATGCCGCTCTGGTATCACCGCGCCGGATTCTGCCACGCCCGCGCCGGAGAACCTCAGGAAGCCTGCGTGTTTTTCAGAAACTCCCGCGTCTTCCAGCGGCCTCACGGCGTGCCGGACACCGTGCTGCGCACCGATCCGGTCTTCCGCAAGTCCGCCGTTTACACCGAATACGCGGAGACACTGGAGATCCATCCGCGCATGGTGATGTATGAGAGCTTCCACGCGCGGCTCATGACCTGCAATCCCTTCGCCATCTTCGTGGATCTGTTAGGCAGGCCCGGTTTCGAGGGCTGGACCCATGTCTGGGTGGTCAACGACCGCTCCGACGTGCCACCGGCATTCCGCCGCTTGAGAAACGTGATCCTGGTCAGCCGAAACTCGGACTCCTACCAGCGCTACCTCGCCACCGCCGGAGTGCTCGTCAACAACGTCACGTTCTACTCCTATTTCATCCGTCGGCCGGAACAGATCTATCTGAACACATGGCACGGCACTCCGTGGAAGATGCTCGGCAAGGACGTGCGCGGCGAGTTGCTGACGTATGGAAACATGACGCACAACTTCATCCACGCCACCCACATCCTCAGCTCCAACGACCACTCGACCGAGGTCTTCCTCAGGGGATTCGACATCGACACGCTGAGCCACGGGCGGATTGTCCGCTCCGGCTACCCGCGGGTGGATCTCACCTTGAACGCGGATCCGGAGCGCCGCCTCGCGTTGATGCGCCGGCTTGGAGTGGATGACGGACGCCGCATCGTGCTCTACGCGCCCACCTGGCGCGGCACCCACGCCGAGCCGGAGCAGGAAACGGAAACCTTGTGCGCGGAGATCTCCGCGCTCTCGAAGCTCGATTGCCACCTGCTTTTCCGCGGCCACACGCTCAGCGGTTCGTTTGATGAAAACATCACGGTGCCGGATGACATCACCACCAACGAGCTGCTCTCCATCGTCGATGTGCTCGTCACCGATTACTCCAGCGTGTTGTTTGATTTTCTCCCGACCCGCAGGCCGGTCATTCTTTTCCTCAAGGACTATGAGCAATACCTGCGGGACCGCGGATTGTACTTCGGCATAGGGGAGATCCCGGCCTCGACGGCGCGTGGGTTGGATGAGTTGTTAGGGCGGGTGCGGGATGCCGTCGGGGGACGCTTGCGGGAAGATCCGGAATTGTGGGAGCAGGCGCTGCGGCGCTATTGTCCCGAGGAGGACGGGCGCGCCAGCGAACGTGTGGCGCGCATGATCGTTGAAGACCCGCGCGCGCAGCGTGAAGCGGCGGATCACGGCAAGCGCCGCATCCTCATGTTCGGCGGGAGGTTCCTTCCCAACGGCATCACCGCGTCGCTCCTCCACTTGCTCGAGTCGCTCGATGAATCGAAGGTTGAGGTGACCTTGATGGTGGAGCCGGAGAACATCGCCACTTCCGTGAGGAACTCCGAGTGTTTTGCCAAGGTTCCGAAACACGTGCGGATCATCCCGCGGGTGGGGCGCATGAACATGACCGCCGAGGAACGGCATCTGCTGAACACTTTCGAGCGCGAGGCGAGGCTTCCGGAGAATCCCGAGGCGCTCGCGATCTTCCGCGGCATGTTCGAACGCGAGTACGGCCGTTTGTTGGGGGATTCCCGATTCGATGCGGCCATCGATTTCGAGGGTTACAACCTCTACTGGTCGTCGCTCATCGCCTTCATGCCCGCATGGGCGGCGGAACACCGGGCGATCTATCAGCACAACGACAAGATGGGCGAGTGCCGCGAGCGTTTCCCCTCATTGGAGCTGATCTTCCGCCTCTATCCGTTCTTCGACCGCCTCGTCTCCGTCTCGGAGAAGACCATGGAGCTGAACGCTTCCTCGCTCTCGGAGCGTTACGGCGTGCCGCGCGGGCGCTTCGGATTCGCGGAGAACATGCTCGACGGCAGGGTGGTGCTCGCCATGGCGGACGGGCCGTTGGAAGTGGCGGAGGACGAGCGCTGGTTCTCCGGTCCTGGGCCCGTCTTCATCACCATGGGGCGGCTTTCCGTGGAGAAGGATCACGAAAAACTGATCCGGGCTTTTGCGGGTTTCCGGAAATCCGCGCCGGATGCGAGCTTGCTCATCATCGGCGACGGGCCGCTGCAGGCGAATCTCCGGGACTTGGTGAAACGTCTGAAACTCGGAGACAAGGTCCGCCTTCCGGGTTTCCGGAAGAATCCGTTTCCCTATCTGAAACGGGCGGATTGTTTCGTGCTCTCCTCGAACCACGAAGGCCAGCCGATGGTTTTGTTGGAAGCGCTGATCCTCGGCAAGCCCATCGTCGCCACGGACATCGCGGGAAACCGCGGTGTCCTGGAAGGGCGCGCGGACCTGCTGGTGGAGAACTCGGTCGAGGGATTGATCAAGGGCATGTCCGCGTTCGCGCAAGGCAGGGTGGCGGCCGGGTCCCTGGACATCCAAGCCTACCGGAGGAACTCGCTGCTCGCGTTCTATCAGAAATCCTGCGGCTTCGGCGATTGGCCGGCCGGCGCGTGATCAATCGACGTCGTGCAGCCCCGCGGGCACGGCGAGGCCGTGCAGCTGCATGCTCAGCAGCATGACGGAGATGTTGATCGTCCGCGGGCCGACCTCCTTGTGCTCGGTGATCGATTCGTCGCGCGCGTTGAAGATGGACATCGTGCCGGCGAAGCGCGGAAACAACAGGCGCGAGATGGTTTCGAACTGCGGCGAGTTCTCCGAGCAGATGAGCGCGCACTTTCCGTCCGGCGCCACGGCGGTCTCCAACAGTCGCATGAAGGTCGCTTCCTTGGGCTCCGTGAAGATGCCGCCCCTGGTGTAGTGCGAGTCATCGTAGTGCGTTTCATAGTGCTCGTCGGACAGGATGGGGTCCACCGAGACAAAACGGTATCCTCCGGTGAGTCCGTGATAGAGCGCGCCGGTTCCTCCCTTGGAGACGCCGAAGAGCACCACGCGGTCAGGGTCGATCCCGAGTTCCCCGCGGGTGGATTCGATGAGCCTCCGGATGGCATCCGCGTTGTGCGGGCGGTGCGCCGTGTTCAGATAGAAAGCCCCCACCACGCCCCCGAGATCGGCGATGCGCAGCACGGCCGTCCCGTGCGGCAGGTATTTGCGGATGCTGGGGAAGTCCTGGCTGAAGTAACGCTGGAGGCTGGCTCTGTTAGGAAACTCGTGGACGGCGGAAAACACCACCACCAGCCGCTTCGGCGGTTTCTCCTCCAGCGGCGGCTCCACGCGGAAAACGATTTCCTCCTCATTGATCCGGTACTCGTTCTCGGTGATCTTCACCCAGACGCCGCCAACCCTGTCGCTTCTGACAAAACGGGTGGCTCCGTCCTTCACGAGATACGCGTAGTAGCCGCGGCGGGTGAGCTCCACCAGGCAGCGCCGGGCGAGCGGCCGGGTGCGGGCCATGCGCATGAGGTTGAAGTTCTCCGGCACGTCGGGTCCGTGGAGAACGTGGACGAATCTGGCTCCGAGGCCGTCGTTTCCGACGGATTGAAGCATCGCCGCGAGTTCGTCCGGAGCGATGCTGGGTTCGATTTCGATGACGGCTCTGCCCATGGTGTGAATCAGGTTCCGGACCGGTGGATGAGCTTGCGGAGGATCCCGGGGAGAAACAGGCGCGCCTTGAGCTCGGACTTGCAGCGGTGGTGGGAGCTGAGTTCCTGGCGGATGTATTGCTGGTGCTGGGTTTGTTGGAATTTTCCCGCAGCGAGATCGCGGAGGGCATCGGCGGCCCTGCGCGCGGCTCCGTGGGAGTCCACGAACAGATCATCGCGCAGCGCGTCGTCCACCGGGCCGGAGTCCAGCGCGCGGCGGACGGCGTTTGCGAGATCGGCCGGGTTTGCCACCACCTGGCCGAGTTCGTGGCGGCAGGCGCGTTCGAGGCTGTGCGGATCGCTGCGGGATTCCCGCTCGTTTTCCGCGCCGGGCGTGTCTAACAAAACGAGCGGCCTGCGGCAGTGGACGGCGTCGAAGATCGCGCCGCTGTAGTCGCTGATCATCACGTCCGCCACGGAGAGCAGCTCCACGATGTCGTCATCCGCGCCCGCGAGGAGGGGGAACCTGCGGCGGATTTTTTCCATCGCGGCACCGCCGTTTCTCTGGGTGATGTGGTGGATCTTGAGGATGACGTTGAACTCGCTTGTTAGGGCGGCGGCGGCGTCCGCGAAGGTTTCATAGCTGGAGAGCGGTCCCCAGGTGGGCGCGTAGAGGACGGTCTTTCTATCAGGATCGAGCCCGCGGGCGTGGAGTTCCCTTGCCCGCGCGTGGAAGGCAGGGGCGTCCCAATCCTCGTAGCGCGGGTTTCCGACGGCCACGCTGTGGCAGAACGGCTGGATCTTGCGGGAGGCGTAGGGGCCGAAGGTGAGGCAGAGATCGCCGAAGGCGCGCCAGGGGCCGTAGTTGTGCGCTTCCTTCGCGTAGCCGTATTGAAGCATCGCGATCTTCGAGATGCGGATGTCCTCGATGCCGGCGAAGACGGTTTGGCAAACGAGGATGTCGAAGCGGCCGTCGAGCGCGCGCATGCCCTTTTGATCGAGGCGCAGGACGTCGCGGCTGGCGCAGGGCAGGTGATCCAGATCGAACGAGCTTGCGGCCTTGCGGCGATCTTCGAGCACCAGCACCGCTTCGGGAAACCCGTCGATGAGCCGAGAGAAATGGAGGAACTGGAAAGGGTTCCAGCCGACGAAGCCGATGCTTGGATTCGCGGGCGTGTCCATCTGCGTGAAATCGATCGGTTTCAGGCCACCCGCTCGTACACCGAGTGGACGAAGACGCGGAGCAGCAGGAACAACAAAATGCCCAGAACGATGATGGTGACTGTGGCGTATGGCCGCTGCGGGTAGCCGACGTCCTCGGGTTTGTAGGGCTTCTGGATGATGGAGATGAAGCGGGTGTTCGCCGCGGCATCCATGCGGTGTTTCTCCAACATCGTTTCCGCACCCGTCCGGAGATGGGTTTGGAATTCGAGTTTCATCTGGAGTTCCTTGTATTTGTAGAGGATCTGGTTGAGGCGTTCCTGTTCGGGGCCGGAGAGCTTGGCGGTCTCTATGGAGATCTGTTCGTCCAGCGAGCGCAACTGGCTGCGCAAGGTCTCGATGCGCGGCGAATCCGGCGAGTCGCGTTCCATGGAGGCGAGCGTGGTTTCCGCCTTGAGGCGCTCCATCTTGAGGTCTTGGAGGATCTTGAGGTTCGCGGTGATCTGCGCGTCCGGATCGACGAGATTGTGGGCGTTCTGGAGCTGGAGGATGGCGAGGCTCACATCGTTCACCTGTTTCTCGGAGCGTTCCACTTCGCCGCGGAGGAACTTGAGCTGCTCGTCGGCGATGGATTGGTTGAGCTTGTTGATGAACACCTCGGTGCGGCCCAGAACTTCGTCCGCGAGAGTCTTGGACAGATCGCGGTCGAAGGTGTCCACCGTCAGGGTGGTCAGTCCGGTTTCCTTGTCATAGGTGGCGTAGATCCGCTTGCGGTAGTATTCCAGCCTCTCTTCAAGCGTCGCGTCCGGCTTGAGACGGAACACGAAGTCCGACTTCGGGGAGCCGTAGTGATCGCGAAGTTTGAACTGGCTCTCGATCTCTAACAGGAGGTCGGTGGAGCGGATGAAGCCGATGGCGACTTCCGAATCCGTGGAGCCGGCGTCGGACAGGCCGGGCAGTGAAAGCGAGCCGAAGCTTGCCTCGACTCCGCCGGAGGATTCGCGGGAGATCTTGAAGGTGGCGATGCTCAGGAATCGGTCCTGAGCCACCAGCCAGACGTAGGCGATCACGACGCCGACCATGGCGAAGTAGGCGAGGCCGAGCATGCCGAGGGCGATTCGCAGGAAGCCTCCCTGGTTCGGGCGTTTGTTGCTGGCGGTGGATTTCATGGGGATCTGTGGGGATGTCAGGCTTCGGGCTCGCTGCCCTCTGCGGTTTTGCGTTTGTTCCTGCGGGCGGCTCCGAGTTCCTTGCGCATGCGGCGGCGCTCGGATCGTTTTGCTTTTCTCAAGCCGCGGATTTCCTTGGCGTGGCTGAGGCGGTCGGACTGGATGTATTCCTGATAGGCTCCGATCCCGTCCTCGATCTTCGGGAAGTAGGTGGCGGTGCCGTCGTGCAGGAACAAGGCGGATTCGCAACTGTCCTGAAGGGTCTGGAGGTTGTGCGAGACGAAGATGATCGAGGCGCGGTTCTTCATTTCCCGGAACGCCTTCTTGGCCTTGGCGCGGAACACGGCGTCTCCCACCGCGGTCAACTCGTCCACCAGATAGACATCGAACTCGAACGCCATCGAGAGGCCGAAACTGAGCCTCGCCCGCATGCCGGAGGAATAGAGTCTCACCGGCAGATCGAAATATTCGCCGATCTCGGCGAAACTGGTGACCTCCTCGATGACCTGCCGCGTCTGGTGGCCGGTAAGGCCGTTGATGCGGCAGACGAACATGACGTTCTGGCGGCCGGTCAGCGAGCCTTGGAAGCCGCTGTTGAGGCCGAGTGGCCAGGAGATCGATTGGTCGGACCAGATTTTCCCGCTGTTAGGGAGTTCCGCGCCGCCGATGAGCCGGAGAAACGTGGACTTGCCCGCGCCGTTCGGCCCCAGCACTGCCAGGTTCGTTCCGCCCGGTATCGTCAGAGTCACGTCCCGCAGGATGTGGCGCACGCCCGAGGGGATCGGGTAGTTCTTGGAGACGTTGTTGAGCTGGATCATCGCGGACGGATCGTCACTTCTGGGTCAGATAGTGGCGGTGGTTGTGGAACAGGCAGATGCCGAGGGAGAACATGATGATCGCGAATGCCGCGGGATAATACAAGTTCACCTCGCCGATGTGATAGAGCGGGAAGAGGCTCTTGCGGCTCAACTCGATGGTGTGCACCAGCGGGTTCCAGATGAGGATGTTCTTCGCCTGGTCCGGCAGGTTGAAGAAGGGATAGAGCACGCAGGAAACGAAGATTAGCGGCCTGCGGGTGAAGGCGACGATCTTGTCCACCGAGGAGTAGTAGGCCGCGCCCACGGCGAGCATCATGCCGATGCCGCTGCCCATCATCCAGGAAAGGATGAAGGTGCCCAGCAGCATGTGGAGGTAGCCCAAGGAGAGATTGATGCCCATCCACATCCCCACGGCGCAGAATGCGGTGAAGGATAACAACGAGGAGAACAGGTCGAAAAGAAAACGGGACAATACCAGATCCAGCGGCTGCACTTTCGGGAAAACGAGCAGGCCCTGGTTCGATGAGATCGCGCCGATGCCGGACTGCAGCGGGCCGGAGAATGCCAGCAGGTGCATGAAGCCGTTCAGGAGGAAAAACGCGTAGGGCATGTCCGGTGCCGTTCTGCCGATCAGCGGGCCTAACAGCACGCCCATCACCAACACGCTGATCAACGGTTCGGTGATCAGCCAGACGACACCGAGCTTGTACTCACCGAAGCGCGTCACCGCCTCGCGGTGCAGCAATGCCCACAGGACGAGGCGCTGGTTGGTCCATGGGGATCGCCTTGGAATCTGGACGGGCATCGGGAATCAGGTCTGGATGGAGGGAGACTTCAGCGCAGGGTCTTGGAAGTCGAGTATGCAGTGACCGCGGTGTACATCAGGCGGGCCTTGACGGAGGGTACGCCGTATGCGGTCAGCAGTTTGTAAAACAAGGCGTCCGCCCGTGAGCGGGTCATCCCGGGCTGGGTGAAGAGCCAGTCGTGAAACACGGCGGCCCACGTTTCGGGACGGTTCACCCCGTCGCCGAGCTCGCGTTTCACCGAGTCCGGCGCGCTGATGCCGTTGCAGCGGTAGCCTTTCTGGACATGCCAGGCGCGGCCGTCGAGCACCACGGTCCAGGGTTCCGTCACGCGGTAGTGGCCGTTTTTCAAACGCACCAGCGAGGGCGCTTCTGGTCGCCGGTCATGTGAAACGGATACCGGCCGGCGATTTGGTCCGGAAGCCCTCGGCATCATCACCGGCGCACAGCCGACGCCAAAGAGCGCCAGACACGCGGCCATGCGGATGCAAGTCGGGGTCACGTAGAAGGTGATTCAGTTGGTCTGATACCGTGCGAAGGCATTGCCGGCTTGGGAGACCGCGGACGGCAGCAGTTGGCTGATCAGGCGGTTCCAGCGGGAGAGCGGGGCCTCGGTGACGTAAACGATGTCATTTCCCACGATGGGGAATCTCTGTGCCAAATGCATGATTCGGGGGTCTTTGAGATCAAAGGTGTAAACAAGGTCCGGGTTTCCTTTTCGGAAAATGAACACCCCGGAGGCGTCCGAGCGGCGCTCATCCATGCCCGTGGCCGCCCCTAGCGCATCGGCCAAGGTGGGCGAGGGCACGGGGAAGGGAACCGTGGCGGGCTTGAGAATGGCCCCCATCACGTGGAAGCGGTTGTCCGTGTCCGGGGAAACGGTGACCAGATCTCCCTCTTCCACCACGAAGGGACTCCGGCGGTAGCCAAGATAGTCGAAATTGTAGTCCTTCCCGCCGCGGCGCAGGGTGTATTTGTAAAGATGCTCCGCTTGGGACGGTCCGCCGGCGGCGGCGAGGATGTCCTCGGAGGTGATGCCCGCGCGCTCCAGCGGAATGGGGCCCGGCTTGCGCACCTCGCCGATGACGTTTGCGGTGCGCGGCATGCGGTTGGACCGGAGCACGGTGACCCGAGCGGTGTTGGAAACGGGCTTCATCTTCGCCTCCAGATCCGCGGAGACCTGGGAAAGGCTGCGGTTGATCACCTGAATGGCTCCCACGTAAGGGATCGAGATCGAGCCATCCTCCGGTACCTCCACGGGGCCGAATTTATAGGGCTCGCCCTTGGTGTGGAAGGGGCTTTCCTCGGTGAGATCGGTGACGATGAAGTCCAGCGAATCCCGGCTGCGCACCTTGTCGGAGTAGCCTTGGCCTTTGATGCTCGGGGGCGTGGCGGCCACGCCGTAGGTACGGCCTTTTTCCGGGATGTCGGCCTGCGAGTTGACACTGATCAGCGTGTAGGAATCACTTTCCTTGCCGATGCTTCCTTTCAAGGGGCCGGATTCTGAAAGCCAGCCGCAGGAGGCGAGGGGAAGCAGGCAGATCAGCCCTGTGACACGAATGGGAAACCGAAAATGGGTCATGGGATATCGGTGGCCGTTGAAATGGCAGCGCGGGCGCTCGCCTGTTGCGGCGGACGACGGAAGGGATTAGGTCACAGGGTCATGAATGTCAAGTGTGTCGAACTTCGCCGCTCCGCGGAAACGGACCGTTCAAGCAAGGATTGACAAGCTTCGGCGGGGTGGAAACGGTGGCAAAAATGGCCGAGCGCAGCAGCATCCGGATCGGGTGGCCTTTCCGCAAACTGGAAAGGCATCCCTTGCTTCCGGCTATCATTGGCAAGCTGGGAATCGTCGGCCAGCCGGTCCATGTCGGCTGGGGCATGCGGCCCAGCGGCCAGGCG
>DAISZP010000128.1:0-11943 GCA_036824745.1 Luteolibacter sp.
GCGATGCGCCGGGCTTCGAGAATGGTGCCGCAGCCCATCGTGATCGCTTCCGTCGGCACCTTCTCGATGCCGCCGAAGGCCGGAGCCGCGTCCTTCCGGGTCAGTTCGTCCAGATGGATTTTCTGCGTCCTCGCCTCGATGGGAGTGCCGGGTTCGTTGAAACCGATGTGCCCGGTGCGGCCGATCCCGAGGATCTGGAAATCGATGCCGCCGGCCTTGCGGATCCGGGCTTCGTATTCCTTGCAATGGGCTTCGATCTCCTGTTCCGCCACGGTTCCTGAGGGAAGGTTCACGTTTTCCGGAAGGATGTCGATGTGGTCGAACAGGTTCCGGTGCATGAAAGTCCAGTAGCTTTCCGGATGGTCGCGATCCAGGCCGAGATACTCGTCGAGATTGAAACTCGTGACGCTCTTGAAAGAGAGGCCTTCCTCGCGGTGGAGTCTCACAAGCTCCTTGTAGAGAGGGAGTGGCGTGGATCCGGTGGCAAGGCCGAGAACGGTCTGGCGGCGTCTTGACGAGCGCTCGCGGATCAGTTGGGCGATTTCCGAAGCCACTTGGCGGCAGGCGGTATCTGGAGAATCGAATACGACAAACGGAATGTTGGTAACCATGACAAACAAAAAGGAACGGGAGGCTTATCGCGCGGATCGTCCCGATTGTCAACCACGCCGCCGCCGGAAACCTTGATATTTCCAAGACTTTCCGGGAGAGGGAACCGGGCGCGGTTTACCACGGATTTCCTGATTTTCCGGGTCCTGAAAACAATCTTGCCCCGGCGCGCAACTCAGGGGATGCTGGGCGCGCAGAACGACGAATGGCGAGCAAGGACAACCGAAAGCGGGGCGAAGTGGACGAACCCTCGCGCTGGACCAACGAGATTCTCGGGATCATCTGGATCACCGGCGGTCTGTTGCTGCTCCTTTCGCTGATCAAATACAGCCCCGCGGACCTTCCGAAGTGGGGACCTCTGGATGTGTTCGCGGACAAGTCCGGAAAGGGTGGGGAAAACCTGATCGGTCCCTTGGGGGGCTTGGTCGCGTTCCTGCAGATCCTGCTATTTGGTGCCGCGTCCTACATGATTCCCGTGGCGTTCATTTGGTTCGGCGTGGTGAAACTTGCTTTCGATCAATCGATTTGGCCGAGGAAGGTGACCGGGTTCGTGATCGTCTTGCTGGCGGGAGCGGCATGGCTTGAGGCCGCGGAGTTCTTCTTCTCCGGATGGGCCGCCCGCTGCAACATCCCCGGCAAACCCGGCGGTGTGATCGGCGAGGGGATCGGTGGATTCGTGTTATCGAACCTAATCGGCCGGGCTGGCACGCTGTTGGTGACCGGTGCGATCTATCTGGTGGCCGTCATCCTTCTAACAGGCAATCAACCGCTGCGTTTCTCCAAGGCCTGCATCAAACTGGCGGTGACAAAATTCAATGCATGGCGCGCGGCAAGATCCGAGGCGGGAAAAGCCGCGGCGAAGGAGGCCGATCTCCAAGCGGAACGCGAACGCCAGCGCGAGGAGCGCCGAAAGGATCGCGAGGCCGCCAAACTCGCCAGCGCGAAAGCGGAGGAACCCGAGGCCGATGACGACGGCCAGTCGCTTCTTCCGCTGCGCGAAATCCCGGCGCCGCAGATCATCGATGCTTCCCAACGCCGTGCCAGCGAGCCGGTGATTCCCGGCACGAAACCCTTCGAACGCAAGAAACCCGGCCATCAGTTTCTATCAGTCAGTGGTTTTGAGAACTACGAGCTTCCCGGCTTCGACCTGTTGGATGAGATCGAGGAAGAGGACGCCCCGGAAGCGAACCGGGACGAGCTCATTGCCAACCAGCGCATCATCATCGAGACGCTCAAGGCTTTCGGCATCGACGTGACTCCTGGCGACATCACGCGCGGCCCCACCATCACCCGCTACGAGATCTATCCGTCCACCGGCCTGCGGGTTTCGCGCATCGCTCAGCTTGAGGCGGACATCGCCCGCGCCACCCGTGCCGAGCGCATCAACATCCTCGCGCCCATCCCGGGGAAGGACACGGTGGGCATTGAAATCGCCAACACCCAGAAGATCGCCGTGCCGCTGCACGAGTTGCTGCATGATCCGGAGTTCCGCTCGGCGAAAAAGAAGATACCGCTCGCTCTCGGCAAGGATGTTTACGGCAAGACCGTCATAGGCGACCTCGCCGCCATGCCGCACTGCCTCGTCGCTGGTGCCACGGGTTCCGGCAAGTCCGTCTGCATTAACTCGATCATCGCCTCGATGCTCTTCAAGTTCGGCCCCGATGAACTCCGTTTCATCATGGTGGACCCGAAGGTGGTGGAAATGCAGATGTACAACCGTCTGCCGCACCTCGTGGTGCCGGTGGTGACGGATCCCAAGAAAACCGTGGCCGCCCTCAAGTGGGTGGTCAACGAGATGGAGAAACGCTACCGCATCTTCGCCAAAGAGGGTGTTAGAAACTTCGATAGCTTCAACAACCGTCCGAAAAAGGACAAACCCGCCGCCGAACCGGTCGTCGAGGAGGAAGAGGAAGTCGAGGAGGAGGAAACGGAGGAAACCACGGACTCCGCCGAAACTGAGGAGGCTCCCTCCTTGCTTGATCCGAACATCCCGGCCAGCCATCAGGCCCCGCCTTGGGCCATTGATGATGTGGATGACGAACAAATCGAATCCATCGCCGCCGCCCTCGAATCCGGCGAACTCGCTCCCGAAGCGGATGAGGACGACATGGATGCGGATTTGTTTGAAGAGAGAATTCCGGATCGTTTCCCCTACATCGTCGTCCTCATCGACGAGTTGGCGGACCTCATGCAGACCGCTCCGGCCGATGTGGAAATGTGCATCGCCCGCATCGCACAAAAAGCGCGTGCCGCGGGCATCCACCTCATCATCGCCACCCAGACACCGCGCGCGGATGTGGTCACCGGCATCATCAAGGCGAACATCCCGTGCCGCATCGCCTTCCAGGTTTCCTCCCAACTCGACTCCCGCGTCATCCTCGATACCAAGGGCGCGGAAAAACTCGTTGGAAAAGGCGACATGCTCTACCTGCCTCCGGGTTCCGCGAAACTGGAGCGCGCCCAGGGAGCCTTCGTTACCGATGCCGAGATCGAGCGCATCATCGAGCATTGCGCCAAACAAGGCGCTCCCCAATTCGAGACCGACATTCACGCGTCGCTCTCCGGCAGCGACGACGATGGCGAGGAGGAGGTTTCCGAGGCCGATGAGGAACTCATCCTCAAGTGCATCGAGGTGGCCCGCCAGGAGCGCAAGTGCTCCACCTCGCTGCTCCAGCGCCGCCTTCGCCTTGGCTACACCCGCGCCGCCCGCATGGTGGACATCCTCGAACAACGTGGCATTGTCGGCCCCGGTGACGGAGCCAAGCCGCGCGAGGTGTTTTTGAAATAGGCCCGCAGACCCAACGGCGAGGTTCTAGCAGTCTTGCCGCCGCAAGGAGGTTGTGCCATCACAGCCCGCGTGGAAGCCCGGCCCCGCATGCCAGAGTCGCGCACGCCAGAGTCGCGCACGCCGCTGACATGGCGGAAACTGTTTCATTGGGGTATCGTCTTCTGGTTGCTGCTTTGGATGGCGTCTATGTGCTGCAGGCGGGACGTCGATGTGCTTATGAAAGGCGGTGGATGGTTTAGCCTGGGTTTGGGAGATGGGCGACTGAGTTTCGCTTCGAATGGAAAGCGAGTAGCACTACCCTTCAGAACGGAATGGAGGCACGACGAGATCTGGTCGCCGTCTCAATGGAGACATCTCCGCCGTCATCCTGAATACCTGATTGTGAGGCTGGGCGGAATCGGCGTTTTTAAACGAGGCAGCAGAACAATTTACGTGTTCCCCGTCGTCGGGTTCCTCGTGATCTGGCTGGCGGCGGGAGTTTACGGAGAAATCAAGTTGCTCAAATTTCCGCTCTCCATGCCCGGGGGAGGCGGCCCCTTGGTGATTTCCCGAGGTCGGATTGCCACGCTGGTCGGTTCATTGATCATATTATGCGCCTTGGTTGCCATTGCGAAGTGGACAGGACGGAGAGCAAATGACGCAGTCGCCTGTACGGGTCGAATTGAAGATATTGAATCGTATCTCGGTCGAGAAGGGGGGACCACCGGTGAACGCATCAGATGGGAATTGATCCGAGGTGCAAAATGGGGCGAAGGAGAGATTCACTTGGAATGCGTTTCAGGAGAACCCTACGTCCTTTGCAAGGTGAAGCCGGCAAACGGAAAACCTGTCGCTCAATGCCGCTGTGAGTATCACCGGCGCTACATGAAACGTGAACACGGCACAAACTGACCCGGATGATTTTCTCCCGTTTCATGCCACAATCGCGGCTCAATCGCAGAATGTCGGCAAGCCTCAGAAAAAATCCACCGGACCGGAATTTTCCGGTTGTCAAACCCCGCGCGTCCACTCTTACTTCCGCCCCGCCCGCGAGGGCGATCCTCTTGTGAGGCCCGATAGCTCAGTTGGTAGAGCAGCGGATTGAAAATCCGCGTGTCGCTGGTTCGAATCCGGCTCGGGCCACCACTTGACCCCACTGTGTGGAAATAGGGTGTTTCCCGGTCATGCAAGGGATCCGGCGGAAATGGATTTCCCACCATTACGCCGCTCTGCCGTTAGAAACGGAATGAGGTCGAGACGTTGAAGCCTTGCATCGTGGATGCGCCGGAATTCAGTTCGGCCTGGTAGCCGAAGTGGATCCGGACGGAGTCGCTCATCCTGTATTCCGCGCCGAGTCCGAGCCGGATGAGATCGTCCGAGAGTCCGTCCGTTGAGGCCCGCATGGGGCGCGAGCCGTTTGCGAAACTCGCCTGCAGAACGTGGGAATCCTCACCGATGCCCGCGCTGAATCCCAGATGCGCCCAACCCACCAGCCTGTCATTGATGTCGGTCTCGGCTGTTAGGCCGCACTCGGCGATCATGTGCTCCTGATGATCCCGACCAACCGTTAGAGCGATGGGGGAGCCCGCGGCGCTGCCCGTGGACTCCGTGAATCCATCCATGGTGGCGAAGGCCGCGCGGAATCCGGCGGAGGGAATCAATCGCACCCGTTCGTGCGCTTGGATGCGGCTCTCGATCCCGAGGAAGAGTTCGGTTGAAAAACTGCTGACGTTGGAGAAATCCACATCGCCCGGCCTCCAGCCACCGGCGTCAGCGATGGCGCTCTCACGGCTGCCGTCAAACTCATATCGGCCGTGGGCAAGCGCCGCGGTGAGAACCGTCTGGCTTCGTTCGTGGAGGACACTCCGGCTGAAAACACCGAGCGACCAACCGGTTTGGTCCGCATCGATCCATTCGCCATCGACCGTGCCGGCGTCGAAGGCGACGTATCCTGCGATGAGCGTGTGTTTGTCGAGCCGGGTTTTCGCGCCGGTGAGGATGCCCGAACTTGTGAGTGAATAGTCCGCTTGGTTCGGCGAATGCTCCGTGCTGGCGTCGAAATAGTCCGCGGCGGCGAAGAACTCCCAATCACCCGCCGGACGGGGAGGGGCGGATGCGCTCTTGGCATCCTCACCCAGACTGAGGGCCGGCAGGGTGGGGGCATCCAGTGCCGAGCGCAGATGCGAGCGGGTGGCCTGCACGGCGTAGTCGTTGAACGAGGCATAGACCTCCGGCGAGAGGCGGTTCAGCAAATCCGCGTCCAGTCCGTTCGGCGTGAAACTCGCTTCCAGCGCCCACATCAGGTCCGGGTTCGTGGAATCGGCGATGCCGCTCCCGATCCACAGTCCGGGACCGTCCGCGGACCCCTGTGTGATGTTCGTGAAACCGGGATCGACCACGTCATCGTAGAGCGCGCTCCAGGTGGAAACCTGGTTCCCGGTGAAATGCGGAAACTGCGATTTCATATCTCCGCCGGATGACATCAACATGATGGAACCGTTCCCCGGATTGAACCAGACGGCGCCATCGAGGTCTTCGATCAGACTCGAGAAATTTCCGGAGTAGGAGGCGGCGTCCACCACCTGCACGGGAGCGAAGGGCCTGAGCAGGTCGGTTCCCGTTTGCTGGAGAATCAAGGTGCCATTGAATTTCGCATCGCCTGTGACCGCGACCAGATCGTTTCCTGAATCGGATAGATCGATCTGAAGCAGCCCGGTCGGGGTTTGTCGGAAATTGCCTTCCACCCGCAAGGTTCCGAAGCCCCCATTGTCACCCGGCGCGACGGCGGACGAGTTCTTCAAATCTCCGCGCCAAGTTCCGACTCCGTCGTGAAAGGTGGTGAGCGTGCTGAAGCGCTCGCGGCCGCTCGCGACCAAGGTGGCTCCCGCGAAGAGGGTCATGCGGCTGGACTCGTCACCGAGCGTGCCGGTGTTGATGAAGGTGCCCGATGCGATTTCCAACGACTGCACCATCAAGATGCCCCGGTTGGTGACCGTGCCGTTGCTGGACAGCCTGCTGGCGGTCAGGTCTCCCTCGAGCATGGTGCCTTCGTTGAGCAGGACGTTTGCGGCGGAAAGCGTGCCGGTGCCGGCAGCCAGGCTGCCGCCATTGGAAACGTAGAGTCGGATGTAGTCATCGGTGCCGAGCGTGACCTTTCCGCTGTTGTTGAGATAACTGAACTTGTGAAGTCCGCCATGGGTGTTCAGCAACGACGCGCCGGAAGAAACCGCCACATACAGGCTGTCCGAGACGCCGCCGAGTTCAAGCTCGCCCGCGAGAATGGAAAGCGATCCGCCGGAGGTTTTTCCGGTGATCCGCACGGAGCCATCCGTCAGGATATTGCCGACCAGACTGCCTGAAACCGTGCCGCCGTGGAGGAAGGCTCCTCCGCGTACGATCAGATCCGCCGTGCCATCCAAGAGAGCCCCGGCGTTCTGCTGATAGGTGGAAACGGTATCATCCGCGTTCACGGTCAGGGTTCCGGAATTGGAGATGGCCGCGGCGGAGTTGAGTCCGCCCGCGGTATCCAACAAGGATGCTCCACTTGCGATGGAAAGGCTCAAGTGGTTCGAAACCCCACTCAATTCCAGCATCCCTCCGGTGACTGAGAGCGTGTCTCCGCCGACGGATCCGGAAACAAGAACATCGCCCGTGCTGGTGATGTTTCCTAACAGCAAACCCGAAACGGTTCCTCCGTTGAGTGTCGCCCCGCCGGTGGCGGTGAGCGTTGCGGAACCGTTGAGAACGCCGTTTCCATTCTGGATGTAGGTGGTCACGGTCTCGTCCGAGTTGATCGTGAGGTTGCCTGAGTTGGTGATCGCCGCGGCGGAATCCAAGCCGCCGTTGGTGACGAGCAATGTGGCCGGAGCTGAGATATCGACAAGGGAATGGGTGGAAGTCCCGCTCAGGGTGAGCGTGCCGCCTGTCAGGGAGAGGTTTCCGCCGGTGATCGATCCGGAAACAAGAACATCGCCCGTGCTGGTGATGTTTCCTAACAGCGAACCCGAAACGGTTCCTCCGTTCAGCGTCGCCCCGCCGGTGGCGGTGAGCGTTGCGGAACCGTTGAGAACGCCGCTTCCGTTCTGGATGTAGGTGGTCACGATTTCGTCCGAGTTGATCGTGAGGTTGCCTGAGTTGGTGATCGCCGCGGCGGAATCCAAGCCGCCGTTGGTGACGAGCAATGTGGCCGGAGCTGAGATATCGACAAGGGAATGGGTGGAAGTCCCGCTCAGGGTGAGCGTGCCGCCTGTCAGGGAGAGGTTTCCGCCGGTGATCGATCCGGAAACAAGAACATCGCCCGTGCTGGTGATGTTTCCTAACAGCGAACCCGAAACGGTTCCTCCGTTGAGCGTTGCCCCTCCGGTGGTGGTCAGGGTTGCGGAACCGTTGAGAACGCCGTTTCCATTCTGAATGTAGGTGGTCACGGTCTCGTCCGAGTTGATCGTGAGGGTTCCAGAACTGGATATCTGAGCGGAGTTTGTGAGCCCGCCCGATACGATCAAAAGGCCAGCTCCGTCTTCGATCTCGAGGGATTCGCTGGTGAGGGAACCGGTGAGCGCCAAGGATCCCGCGGAGACCCGGGTGATTCCGGTGTAGGTGTTGTCTCCGGAAAGCGTGAGGACTCCGGCACCGTTTTTGATCATTCCCGAGTTTCCGGACAGAATCGAATCCACCGACAGATGGCCCGCCTGAACCTCAATGAAGGGCGAGGCAAGCGCCGAGTCTCTCACCAGAGTGATGGTTCCCGCATTGATCGTGTAGTCCGCGCCATTTTGGACGATTCCATGGGCTTGCACGGGATCAAAGACGGTGACAGTCCCGCCGATGGCGTCTTGGAAGACAGCGCTGTCATCGATCGAGTCGGGCCAGAACGTATTGCCAGCGGGCGCGCCGGGCACGGTATTCCAGTTCTTGTCCCCGGGACTCGTGCCCCAATTCCCATCGCCGCCGACACCTCCTGGGTTCCAATACAATGGGTTTGCCAGCAAAGAGTTGGAAAGGAAAGTGGCGAGCGAAAATTGGATCGATACCCCAACAAGCAACAGAATTCGGGAACGGTGACGGGGTTTCATGAAGGATCACAAGCTGTTTACCAATGAGCGGAATGCGATGATTTTATGCGGACCTTGCAGTCGCTAAACCAAACGAAAGCGGAACGCAAGACATCAGACGGTTGCCGATTCGAGGTGGCGTTGCCCGTAGGACTGCGGTGGCTCGCGTGTGTGTCGTTGAGGCCGCATTCCACGGGAAATTGCTTGTTTATTCGCACTGCGATCCTAGTAATCACGAGGTAATTTTATGATTTTGACCCCTTTGTTGAACCGGGCCACGCTGTGGATCGCATGGATGGTGACCATGTCCCTTGGAAGCATGTTCGCCGGCGAGGTGAACGCGACGTTCAATTCGCCGTCGGATGTGCCCGTCACTGCGGCGGATTACTCAGCGGCTGGAAACACGGTGAATCTGACGCTGAATTTCCATCCAGCCCCCGAGAACCCACTGATGGTGGTGAAAAACACCGGCCTGAGTTTCATTCAAGGCAGTTTCACCAACCTTGCCCAAGGCCAACTGGTGAACCTGACACACGCGGGCATCACCTATCCCTACGTGGCGAACTACTTCGGAGGGACAGGAAACGATTTGGTGCTGCAATGGCAGGACATCAGAGCCTATGGATGGGGCAATAACGCCAGCGGGCAGATCGGGACGGGAAGCACGAGTCCGGGAACTGCACCTGTGCCCGTTTCCGTCACGGGAGTGTTGGCGGGGAAAACCATCGTGCAGATTTCAAGCGGCTTCTACTTTTCGGCGGCAGTGTGTTCGGACGGAACTGTCGCCACTTGGGGGCTAAACAAGAGCGGCCAACTTGGGAACAATTCGACAACCGACAGTTCGTCTCCGGTCAACATCACCAATTCCGGGGTTCTGGCTGGCAAGTCCGTCGTCTCCGTTTCAGCCGGATCCAGCCATTGTCTGGCTCTTTGTTCAGATGGCACCGTGGCGGCTTGGGGAGATGGTGGAAACGGGCAACTGGGAAACAACAGCACGGCCTCAAGCAATGTTCCCGTTTCAGTTTACACTGCGGGAGTGCTTGCCGGGAGAAAGGTCGTGGCGATTTCGGCCGGAGGAAATTACAGTCTGGCCCTTTGTTCAGACGGTTTACCGGTTTCCTGGGGAACCGGTGGATCTGGAAACTTGGGAGACGGCACGATCGGACGGGAAGCCCATGTGCCGGTCAATGTCACCGCGACCGGTGTCCTCTCCGGAAAGAAAGTCACCGCCATATCCGCGGGGAAATACCATGCCTTGGCATTGTGTTCGGACCACACGGTCGTGGCTTGGGGAAGCAACAACGATGGGCAGACTGGTGGAAACTCCGGCAGCTCCCCGGTTTTGATCAGCCCGCTGGGAGTTCTTGCCGGGAAGGCCGTCACCTCAATCTCGGCGGGAGATACGCATAGCGTCGCACTTTGTTCGGACGGCTCGGTTGCCGCTTGGGGAAGAGGCAAGTTGGGGGACGGAACCCTTGCGGTGAATTCGACCCCGGTCGCCGTCAGCACTGCCGGCATACTCTCCGGCAAATCCGTGATTACGGCAGTTGCCGGCTACACACACAGCGCGGCCCTGTGTTCGGATGGCACGCTGGCGGCGTGGGGAGAGAATGGCTCGCAGCAGTTGGGAAACCAATCGGGCAGCCTTTCGGATACCTATCCGGTGGAGGTTCTGGCCACGCCATTCGGACAACGGAAATGCGTGGCCTTGGTTTCCGGGCACTCCGCATACCATAACTTCGTCCTTGCGGCACAACCTTCCGCCGCCAACGATTCCAAGTTGGCCTCATTGGTCCTTGCCGATGGAAACCTGGAGCGCTCGCTTGCACAATCGAACAACATCTACCCGGCTTGTGTTTCAGGAGCGACATCCGAAGTGATTCTGGTTCCCTCGGCCTCCAATCCCGCGGCGTCGATCAAGATCAACGGAATGCCAGTCGCTACGGGTTCCGCCAGCCAGCCTGTTCAACTGAACTCTGGAACCAACAACATCAGCGTCACCGTGACCGCACTGGACGGGAGTTCGACAATCTATCAGGTTTCCATTCTCCGTCCGTCCAATCTGGACGTCCATTTCACCTCGGGGAACGTCACCCCCGTCACGTTTGATGGATACGAGGCTACGGGTTTGTCAGCGAATCTCTCCCTGGGATTCATTCCTTCCACTGGCACGGACCTGACGATTGTGAGAAACACCAGCGGAGGTTTCATCAAGGGGACTTTCACCAACCTCCCTCATGGCGCTGCGATCACGTTGGACTATGGTGGTTTCAGTTTTCCCTTCGTGGTGGACTATTTTGGCGGGACGGGCAACGACCTCGTTCTCAAATGGGCCAAGCGCCGGACCTATGCGTTCGGCTCGAATGCCAAAGGCCAACTCGGCGACAATTCACTTGCGAACAGCAATGTTCCGAAACGAATTCAGGAAACGGGGATACTAGCCGGGAAGATCATCAAGATGATAGCGGTTGGAGACTCCCACACTCTGGCATTGTGCCACGACGGAACCCTCGCCGCATGGGGGGACGATTCGTCCGGACAACTCGGGGATGCGCTCGGCATCAAGAACAGCAGCATCCCAATCGCGGTGAACAGAACCGGCGTCCTCGCCGGGAAAACCGTGGTCTCCGTGGCTGCCGGCCACAGAACCAGCTATGCGGTTTGCTCGGATGGATCGGTGGCGTCATGGGGAGATGACAACTACGGCCAACTCGGAACCGGGCGGATTGTGTCCGGATCCCGCCAGGAGGTGCCCGTGGCTGTGTCGGCCACCGGTGCCCTTACCAATCGATCCGTGGTCTCGGTATCCGCGGGAAACGGATTTTGTTTCGCCCTGTGCTCGGACGGTGTTGTCGCCTCATGGGGTTTGAACGGCAATGGACAGTTGGGAAACCGATCGACTAGTCACAGCGGCACTCCCGTCCTCGTGGATCGATCAGGTGTTCTGGCGGGGAGGATCGTCACTTCCGTTTCTGCCGGATCCGGATCCGGGATAGCGCTTTGTTCCGATGGGACCCTCGCCTCATGGGGACACAACGGCCTCGGACAATTGGGGAACAACAGCGCCTCGGATCGAACATGGCCGGTTCCAGTGACAAGCACCGGAGCCCTTACCGGCAAAGTAGCTGTGGCACTGTCAGCCGGGAGCGGATTCACATACGCGCTTTGCTCGGATGGTTCGAGAGTGGCTTGGGGATCCAACGGTTCCGGTGCATTTGGAAACGGCACATCCGACTCCAGTTCCGTGCCGATGTTGATATCTCCATTGGGAGCGCTTGTGGGAAGGAGCTTGTTGAAAATCAATGCCGCGTCAGGTTATGCGCTGGGAATTTGTAACGATGGCACGCTGGTTGGAACAGGCAGTAATCTGGCGGGGCAACTGGGTGCCGGCGACAACGTCTCTTCGTCGATACCGGTTCTGTCATCGACCTCGCTACTCGAACCGGGAGAAAGATTTGCTGATGTCGCTGCCGGATCCATGGCCAGTCATTCGGTCGTGATGTCGGCGGTTCCCAT
>DAISZP010000129.1:0-11933 GCA_036824745.1 Luteolibacter sp.
ACAGAACCAGTCCAGAATCGAGGTAATTCTCATTCAAATACCGATGACAACGCCCAGTTTATTCACGGGCCGCACCTCCCAACAAATGGATCAATTCGGATAGCCACGAGCATCCAACCGCGCCGACCTTGTTCGTCGAATGCGAAATCGAGGGATGATCACACAAGGGAATCGTTCTCGACTTGCGGGCGGCCCTCGCACTATCAGCGGGCATGCGTTCTTTCCTGCTCCCCGCTGTGTTTCCCTGTTTGATGCTGGTTTCCTGCGTCGATCCGAAACCCACATCCGGTTCCGAAGTCCGAGAGACCAGCGGTGACCTTGCGGAGGCGAAGGTTCCGGTGCTGCGTTCCGCCTACCTTGAGAAAAACTGGGGCTTGCCGCAGATCACCACCTTTTCCGATGGCAGCTACCGCATGCGCTTCCGCCAAGGGAATACGCTGAACTTCGTGTTCATCCATGGCCTCGTGAATCCTTCGGCCACTCCCAGCCAAGCTCCGGATGTGGAGGACTACGGTCCCGTGATGGAGGGTGGAGCCGAACCCAAGCGAACCAAGCAACAATGGCGCACTGCGGACGTTCTGGGCCACCCGGTGAAATGGTATCAGCACGACACCGGCGGTGGCGCGGATTTCCCCTGTTACAAAACCGTGGATTTCGCTCTGACCGCTCCCGATGGACGAAAGGGCCACTATCGGATCGAAGTCTGCGCGGACAGCGAAACGAAGGCCGCGCAGTGGATCCGGAAGGTGAACTGGTGATCCGTTAGATCACTCCGCCACCGCGATGCGGAAGAAGCGCTTGGGACCCGCGGGGACCGGGATGGTTTGCGAGGTCTGGCTGCCGGTGGCACCGATGACGAGCGGGACGCCCGGGGAGGATTCCTCGGTCTGCCAGGTGGTGAGATCGGTGCAGGCTTGGATGATGTAGGATTTTCCGGAAACGCTGGACCAGGTGAGCGTGACGGTGGAAACGCCACGGGTCATGGTGGTGATGGCGAGGCGTGAAGTGGAGCTTTGCGGATCGGTGCCTGCGAGATACTCGTGGAGGTTCGATTGGCCATCGCCGTCGTCATCCGCAGTGGCGTCGTTCGGGTTGTTCGAATCGAGGCCGTTGGCGGTTTCCCACGCGTCGGGCATGCCGTCGTGATCGGTATCGGCGGGGACGCTGGTGTCCACGAGGCGGAGGTATTGCGCCTGATTCAGGCCGGTGACGGCACCCGTTAGGGAAACGGTGAGGCCGTTGGCGATGAGGTCGGAGCCCGTGCGGTCGCTGGTCCACACACGTGCTGCCGGATCGGCGGCGAGTTCGTTGGTGATGTTGTAGGTCCTGCCGGGCTCGATGCCGAACCAGTTCGCGCCGCCGGGCACGCTGGCGGAGAGATCGAAGGTGGCGGTTCTGTTAGCCGACGCGGCGTAGTCGGTGTTGGCGAAGCAGAAGACGACGTTCTGCGACGCGGCGGGCACACCGGCCTGCTGGAACTTGGCGACGGCGAAGATGGTGTTGTCCATCCCGAGGCCACCGGTGCGGGAGAGGAAATACTCGCCTTTTCCGCGCAGCGCCGGGTTGGCGACACGGGCGCGGTTGATCCGGCCGTAGAGGTCCTGCGCGGTCCAGTCGCGGTTTGTCCAGACGCTGGACATCGAGTTCCATCGTTTGAAGTTGGGGATGGATTTCCCGAAGTTCGACTCATAACGCGTCCAGTTGCGGCTGTTGTTCGTGATGCCGGAGAAACCGTAGGCCGCGAAGTCGTTCTGCGCTCCCGCCTCCTGGCCATACATCAGCATCGGGATGCCATCGAGCGCGCCGAGCTGGGCGTAGGCCTGGATCAGCGCGTAGGTGTCGTTGGAGGGAAACACCTCGTCGTGGGACGTCAGGTTGTTGAGCAGCACCACGCCTTCGTAAGCCTGACGGCGGTTGTTGTAGGCGTTGAAGGTGGAAGCGGTGGATTTGTTTCCTGCATTGCCAGTGCCGACTCCATTCGCCGGATAACCGAAGTGGGTGTCGCGCCAATGGAAGACGATGTTTTCATTGAGCACGTCGAAGTGTCGCGCCGAGCGATAGCCGACACCATGGCGCTTCGATCCGCCGACCTCGCGGTAGCCGTCGAGGGACTCGGCCATGAAGACGAAGTTCCATTTCACGCTGCGGGTCTTGTTGATGCAGTATTCCCAGAACTGCGAGGGAAGGCCCTGGGCAAAGTCACATCGCAGTCCGTCGATGCCCTTGTGGGCTTGCGATGCCGGAGTGCCGACCGGATGGCCGGTTTTGTCCAACCAGTAGATCGGATAGTGCGCGAAGTACTCCCAGAGGTCGCGGGTTTCAGTGGAGAGGGTGTCCAGATCATCGCGCTCCAGAAGAAACTCCTCGGTGTGGGAGGGCGACGCATATTTCACGAGCGCGTCATAGTTTCCAAAGTAGAGCTCGCGCACATCGGTCCACTTGCCGAAGTCCGAGCGATCCGGGGCGACCGCCACTTCGGACGCGTTTGCGGCGGGAAGCAGGTAGTTTCCGGTCTTCGAGAACCATCCGGGTTTCGAATTGCGGATCTCGGCGTTCGGATTAGTGGCCCAAGCAAAGAGATCGGCAGCACCCTGGCCAAGCACGGCGTCCGGCGCGGAGTGGTTGAAGGTGCCATCCATCATGATGCCGACGCCCGCAGTGTCGAATTGGGAAACGGCCGCCTGAAACTCGGTTAGAGCGCCGGATTCGGTGTCGTCGGCACCGAGCGAGGAGGCGATTTTCCAATAGTCTTTCACGGCATACGGCGAACCCGGATCGTAGGGAGCGGAGGTCGATGGATCGGTGCCGCGGCTGTCCACACCGATCGGGTGGATCGGCTGCAGCCAGATCATGTTCACGCCGAGGTTGGTGAAGTGATTCACGTTCACGATGTCCGGGCGGTCCGTGTTGGCCATCCAGAGATCACGGAAGGTCGAGCGGCCGGACTTGCTGTCGGAGGTGGCCTCAACGATGGAGGGATTCACCTCATACATGTTGAGGTCCAGCGCGCTCTTCGGAGAAACCACGATGGCGAGATCGCGCCGCTGGCCGTTGTCCGTGAAGTAATACGGCCCGCTGCCGCCGATGCGGTAGCGAACGGTGGCGCGGTAGGCACCGCACTTGTTGACGGGAAGCGTGGCGGACCAAACACCGCCGCTTTCCGTCATCGGAAAAGCACGGTGGTAGGTGTTGGAACTGGTGGTGACGGTGGAAAGATCCTCCTGAATCACCGCATGATCGCGGCGGTTGAGGTTGGTGATGACCTCCACATCGCTGACGGCCAGCGCCGGGTTTCCGTTCGGCGTGAACCGCAGCGTGAGGCTGGCGGATTCGGACGCGGCTTCATTGATGAAGAAACGGCGCAAGCCGTAGTTCGAATCGGCAACAGCGGAATCCACCTCGGATTCGAGCGCGGGTTTCCCGGCATCGAAGTAACCGTCGGAGTTCTCGTCGCGGATCGAATCCACACGCACGGCGGCGTATTCGGGGATCGTGAGGTTGTTGTCGGCGCTCCAAGCCACCGGACACTGCGAGAGGATGCCCGCGCCGTCGTTGTCGCCATAGGCGAGCGCGGCCAGATAGACGACCTTCGGCACGCTGCCGAAGACCTGGACCAGGTCAATTTCGCCTTCGAGCACGTTGCCACCGGAGCCCATCGCCTTGCGGCCCGCGGCACCGCCGTTGTTGAGGGCGGAGAAGGGCGAGGCACCCGTGTCCCCTTCCCCGGCGAGCCAGGGCCAGCCGCCATACCAGAAGTTCGCGTTGCCCGCCTTCGCCCACGGGTGGGCGGCGGGATTGCCGAAGTTGTTGGTGAGCAGCAGGAAGTGGTCGTTGGTGCCGCCCTGCGACGACCAGGTGGCGAAGTAGAGCTTGTTCCCCTTCACCGCGGCCCAGATGCGCATGCCGTTGTCGGCGATGAGGTAGTTCGGGCTGTCGAGCAGGCCGTTCATGGTGAAGGCCTCAGTGGAAAGGGTGACGTTGATGTTGTTCCAAGCGCTGTTTGTATCAGTGGTTCCGCCGCCTGGCGTCTGGAACGAGATCGTCGCCGAGGTGCTGCCAGATGGCAGCGACGCGGTGTAGGTCCACAAGCCGCCGCCAGCATTCGTCATGGTGAAATACTGCGCGCTTCCGCCGTTGACGATGAGCTTCAGCTCGATCGTGGACGCGGAGGAAAGCGATCCGTTGTTAGGCCGGTAGCTGATCGCCATGTTCTGCGCGCCGCCGCCGCTGGGCGTGAGCGTCCAGGTGGCGGTGGAGGCCACGCTGGAGGGTGGAACGGACGAGGCATTGTAGATGTTGTAGTGGAACGCGTTGCCTTGATCGGTGAATCCGCGCTGGACCTCGACAAGATTGGAAACGCCGTCGTTGTCCCAATCCTCATCGCCATCCCAGCTTCCGGCGTAATTCGTGTTCTCGTTGAGCGGGTTGGTGCGTGTCCAGTTCTCGCCGTTGTTAGGGATCGTGTCCTCATTCGAGTCTCCGGGGAAACCCTGCGAGGCATAGGCACCGTTGGTGAAACCGGGAAGCTCGACATCATCCGGCAGGCCGTCGCCATCGGAGTCGGTGAGGTTGTTTCCATACAGATTGAAGACCACGCGGCGGGTGAGGCGCTTGGTTTCGCCACCGTAGGTGAGCTCCGCCTCGAAGAAGTGCGTGCCGTTGATGAACGCGCCGGACAAGCGCTGCTGCACTCCGCCCGAAACGTAGCGGCCATCGAAGGTGTGTGAAACGGTGGAGCCGTTCACCGTGAGGCCGGTCATTTCGTAACCGTTCCACCAGAGTTTCACCTGACTCGCGTTCACGCCGACCGGGACGGTGAGCGCGGTGGTGAAGAAGGGCAGATTGATGACCGCGCCTTCGGCGTGGTTGATGGCGAAAGTGAAGGAGGGCTGGGTGACCGTGAACGAGCGGCTCGCCGTGGAGGTGTTGATCTGCGCGGGCGATGAAGCGCCGTTGTTCTCGGTGGCGCGGACGTCAAGCGTGTGCGAGCCGGCGGAGAGTCCGGATAGATTCGCTTTCCACACGCCGCGCTGGGTCTGCACGGCATCCGACCAGCTTCCGCCATCCACGCGGGTCTCGACGCGGGCCGCGGTGCGGTCGCTGTTGCGGATCAATGCGACCACGTCGCCGGCCACGGTGGAGGACGCGGCGGGCGTTTCGATCACGAGAGCCGGGCCGGATCGATCGACATACACGGTTTTCGTGAACGTCTGATAGAGAGCAGGCAGCCCGGCGGTGCGGGTGTTGAACAAGCGCGCCTTGATCGTGTGCAGGCCATCCGGCACGCCGCTGAGGTCCGCGGTGAGCTTCCAGATGCCGCCGGAGAAGGTGGCTTGCTCGAAACCACCGCTGACCATGTCCGAGCCGGTGAGATCGGTGGCGGACGCGTTGAGATTCCTCCCCTGCCCCCACTTGATGAGGGTGTTGTTGACGCTGCCACCAACGGGATCGGTGTAGTGCACCTCGATGTCCACCGAGTTTCCGGTGATACGGGGGATGGTGCGCGACTTCGATGGCGCGTCGCGTCCGCCAGGGACGACCCACGGCATGGTGCCGACCGGAGTTCCACTTTGAGTGAAACGCAGCGCCTCACCGCTCACAGGTCCTTCCGCGACGTAGGGCGCGTAGCAAACGTAGCCTTGTCCGCTCCTCGCAGGCACGGTGATGGTCACCTGCCCGGAGCCGTTCACGGTGGGAGTCGCGGATTGGTTTCCGGTGTAGTCCTTCAGCACGGTGCCGGAGGGAAACGAAGTCTGGAGGGTTTTGGTTTGATCCGAGCCGCTGTCATTGAGCGCGACTAACAGCACCCCCTCCCCGCTGTCGGGGGACGAGTTGCCGTTACCATCCACGTAGCGTTCGTGGGCGTGGAAATCATTGTCCGACCATCGGTTCCATTCCTTGCCGCGGGCGAACTGGTTGTGGATGTAAACGAGGTTCGGCACCACGTTGTTGTAATCGCCGAGCGCGTTGCCGGTTCCGGGAAGCACCCAGGTGCGGCCGGCGTTCTTGTCGTCCCAGGAAATGTTGTTTCCCGAAAAGTAAACGATGGGCACTCCGGTCTTGGTGAGCAGCCAGGCGTAGGCGAGGTCCATCTTGTTAGGACCTGGCTGGTCGTGGCTGTGGACGAAGGAAACACCCTCCGTGGGATCGAGCGCGACGCCGATCGACGCGAGCGCACCGAGGTTTCCACCGCTGAAGGCATTGCCAACGATCTGTTGCTTCGCCGGGAAATCGAGATAACGCATCTTCACGTTGCCTTGACGCCAGTAGTCGAAGTTCGAAGAACCGCCCGCGAAGATCTCATTGAACATCAGCATGTCCTTGCGCCGCGTCTCGTTCTTGTAGAGGTCCGGAACATTCGCGTCGTAGGTGTTGCCGCGGCGCTGGTCGAAGTTCCACTGCGCCTCGTGCAGGAAACCCGCGCCCGGGCCGCCGTAGAACTCGCGCACGACGTGTTTTCCCGCATCGAGGCGAAAGCCGTCGTAGTCCATCGCGTTGCCCAGCCAATGCGTCCAGCGGTTGAGCATCTGGCGGACGTTTTCGTTAGGCAACGTGTCGCCGGGATTGTGGAAGGGATACTTGTCGTATTGGCCGGGATGGCGGACGAAGGGCGAGGGCTCGGGCGCGTAAGGCGAGTTGTTCGTGAATCGGCCGTCGGGCTCGGTCACGATGTCGATGAGTGAAACGAGCTCCTCCTTGAAGGTGCCGCCGTAGCCGTTGCTGATGTCGTCGTAGGACGTCATGCGGGCCGCGCGTTTCCATCCACCGGGCTGCGAGCCATCGAGCCAGACGTGGAAGTCATTCGGCTTCATGCCCGGGTATTCGAGGAAGTTCGGGCCGTTTCCATTGTGGTTGAACACGATGTCCGGATAGACCTTCACATCCGAGAAATGCAGGTGATCCACCATGTGGCGGAGCTGGCCGCGGTTGCCGTAGCGTGTCTCCACGGTGCCGCGCTGCGGGATGTCGCCGAGGTCGAAGCGGTCGTAGAGCGAGTAGCCTACATTCGCCCACTTGTTGTTACCCGCGACCGGAGATTTGCAGGGCGAGGGAATCCACAAGGCGTCGTAACCGATCTCGGCGATCTCCGGCGTGCGGCGGTGGATTTCATCCCAGTCCGCCTCGAAGTATTGCAGGATGACTTCGGAATGGGCCAGGGATGGCAGGAGTGTTAGAAGAAGAAACGGGCGCATGGGTTTGAGGGAGAAAAACGGAAATCAAGGAACGAGCACGACGCGGAAGAAGCGCTTCAGATCCGCGGGATTCAGCGCGATGCTCAGGCTGGCGCTCATTTCAGAAGCACCGGCCGTCAGCGTGGCACCGGGAACATCCGTCCACGAAGCAGCGGCAAGTGTCTCGCTGGTCTGGATCTTGTAAGTCCGGCCCGGGAAACAATTCCACGAGATGCCGAATTGGTTTCCTGTCCTGCCGGATGCCGTGACTACGAATCCGATGCCGGGTTCCAGTCGGTCGTAGATGCCGTTCGCATCCTCATCGCGCAGGGCTTCGAGGGGAATGGCGAGCAACTCGTTGGGATCGACGTTTCCGTTATCAAGGACCATCGACGGAGCCTGCGATCCAAGGATGCCCGCATCGGCGGTCTGATAGGCGAGCGAGGCGAGATAAAGTGTGGCAGGCGGCGCACCGAAGGCCTCAGCCACGTTGATCACGCCCTCCATCTGCTGTCCTGCGGCACGCGCGCTTTGGACGGTGGCTCCATTCGTATTGAACCAGCCGATGTAGTTGTTGGAGCTTTCCGCGCCGAAGAATGGCGACCCCGCGGGAACGGCGGTGCTGCCCGCCTTCGCCCATGGAGCGGGTGTCGTGGCGCTGCCGAGCGCGGAGCTTCCCACCAGGATGAAGTGGTCGTTTCCAAACTCACCGGGCGACCAGGTGGCGACGTAGAGCAGGTTCCCGCGCAAGGCGGCGTGGATCGTCATGCCGGGATTCGAGAGGCGGTATCCGGCGGAGTCCGCCACGCCATCCATCATGAAGGGGATCGGCTCTGGATTCGGAGGCGGTGCCGCGTTTGTCGTCGCCTGCACGGTGGTGGTGGAAACCGTGGTGCCCGCGGCATTTCGCGAGGCGATCGCATAGGTGTAGGTCGTGGATGGGACCAACCCGGAATCACTCCAGGTCACGCCGTTTGTCACGCCGATCTCCTCGCCATTCCGATAGACGATGTATTCCGCGGCACCGGCGGCGCTCTGCCAATCGACGCGGATGCCGGTGTGGCTGAGCGGAGTTGCGGCGAGTCCGGTGGGCGCGGAAGGAGGACTGCCGAGGCTGTCCGTCGTGGCGTTCACCGCGGCACTCGCGGCGGAGTCTCCGGAGGCGTTGCGGGCGAGCACCGTGTAGGAATAAGTGGTGGCGGGTTGGAGGCCGCTGTCCGACCAGCTTGGCGTGGTGGGATTGGCGATCTCCACCGCGTTGCGGAAAACCACGTAGGAAGCGGCACCGGACGATGCGGTCCATGTGAGATTGACCGAAGACGTTCCGGCAACCGTGGCCGTTAGATCCGCCGGGGTGGCCGGTGGGGAACCGCCGCCGGACGGAGTCACGGCGAAGTGCCAATCCTGTCCCCCGTTGTTGTCCCACGGCTGGGTGTTCTGGCCCTCGGCGTTTCCGGTGAATACGATGTCGAGCACGGTGGTGCCGACGGTCGGTTGGATGGTGTAGGTCCACTTGCCATCGGCCAGGGTCATCGCGGGACGCGGCGTGATCCGGTTCTGCCATCCGTTGCGTCCGGTGTGGATGTAAACTTGGGAGGCGTTCGCGAGGTTGCGGCCGGCGGGATTGTAGGTGACGGTGACCGCTTGGGCGTCGGTCGGATTCGCGGGCGAAATCAACACCACGGGCGAAGGATCCGGGTTTCCTCCGCCGCCGTTGTCATCCTCGACGAAGACGTGCTGGATCTCGGACTTGTGGAGGTTGCCTTTGGTGTCCACCGCCTCGATGTAGTAGTCGAGCAGCTGGCCGCGGAAGTTGGCGACGTTGTCGTTGGTGATTTTCGCGAAGTAATAGTCTGCCACTTCATTGGTGGGCAGGAAGTAGTCGATCTGCGAGTTGGCGGCCGCGGCGTTGAGGGCGGCGCGGGTTTTCGGCAACTCGCGTTTCGTCATCGGGATGGAGATCCACGAGCCGACTTCCGCACCACCGGAGTAGGTTTCGTTCTGGTTCGAGGCGAGCGGGTTGGTCCCGTCGCCATCGACGCGCACCTTCACGGTCACGCCGTTGTTAGGGATCCCGGAAAGGTCGTAGGCGTGGGTCCAGATGTAGAAATCCGAGCCCATTTTCTTGAGAAATCGCTCGTCGCCGCCGGGCACGCGGTTGAACCAGCCGAAGGTGTATCCGCCGGGATTGTAAGGGAAACGCTGGGGCTTGAGCACGGTGGGCGCGGTGCGGTCGTTGTCGCGGCGCGTCTGGGTCATCCAGGGTTGCAGTTTCTCGACCGCGCGGCGGGTGGCGAGGCCGGGTTTCACCTCATCGTCATTGCCGAGGCCGCCGTAGTAGTTGAACCCGGAATCGAGGCCGTGCAGGTAGATGTGCCAGGCAAGCTCGACATCGTTCGGGTTCGTCCACGATCCGTTCCAATCGTAGGGAGCCTGGATTTTCCATGCGTTCACGCTGCCGCCTTCATCACGGAGGATCTGCTCGGCGGTCTCGCACCAGTTCGCACCCGCCATGAGCGGCGCGTAGCTGTAGAACTTGAGCGCGAAACCCGGTGTCTCCATGTCGATCTGCGTGCCGGGCACGCGGTTGGTGGCACCGATGGCGGCGTTCGCGACCGGCGGCTCGATCCACTTCAAAAATTGCGGCGATCCATAGCACATCTCCGGGAATATCCATGCTCCGTCTTCAATGTGCGCCGGTGTGGCGTTGGCACCATACGCGTTTACAAAATCCTGCGGCGCGTTGCGGCGATAGCCTGCGGAATTCGCATCGTTGAAGAATTGCGGAGTCGCCTCGAACCACGAACTCGATCCCCCGCCCCAGGCGTTGTCGCCGTCGGTGGCCGGCATCACGATGGCGGGGTTGGTGCTGCTGTTTGAAAACGGCGCGATGAACTGCTGGATCTTGCCGACACCTTCGTTGGCATAACCGAAACGATAACTCAGGACATCATCCGATGGCACGGCGACCATGGACTTCTCCGCGCCCGTTTCCGGGTTCACGTATTTCACCTTGTGGAGCTGATAGGCGTAGGGGGAAACATTCCACGCGGCGTTTCCGGGATTCGGTTCGCCATACCACCAGCCGTCCGTGGGTGAAGGTCCGATCTGGTCCGCCTTGTTCGGAGGATTGGAATAGATGTTATAGGTGCCCGCCGGATTCGCCTTCGTGTTGTAGGTCGGGCAGGTGCGGCTGATGTGGTGGCTGGGAACGATGAGCCACTCGTAGCCTTCGTCCACGAGCACATCGACGATGTGGCGGGAATAGGCCATTTCCGTCGGAAAAAACCCCTTCGAGTGGTCGGATAGATTCGAGTTTCCATTCCACGCCTTCCAGTAGGCCTGCTTGAAGATCTGGAGTTCCTTGCGCAGCACCGGCTTCGGAAGAAGAGGCGCGAGCGAATGATGATAGGTGAATCCCACGAGGTCCATGCGCCGCGATCCGGATGGAGTGAACCATCCGCGCGCCTCGCGGTTTCCGTTCCACCAGCCTGAGCCGTATCCGAGTTGGTTGTTCGCGCCGAGCTGGCGCACGCCATCCATCAGCGATCCGGAATAGCTGATCGCAAAGCCCGCCTCGCTGGCGAGACCGGCGAGCGAGTTGCGCGGCCCGCTCTGATAGGAAGTCACACGGTCCTGCAGGCCGAAGATATCCTCCAGATTGTTCTGCGGATGCAGATTCGGGCTCAGTCCGCCGTAGTTCTGCCCCGGTTTCAAACGGATCGAATCGCCGGCATACTGCACGCGGCTGTTCTGTCCGCCGGGGTCATTCGAGTTCCACTCCGGCCAATACGTCGGCTGGTGATTGTGCCAGAAGCGGGAAACGTGGACCGTCTGGGCGGATGCGGGAATCGACAACAAGCAAAGCGCCGCCAGAGCGCGCGGTGGTGAAACACGGGTCATGAAAACTGGGTTTGTTCATGACTCAAATGTCAGGCGGATCGATGGCGTTTAAAAAATCCGCGAAGCGCTTTCAGTTTCCGCCGACGCGGATCTGAAGGGAGTCCACCGCAAGCGCGGCTCCGGCGGAAGCACCGAGCCGGATCTCATCGAACTGCAAGCCCAGCGGCAGTTTGCCAGCACAGAACGGAGACCTCAACGGCACCGTGCCATCATGAAGGCTGACGTCGCCGGTGATGGAATCATAACGCAAGGTCACCGTGCGCGGGCCGACGACGGGACTCCCGGGAAGGATGACGGGAAGCCGTTGTTTGACATCGAGCGACCAGGTGTTGCGGGTTCCAAACGAGTCGCCGAAGAAAAGCACCTCATTGCCGCCGCTGAAGAAACTCATGCCCGCCCATCCGTCCGTGTGGAAGGTTCCGTTGTCGGGTTTCACCACGGAGATCGTCACCAGAACCACCGAGTTTCCATCCGAGGGCTCGGGCGTGGGCAGCTTGCGATAGGCGGTGAAATTCAATCCCTCGAAACGTTTCCCTGTGATCGACGGATTTCCGAAATCGAGATGCCAGTCATCCCTAACAAACTCGCCGCCGATCACCGTTTCGAATCGCCCGAGGTGGTCCGCGAAGGGGCGTGAGGCAGCCGGAACGCGTTGCGGTTTCCCGTCGGCGCCCACTGCGAGCGAGGCACCGGATTCGAGATCAAGGGTGGAGCCTCCCTTCGTCGGCGTCACCCGCACCTTGCCGGAATAGACGTGGATCTCATCGGACGCGCCTTCCGGACAATCGATGCCGAACTCCGTGCCCGAATCCACGGCGGTGAAACCGCGGGCCCGCACTGTTAGACCGCCGTTCGATC
>DAISZP010000130.1:0-11927 GCA_036824745.1 Luteolibacter sp.
GGATCTTTCGAAATACGACGCGCTTGTTACCCGCTTCGCCAAGGACAAGGAAGACGCCAGCGGCATCCTGAAAAGCGGGATTCCGACGCGTTCGGAGAGTTTCAACCGCCTGATTGACAGGATCGAACAAGTGGCTCTGCGGTCCAAGGCTCCGATCCTTCTAACAGGTCCGACAGGTGCGGGTAAAAGCCAGCTTGCGAGGCGCATCTACGAGCTTCGCCACCAGCGCGGTGGTCTGGATGGTGAGATGGTCGAGGTCAACTGCGCCACCCTCAGCGGGGACACGGCTGCCTCCGCCCTCTTCGGCCACAAACGGGGAGCTTTCACCGGAGCGCAGGCGGATCGTCCGGGACTTCTGCGGGAGGCGCACAAGGGCCTGTTGTTTCTCGATGAGATTGGCGAACTTGGTCCTGACGAACAGGCGATGCTGTTGCGCGCACTGGAAGACAAGACCTTCCTGCCGGTGGGCTCGGACAGGCCTGTGAAAAGTGATTTTCAACTGATCGCCGGAACCAACCGGGATCTTCGCAGCGCTGTTGCGGAAGGGCGCTTTCGTGAGGATCTGTTAGCCCGGATCCAGCTTTGGACCTTCACCTTGCCAGCCCTGCGCGATCGCAGGGAGGATCTGGAACCGAATCTCGAATACGAGCTCCGCCGCTTCGCGGAAACCGAAGGGCGCCAGATCTCGTTCAACAAGGAGGCGCGTGAGGCGTTTCTCCGTTTCGCGGAAACCCAGGATACACCGTGGCACGGGAATTTCCGCGATTTCAATGCCGCCATCGTCCGAATGGCAACCCTCGCGCCACGAGGAAGAATCCGCATTGAGGAAGTGGAGGAGGAAATCGCCCGCCTCCGCGAAAGCTGGGAACGGCCTGGGGGCACGGCTAGCACCGGTGCAGGGCTGGAACGGTATCTATCAGAATTGCAGCTTGAGGAGATCGACGAGTTTGATCGGGTACAGCTTGCGCACGTCGTGAAGGTCTGCCGCGAGTGCCGGAGCCTGTCGGACGCGGGCCGCCGATTGTTCTCCGCATCGAGGAAAAAGCGTGCCACCGCCAACGACGCGGACCGTCTCAGGAAGTATCTGGCGAGATGGGGACTTGATTACCAGAACCTGGGCGGTTGAGGGCTGTGTCCCGTCCGTCGTCGATCAAGCAGAACCATCCTCAAGATCATCTTCGCCTCCGACAAGCTGATGGACATCGTGGCGGATTCATTCATGCGTTGCTTCCCGGGATCTAGCCCATGGGCAGCCAGTTTCCGTTCCAGTCGAAGAACTCGAGCGGACGGAAGGCCTTCTTGTAGTCGTAGGCGCTGGGTTGCTCGGTGGCGTAGCCGGGGTAGAGCCAGCGTTTGCCCATGGCCTTGGCCCAACGGATTTCCTCCAACAGCGTGAGCGTGCCGAGACTGCGTGAGGATTCGTCCGGATCGAACATCGCATACACGCTGGATACGGATTCGATATCCACGTCGAGATAGCTCACGGCGACGAGTTTTCCGCCCGAGCGGACTTCGATGCTGACGCATGTGCAAGGTTCGGCATGCGGACGGGGCGAGGGGATGAAATTGCGCAGCGAATCCGGGATGTTGGAAACGAAGCGTTCGCGGTGCCGGAGAAACATCGCCTCGCGCTCGTCGTCCACCACCGCGGGCGTGACGCGGAGTTCTACGTCCTGGTTCTTCCGCAACACGCGGCGATGGCTTTTCCCTAATGCGAACTCCGCGAGCGGCATCCGCAGCGGCTGAACGGTTAGAATTCCACCGTCGTCCCCGGGCATGATGCTGTAGCGGAAGAACTCGCTGCCAAAGTGCCGCCAACCCATGGCCCACAGCCGGTCCATCAACCCCGGCGGCGCTTGCTCAAGCGTCGCGATTTCATGGATGATCGGTGGCAGGTTCATGGGCCGGAAATGCGGATGGCCGAATGCAGGACGCTTCGGGCGGAGCTTGCCAGTGAAAACAGGTGGGAAGCGGCGGACATCATTACAAGGACCCGCTTGCACAATTCGAAACTCCGCCTAGTTTCCAAAACCATGAAACTACCCATCGCCCTCGCCTCCATCGTTGCCACCGCCACCTGCCATGCGGCGGACATTTCCTCCATTCCGTTCAAGACCATCGACGGCAAGGACGCCAAGCTCGCGGATTACAAGGGCAAGGTGGTGCTGGTGGTGAACACGGCGTCCAAGTGCGGGCTCACGCCGCAGTATGAGGCGCTGGAGGGCTTGCAGAAGAAGTATGCGGAGAAGGGATTCACGGTGATCGGTTTTCCCTGCAATGACTTCAATGGCCAGGAACCCGGCACGGTCGAGGAGATCCAGACGTTCTGCAAAACGAAGTACGCCGTGACTTTTCCGCTGATGGAGAAGGTCCACGTCAAGGGTGCGGAGCAGCATCCGCTTTATGCCGCGCTGACCGGCAAGGACGGCGCGTTTCCCGGCGATGTGAAATGGAACTTCGGCAAATTCCTGATTGGCAAGGACGGGAAGCCGATCGCGCGCTTCGAGCCGAAACAAACGCCGGACAGCAAGGAAGTCACCGAGGCCATCGAAAAGGCTCTCAAGCCGTGAGCAAGGCGCGCGGTGGAAGAAACGATGACGCGGAAACGATCCGCTCGGTGATGGAGATCTACGCCGAGTGGGAAAAGCGGCCGATCCAACGGAACTGCACCGGCATCGCCGATTGCTGCCGCTTCAAGCTGGTGGGGCACACGCCTTATCTAACCAAAGGCGAGGCGCTTGTCGCCGCGAAGGCGTGGCGGGCGGCGGGCAGAAAGGAAGTCGTCGTTCCGCCGGATGGAAGTTGTCCGTTCCTGCATCCGCACACCGGCAAGTGCCGGATCTATCAGGGCCGGCCCTTCGGCTGCCGCACGCATTTCTGCGAGGCCGCCGGCGGGCCCGCGCATCGCAACGAGGTGCGGGATCTGATCCACCGGCTGGAGGAAATCGACCACCGCCTCGGGGGAAACGGTGGCGTGAGCCTGCCGGTCGCGGTTACCCAGGCGATGAAATCCTGAGGCGGGATCTCTCATTCGGAATCACGCGAAGCGCACGCAGTAGATCGGCGGAAGGTGGGCGCTGAGATGTTGCCAGGTGTCTCCTTGGTCTTCCGAGATCCACAGCGAGCCGGTGGTCGAGCCGACGGCGAGGCGCTCTCCTGTTGGATCGATGTCGAGGCCGTGGCGGTAGGCGAGATCGAATGCGGGAGCGGGCGGAAGTCCATGGCTCAGGGTTTCAAAACTCTTCCCACCGTCACGGGTGCGGGTGACGACGAATTTTCCATCCACCGGGTAACGGAATTCATCCTTCCTCGCGGGAACGAACCACGCGGTGTCGGGGTCCTTCGGATGCACGACGACCGCGAAACCGAACGCGGAGGGTGAAACCCCTTTGATCTCCGTCCATGAACGCGCGCCGTCATCGGAACGATAGATGCCGCAGTGATGCTGGACCCAGAGGCGGTCCGGCGCGGCCGCGCATCGCACCATGCGATGGGGATCCTGTCCTTCCGGATCCGCGCCGCCTTGTTCTTCCGGCAGGAAATCATAGCGCATCCCGTGAGCTCCCTGAGCCCAGGTTTCGCCACCATCATCGCTGAGCCAGACTCCGGCGCAGGAGATGCCGACGGCGATTTTGTCAGGGTCGTCCGGATGCACGCAGATCGAGTGGATGCCGGGATGATCGTAGCCTCCGCCGGACCAATGGGCGCGTTCGGGACGATCCCACAGGCTGCGGACGAGTTCCCAGGATTCGCCGTGGTTGTTAGAACGGAACAAGCCGCCGGGAATCGTGCCGCACCAGAGATGGCCGGGTTCTCCCGCGGATTCGAGCGACCAGATCTTCTCAAGCGTCCATGGTACCGGTGTGTTCCGCCACGGATCGAGCACGTCCGGCGCATCGTCCGGTTTGGGCGGATAGGCGGGCGCGGCGAGTTCCTCCCAAGTGTTTCCTCCGTCGGTGGAACGGTGAAACTTGGTGCCGAAATGGCCGAGCTCGACCGCGGCGTAAAGCGTGCCGCCGTCGTTGAGCAGCATCGGCACGTGCTGGCCGAGGAACGCCTGCGTGGTGAGCTTCCAGCCGGAGGCATCACGTTGGTAGGAAAAGAATCCCTTGCGGGTGCCGAGATCGATGCGGTCGCTCATGGTCGCTTTCTGTTAGCCACCCGAGAGGGCCTGCATGATGAAGATCTCGCCGTCGGGCGGCAGCGGATCTGTTAGCTTGGCGCGGTCCTTCACCGACTCGCCGTTGAGAAACACGGCCACGTGTTTGCGCACCGCGCCATTGTCTTCCAGAAGGTAACTCTTCAGACGCGGGTTTTCGGCGAACAACTTGTCCAGCGCTTCGCGAACGGTCGCGCCGACGATCTCGCGTCGATCCACATCGACGTGGGACTGGAGGTGCGGCGTCAGGGCGATGAAGGCCATGACCTTCAAATTGAGCGAACCGCGCGCGCGGCGTCAAGAACGTCGGAGAATCCGCTCAGTGCATCAACTTCGTTTCCAGGCTTTCCAAAGTGGAGCCTTTGGTCTCCGGCATCATGAAAGTCACCCAGACAAGCTGCAGCACCATCATTCCGGTGAAGATGAGGAACACGTATCCGGCGGGCATGGCATCGACCATTTTCGGGAAGAACAAGGTGAGCAGGGCGGCGAACACCCAGTGCGTGGCGCTGCCGAGCGATTGGCCGGTGGCGCGGAAACGGTTCGGGAAAATCTCCGAGATGAAGACCCAGATCACCGCGCCCTGGCCGATGGCGTGGGCCGCGATGAAGGCGAAGATACACGCGGGAACGATGGCGAAATGTTGCGTGAAGAACGCCCACGCGCACAGTCCAAGCGAGGCGATGTATCCGAAGGAGCCGATGAACATGAGCGTGCGGCGTCCTAACCGATCGATGAGCCAGAGGCCGACGAACGTGAAGATCAGATTCGTGACGCCGATACCGATCGATTGCAGCAACGCGGCTTTTTCCTCGAGCCCGGTCATCTTGAAGATGCGCGGCGCGAAGTAGAGGATCGCGTTGATGCCGGAGAGTTGGTTGAAGAACGCGACGAGGAAGGCTAACAGAATTGGCGTGCGCAGGCTGGCGCTCCAGAAACCACCCACCTTCTGCTCGCGGGTGACCGCGGATTGGATCGTGTCCGCCAGTTCCTCCAGCTCCGGGGCCGGCATTTCCGGATTCACCTTGCGCAGGACTTCCAGTCCGCCGGCGCGGTCGCCCTTTTTCGCGATCAGCCAGCGCGGGCTTTCCGGGAGCAGGAAACAGCAGGCCATGTAGATCACTGAGGGCACCGCCATCACGCCGAGCATCCAGCGCCACGCGTGCTGCTCGTCCATGAATTTTCCAATCAGATAGTTCGAGAGGAAGGCCATCAGGATGCCGAAGACGATGTTGAACTGGAACATGCCCGCGAGGCGGCCGCGTTTCGCGGGAGGAGCGATTTCCGAAATGAACAAGGGAGAAGCCACCGTGGAGACACCAATGCCGAGGCCTCCGATGAAACGCGCCGCGATGAACGAAACCACATCCCCGGCGAATGCGGACCAGAGTGCGGATATCAGATAGAGAGCGCCCACCCAGATCAGGGTCTTCTTGCGGCCGAAGCTGTCCGTCGGGATCCCGCCGAAAATGGAGCCGACAACCGTGCCCCAGAGCGCGCCGGAAATCGCGAGTCCATGCAGGAAGGGGCTGAGGTTCCAGAGGCCTTGGATTTTTTGTTCGGCGCCAGAGATGACCACCGTGTCGAAGCCGAAGATGAAACCGGCGAGCGCCGAGGTGAGCGACCAGAAGAAGAGTTTGTTCATGGGGTTTTTTGATAGAAATGCGGCGGGGATCAAACGCTGGAACCAAGCTCCAGTCTTTCAGAAACGAAGGGGTCCCGGAGCGCTTGCGGCAGCAGGGGAACCGCGCCGTCCTTCGAACAAACGAAGGCCGCGACTTCACTCGCGGATTGCGCGATCCGATCGAGCGGCCAGCCGAGCAGCAGACCCATCGTGACCGAGGCGGTGAACGAATCACCGGCACCCACGGTATCGCGCACACTGGTGGGCACGGCGGCTTGTTCCACCCATTCGCGGCCATCGGTCAAGGCGCTGCCATCACCACCGCGGGTGTAAACGATGAGTTTGAGACCATGGCGGGAGCGCAATGTTTCCAACTGCTCGCGCAGCCCGCCCTGAAGGCCGAACATGGAGGCAATCACGGGAAGTTCCTCATCACTCAGCTTCAGGACATCGGCGAGCGCGAGCGAGGCTTCGATGGTGGCACGGCTGAAGTGATTCTGCCTCAGGTTCGCATCAAACACCTTGAGGGCGGAAGACGGGGCGGATTCTAACAGCCTGCGGATCGCGAAGCCCGAAACGGCATTCCTCTGTCCCAGCGTGCCGAAACAGATCGCGTCCGCGGTGCCGACGAGTTGCTGGAGCGCCGGAGTGACCTCGATGTGATCCCATGCGACGTCCGGAGTGATTTCGAAAACATGTTTCCCCGATCCATCGAACTTCACGTTCACGGTTCCCGTGGGATGATGCGGATCCGGCGTGATGCCCTCGGTGGAAACGCCGCGTTCCGCCAGCTCGCGGACCAAGCGCACGCCGGATTCATCCGCGCCCACCCGGCTGATCACGGCGGCCTTGGCACCGACCGCGGCGGCGTGGCAGGCGAAGTTCGCCGGCGCGCCACCCATGCGGGGGCCGGTGGGAAGCACATCCCACAGGAACTCGCCGATACCGATGACTTGGGGTTTCATGATCCTGGTTTCCGCCTGAAACGTTGATCCGCTGGGCAGTCTAGTCCCGTGAACGATCCGGATGAAAGCCACAAATGGGTTGCTTTGGGAAACCCGCGGTTCAGCGCGCGTTCCATGCGGATTTGAGTTCGTGGACTTCCAGGGAGTGGATGCGCGCGGCACCACCCTTCGATTCCAACCCGAGTGTTAGATCGCCGGGTCTCGGATGGAAGGAAACCGGAGCGTAGGTGAGGCCGCCGCTGGCGAACACCTCGAGCGCGTGGCGGTCGAGGTAGGCGGTGAGCTGCAATCGACCATCCTTAAGTGGTGCTGGAGCCTTGAGGCCGTTCACTTCGATTTCGGAATTCGCTTTCCGATAGATCACGCTCGCGCCGCGGAGTTTGAAGATGATTTCCTCCGCGGCGCCGGGTTCGATCTCGGCGCGCAGTTCCACCAACTCCGCCTTGATGCTTTCCAGCGGATTTTTCGCTCCGGGATCGAGGCTGCCCGCTTCGATCTTGTGGGACTTCGCGCGGAGTGATTCGAGCTCCTTCACCGGGGTCAGTGTCTGGCGCGGTCCGTCAGGAGTGGAAACGAGCTTCAACTCGCGCGGGATGGACATCGATTGGTTGAAGGGCATGCCCGGCGTATCGGTGCGCAACCAGCCGATCTGGACGCGGCGGCCGTCTTCCTTCGGCATGTCGCTGAAAGTCTGCGCGGCATAACAAACATTGCCGTAAAATCCTGGCAGCTTCGGCGACTCGGCCTTGAACACCTTTCCATCGAAGGAACCTATCAGATATTCGCCGCTGGCGGCGGTGATGACCCATTTCGACTTCGCGGGATCGCCATCGATCGGCAGTTCGTAAAACTCGGGGCATTCGAACAAGTGATCGACGCGGCTCAGGTAGGTCCAGTTCTTGAGGTCGTCCGAGTTGTAAAAGTAGATGGTGTGGATGCGATCGATCTCGACGTAAAGCGTCATCACCCACTTCTTCGTCGGCTCGTGCCAGATCACCTTGGGATCGCGGTTGCCTGGAGTGACCTGTTTGAGGATCGGGTTTCCGGAATACTTCGTGAACTTCACGCCATCCGTGCTGTGGGCGAGGCCCTGCACGGTGGGATCTCCGGCGGCGGTGTAGAAGAGAACGAGCGGTGGTTTTCCGGGTTTTCCGAATTCGCTGCTGTTTTTCCAATCGACGACGGCGCCACCGCTGAACATCGGACCCATCTCGTCCGGCGCGAGCGTTTCGGGAAGTTCCTTCCAATGCACCATGTCGCGGCTGATCGCGTGGCCCCAGTGCATGTTGCCCCAGGCCCAGCCGTAGGGATTGTGCTGGAAGAAGAGGTGATAGACGCCGTTGTGATAGACCATGCCGTTCGGATCGTTCAACCAGCCGCGGCGGGCGGAGAAGTGGAACTGCCCGCGCAGGGGTTCCTGATAGAGATTCTCCGCGCCCTTGAGGTCGTCGCCCGGCTCGATCATTTTGAGCGTCGGAGAATCCTCGCGCAGCTTGTCCACGCGGAAGGTGACGGTTTTCCCGTCCCACTCGCTCACATCCATGAAGGCCCACCAATCAGGCTCGGATTCGGCGAGTTCCATCGTGTTTTTCACCACCACCTTGCCATCGACGAGCGTGGTAACCTCGCGTTTCGGCGCGCCGTTCTTGATCGGGATGTTGAGGTAGCGTTTGGAAACCCGGAACTGCCGCTCCATGTTCTCGACGATGGCGGGCAAACGTTTGTCCGTCTGCGTGATGTGGTCCACGGTGATATGGCCCCAGCCGCCGGTGGCGTTGTCCGTGATGCGGATGACGGCGGTTTTTCCTCGCAGGTCCGCGACGTCCCATTGGCCGGGTTGCAGGTTCTCGCTGCCGCCGGGATGGATGTTCGTGCCGGTGGCGGAACGCACGGGTTTCCCGTCTATCAGAAGTTCCATGCAGGTTTTTCCCGCGAAACCTCCGCCGCCTATCAGAAATCCGAGGTAGCGCCTTTCGATGGTGAACTCGGGAGAGGTCAGCGTTCCGAGCGAGTCATCCCCGCCGTGGAAGGAATTGATGAAACCTTTTCCGGAAAACTCCGCGACGGCCATCTGGCCCGGCAAGGCCCCACTTGCCGGGCCATTTCCGAAGGCATCACCGGTCGCCCTCCAAGTGCCGTGATCGCCGATCTCGAAGTCCGCGATCAGGAGATCGTCGGCAGCCCTCAGGGAAATGGTGGTGAGTGACGCGAAACAGAAAAGTGCCGTGTGGAGTGTTGGTTTCATGGGGTGAATCGGTAAAAAGACCCGCCGTCGATCCCATGGTGACCGGATCGGCGGCGGGTTGCAAAGCACCACTTACGGGGTGATGGCGCGGAGGCGTGCGAAGAGCTTGCCATTCGTGGCGTTGGCGGCGGGGATGTTGACGCTGACGTCATCGGGAGTGGATGCCTCGTTGACCGTGACCTCGACTCCGTTGGCATAGGTACCTCCGGATTGCTCGATAGGAACTTGAACCCAGGTTCCGCCGAGATCGGTGTTCCATTCGACAAACAAATTCGCGGCTCCAAGCGATTCCTCCTCGCGGGTGAACGTGAGAGTGATGCCGGTGCTGCCATTGCCGGTCATCGCGACGAGGGATGATGCATCCGACGCGAGCGGATCGCCGCCGAGGATCCATTCGAGGCCGTTGGAGATGCCATCGGCTTCCGGATCCGCGTCGAAGGCGGTTTCCTTGCCGGGTGAACCGTCGAGACCCTTGGAGGCTGCCCAGTCAAGATAGGGATTGGCGACGGTGGTCGAGACGAGTTTCACCTGCGTGGCGCTGTAGTGGATGGTGAACGTGTTCGCTCCCACGCTCACCGGCGCGGCTTCGGCGTATCCGGCGAATGTGCCGGTGAGACTTCCCACGGCATCAACGAGGATCAGTTCGGTGCCGGCCGTGATGGTGCCCGATCCAATTTCCGTTAGAAGCAGGTTCGCTCCGGCCAGGCTGATATTCGTGGTGGAAACGAGTTGGTCCGCCGTGCTGATCGAGCTGTCGATCTGGATCGCGAGCGTGGAACCGGCGCTCAGCGCCGCGGACTTGCAGAAGAACGAGCCGACGCCAACCGTTCCCGGTGCGATCGCGGCTCCGGATGAAACTGATAGATCGGAGTTGTCACTATTTCCAAGTCCACCGAGCGTCCCGGCCTGGACCAATGTGGCACCGCTGAAGGTGTTGATGTTGTTGAGCAGCAGGGTGCCCGTGCCGGTCTTGATCAAACCGCCCGCGCCATCAAACGCGCCACCGAGGGTGATGGTGTGGCTTGAAGTATCAATGGTCGTGTCTCCTCCAGTGCCCGTCAAATGCATGGCGAGGTTGGAGGTCCAGCTTGCGGCTGCGGTGACGGTTCCACCGCCGAGGTTCAGGGTGTGGAGCGTGTTGTTCGAGGTGATGCCGCCATCGCCGATGGTGATGGAGCCGCCTTCGAGGTTGTAGGTGCCCACTCCGAAGCTGAGATTAGCGGCCATGTCCAACTGGCGGACCAGGATGTTGCCTCCTGTTTGGTTGAGACTCGCGGTGACACCGGCTCCTGAACCACCGAGCGCGATGCCGAGACGCTTGTTGCTCATGTCCAGCGTGCCGCCTAGCATGTTGTAAACCGGGTTCGTTCCGGGGTTGCCGCCGCTGGCACCGAGAAACGCCTCGTTGCGGTTCGACGGGTTGTAGGTCAGTGTGCCGCCGTTCTGAGTGATGGTCGCGTTTCCTCCATCGCGCCCGAAGACCAGCGCGTCACCGTAGTTTCCGGTGATGTTGATGACCGCGCCGGGCTCGATGGTCACGGTGGAGTTGGCACCTGATAGATTGCCGAACCAGATCGCCGCGCCGTTGCCGTTGAAATTGGTGGTTCCGGTGAATGTGACAGAGCCGCTGATCATGGACAGGCCGTTGAGGGTATTGGTTCCGCTGAACTCGCGGGAACCGAAACCGACATCGAGAATGCTTCCATTCAGCGTGTTCGTTCCGGAAAGCGTGAGATCGCCGGCTCCGGAATTGAGCGATAGGTTTCCAGCGGTGCCTGAGGTTCCGCTGAGGGTCAAGGAGCCACCGTTGACGGTGATGGAGCTGCCGAACGAAACAGGGCCGCTCAGAACCAGCGAGCCGGAGCCGCTCTTGGTGAGCCCACCGGAGGAGGTGAGTGTACCGGAGCCGCCGATCGTGTAATCGATGGAACTATTGACGGTCAGCGAGGCTGTCGAGACGTTGGTGGTCACGTTGACCGCGGGCGAGTCTGATCCCGTGTCATTGAAGGTGACCGGATTTCCGTCGGTGAATTGGGTCGCCCCCGTTCCATCGTTCCAATTGACGTCGGTGAAATTCCAATGGTTCGAGCTGCCATCGCCCACCCAGGTGAGCGGGAGGCGGCTGGTGCCGAAGACCACATCCGACCAGTTCTGGCCGATGCGGATTTCATCGTGCTTCACCGTGCGGTTGTTCACGAACGCGGCAAGCGAGAAACCATTGAACGACATGTCCGCCACGGCGGTCTTGACCAGGGTGGCGGTTCCCGGCTCAAAGGCGGATACGGGATTCTGATAGACATAGACATCGTCGTTGCCCGGTTTGAAATCGATGCGCACGACGTAGAAGTTCACGCCGGTGCTGCCCGGCCCGATCAGCGAAGTCGCGTTGTTGGGTGCGCGCAAGTTGACGACGGGGTTGTTGGTGTCATTGCCAATCCCGCCGATGCGGCCTGGATCGCCGAGGTTGCCGCGGTGGAATTCAAACTCATAGAACAAACTAGTCCCATCCGGCTGTTGCATGAAGCTCAGATAGAGGGTCTTCCCGTCCGCGCCGACGTTGCCATTGGTGTCGATGTAGCCGGCGGTGCCGAAACGCCCTCCGAGTGAGGTGTCGATCAGGCGGCCGTCGCGCTTGTTATTCGGAATGAATGAGCTGTTTGCGAGCGATTGGGCATCGTAGCCGTTGGGCGCGTTGGTGGCGGCGGCCAGATTTCCGCTCTGGACGTTGCCACCGCCATTGTCCACCGCGGTCCACGGAGCAGCCCAGCCGAGGCCGCCGCCTTTGCCGTTCATGTTGGAACTGCCCGCATCATAGTCGAACCCCTCGTAGGCAAGCAAACCCGCCGGCGTGGACTGCACGACGACGGTCGCGTCGTTGCTGGGAGCTGATCCCTGGGAATTGGTGGCGACCACGTGATAGGCGCCCGCATCTCC
>DAISZP010000131.1:0-11917 GCA_036824745.1 Luteolibacter sp.
CACTTGGCGGCGCTGTGTTCCTTGCCGATGCCGTAGGTGCTGAGCTGGTCGTGGCGCTTGGTTAGAATCTTTTCGGAGCGCGAACCGGCGAGGATGTCTGATAGATGGCGGATACCGACGGGCGGATGGCCGCTTTGTTTGACGCGGAGGATGCAGGAGAGGAATTTCTGTGTTTCGATGGTGGCGTCCCAGCTTTCGCGCGGGGCGAGGCAGTTGTCGCAGGCACCGCAGTTTTCCTGCGGCCAGGATTCACCGAAGTATCCTAACAGCCCGATGCGGCGGCAATGGTCGCTTTCGGCGAAGTCGGCCATTTGATCGAGCTGCAGACGCGAGTGATCGCGCGCTTCCTCATCGGGGATTTCATCGAGGAAACGCAGGTATTTCGCGACATCGCCGCGGGAGTAGAGCAAGAGGCAATCGGCGGGCAGGCCATCGCGGCCGGCACGGCCGGTTTCCTGATAGTAGCCCTCGATGTTTTTCGGGAGGTCGGCGTGGATGACGAAGCGGACGTCGGGTTTGTTGATGCCCATGCCGAAGGCAACGGTGGCGCAGACGACGCGGACTTCATCGCGCAAGAAGGCTTCCTGGTTGCGCGCGCGTTCCGGCGCTTCCAGGCCGGCGTGATAACAGACGGCGGGAATGCCGGAGTTGCGCAGCGTGGCGGCGAGTTCCTCGGAGCGCTTGCGGGACTGGGCATAGACGATGCCGGAATCGCTGCCACGTGACTTGATGAACTGCACGATGCGGGCGGCGGCGTCCTGTTTCGGCTCGACGAGGTAGTTGAGGTTCGGGCGGTTGAAACTGGCGACGAAGACCGCGGCATCCCGCAGGGCGAGCTGGGTGACGATGTCCTCGCGCACGCGCGGCGTGGCGGTGGCTGTGAGAGCGATGACCGGCACGCCGGGCAGGGCTACGCGGAGTTCGCGCAGGCGGCGGTATTCCGGGCGGAAATCATGGCCCCACTCGCTGATGCAGTGGGCTTCATCGACAGCGAGCGCGGTGATGTTCCAATCTCTAACAGTCGCCAGGAAATCGCCGGACATCAGGCGCTCCGGAGCCAGATAGACAAGCTTCGTTTCCCCGGAGCGGATGGCGGCGAGGCGGTCGCGGTTTTCCTGGGGATCGAGGGTGGAGTTGAGGAAGGTGGCGGGGATGCCGGAGGCGGTGAGTTGATCCACCTGGTCCTTCATCAGCGCGATGAGCGGCGAAACGACGAGCGTGATCCCATCACGGGCGAGAGCCGGGAGTTGGTAACAAAGGCTCTTCCCCGCGCCGGTGGGCAGGATGGCAAGCGTGTCCCGTCCGGCGAGCGCTTGCTCCATGATCTCCTGCTGGAGCGGACGGAAGCTGTCGTAGCCGAAGTGGGTCTTGAGGAGACCACGAAGGACATTATTCATGCACAACAGATAAACGTGTTACTTTGAACACATCAAGATCAATTTCGGAACGCGTTCCCCTCACTCCACCTGCGCCACGGCCATGGCAGCGATGCCTTCCTTGCGGCCGATGAAGCCCATGGTTTCGTTGGTGGTGGCCTTGATGCCGACGCGTTGCGGCGGGATGCCGAGAGCGGCTCCGATGTTCGCGCGCATGGCTTCGCGATGCGGGAGGACTTTCGGTGCCTCGGCGATGAGCGTGGAATCCACGTTGATGATTTTCAAACCCGCTTCATCAGCGAGGGCGCGGCATTTTTCGAGGATTTTCAACGAAACGATGTCCTTGCAGGCGGGATCTCCGGGCGGGAAGTAGAAACCGATGTCCGGCAGGCCCATCGCGCCTAACAGCGCATCGGCGATGGCGTGGCAGAGCACGTCCGCATCCGAGTGCCCTTCCAGGCCGTGGGTGTGCGGGATGGTGACACCGCCTAACACAAGCGGGCGGTTTTCCGCGAAGCGGTGAACGTCGTAGCCGATGCCGGTCATTGAGATGATGGTGGATTGTAGATGGTGGATGGAAGACAGCGGAGCGCGGATTCTTTTTCTTCGATCCACGATCCCCTATCTTCGATCATAAAACCTCCTCGATCGGGATGCGGCCGTTGGTGGCGACGATGGCCCAGGAGTCAGGTTTGTTAGGAACGGGGGTGAGGTTCACCTTCCCACCGGCGGTTTCGACGAGGAGCTGGCCTGCGGCGATGTCCCAGAGGGAGATGCGAGACTCGATGTAGCCATCGAGGCGGCCGGATGCGATGTAGGCCATGCCGAGGGCGGCGGAGCCCATCATGCGCATCTTGCGGGCCTTGAGGGAGCCTTTGCGGAAGCGTTCGAGGCCGGTGCGCAGGGATTCCTCGTCCTTGCCGCAGCCGACGTAGAGGATGGAGTCTTCCAGCTTGTCGCGCTTGCTGGCGGTGATGGGGTTTCCGTTGAGCATGGCGGGCGAGCCTTTCTCGACGGTCCACGTTTCGCCGACCATGGGATCGTGGATGACGCCGGCGACGATCTCGCCATCGACGCGAAGGGCGATGGAAACGCAGAAGTGAGGGATGCCGTAGAAGAAATTGACCGTGCCATCGATGGGATCGACGATCCACTGGCGGTTGGAGGATTGATTGCCAGCGATGCCTTCCTCGCCGTAGAGGGCGTCTCCCTCGCGAGCCCCTAACAGGATGCCGGTGATGAGTTCCTGGGACTCCTTGTCGAGGGCGAGCTTGATGTCGTGGTGGGTGGCTTCATCGACGGTGGCGTCGGAGCCGAAGTGTTGGCGGAGGAGTTTGCCCGCTGTCAGGGCTGCTTCTGTGGCGAGTTCGAGGTCGGTCATGGAGGAGGTTGAGAGTGGGTGGATGGGAGTTGAGAGATGGAAAGGTGCAGCTCGAGAATGGCTTGGGCGAGTTGGTGGGCGAGGTCGTGCTTTGAGGCGAGAGGAAGGGATTCGGTGTGATCCGGATAGACGAGGGTGACTTCGTTATGGTCGGAGTCGAAGCCGATGCCGGGTTTGGAAACATCGTTGGCGATGATGAGATCGCAGCGTTTCCGGGTGAGTTTCGCGCGGGCGTTTTCGAGGAGGTTTTCGGTTTCCGCGGCGAATCCGATTAGGGAGCCGGCGAATCCGAAGGGATGCCGGGCCGAGCCGAGGATGTCCGGTGTTTTCACGAGCTCGAGCGTGAGGGTATCCGCGGATTTCTTGAGCTTCTCCGGTGCGACAAGGGCCGGAGTGTAATCCGCGACGGCGGCGGCGAAAATGGCGACATCCATGCGGCCGATGTGGCGGGCGACAGCCTCATGCATGTCTGCGGCGGACTCGACGGGGATGAAGTCCACGAGGTCCGGCACATCGAGCGAGGTGGGTCCGGAAATGAGGAGGACGGTGTGTCCGGCGGCTTGGAAGGCGTGGGCGAGTTCATAGCCCATTTTCCCGGACGAGCGGTTGGTGAGAAACCGGACGGGATCAATGGCTTCGCGGGTGGGGCCTGCGGTGACGAGGACGTTCACTGGGCGAGTGTGGCCCGATGGATGTATGAGGCAAGGCGGAACAAAAGGAGGCCGATCAGGGTGTGATGTCCACCCGCAGGCGGGCGAAGAGTTTCGCACCCACTGCGAGGGAGCGCGGGATTCTGACAGTGACGCGATCGGTGTTGGGTCCGAAGAAATTGTCATCGGTGAGAATGACGACTCCGCTCACTCCATGCTGTGCCGGGGTCCATCCGGTGAGAGCGGATCCATACTGCACGAATGGATTGGAGGTAACGGACGCGTCCGTGCGGCGGTAAACGAAGTTCAGATAAGTGCCATCGAGCGTGGTGGTGGGCAGCAGCGCGTTGGAATCCGAGCCCGGGCCGGAGGGATCACCGCCGATGACGAACTCGATTCCGTTAGGGATGCCGTCGTTGTCGGAATCCACGACCGCGCCAGCCCCGGTGATGCCGTTGGAGGTTTCCCACGAACCGTAGGAACCGGACGTGGAGGAAACGCTGAGAATGCCCGTGGCCTCCGTGAAGGTCCAGGTCGTGGATCCGTCGGTCTTGGTCCAGACATCGGCGGCTTCGGTGAAACCGTTGACCGTGAAGGTGGGACTGAAGGTTTTCGTGGTTGCGTCCACCAAGGTCCAGGTGTTGCCGTTCGCGGTGGCGGCACCCGTTAGATCGAGCGTGAAGTCTCCATTGAGGGTGGCCGTGCCCGCGCCGGTGACCTTGTTGTTCACGCCGTTCGCGCCGATGACGAATTTCAGCCCGGCGTTGTCCGCGAGGATGAGGGTGCCGGTGTTGATGGTGGTGTTTCCGGTGTAGGTGTTCACTCCGGAGAGCGTGACGATGCTGGCGGTGGTCTTGGTGAGGCCGTAGCTGCCACCGGACTGGCTGATCACGCCGTCGGCGGTGAAGTCTTCCGCGGAGTCGTTCGAGCCGAGGATGCTGTTGGCTGTTAGGACGATGTTGCCGGTCCAGGTCTGGCCATCATATCCGCTGGCCAGCGCGCCGCCGTTCAAGGTGACGGGATTCTTCTGGGTGGTGGGGGCGACTCCGCCGCTGGTGCCCCATGCGGAGAAGACTCCGGACGGGTTCACGGTGACGGGTACGGTGCCGAGCGCGTTGTTTCCGGTTTCAACACCGAAGGTCCCGCCCTGAATGAGCACGGCGGCGAGGGAGTTGCCGGTTCCATTCTCGGGGCCGCGGTACCAGACGGAGTTCGTGCCGCTCTTGGTGAGAGTCTTGTTTCCGGTGATGGTAACCGGGATGGCACCGGTGCCAAGGTTGATGCGGGCGGCTCCGCCGATGGTCGCGTTCGCGGAGAGAACCAATGCCGCCTGGGTGGTGCCCGTGCCGGTGAGGGAATAGCCCGAGGGCCCGGCTCCGGCGAGGGTGACCGTCTCGCCGATCGGAAGTGTGACGCCGTTGAGATCGAGCGTCGCGCCGGACTGGACGGTGATGCCACCCGCGGAGGTGCCGGTGGCGGAGCCGTTTCCTAACAGGAGCGTTCCGGCTTCGACGATGGTGGCTCCGCTGAAGGTGTTGACGCCCGAGAGAGTGAGGTTTCCCGCGCCGCGTTTCACGACCTGTCCGCTTCCGGAGATGATGCCGGCGAAGGTCGCCGCGTCGCCGCGGTTGAAGACGAGGATGGAATTGTTGGAAACCGTGGGGGAGGTGATGCCGCCGGTGGTGCCGCCCGCACCGATCTCGAGCGTGCCGGCGCTGATGGTGGCCGCGCCGGTGAAGGTGTTGTCATTGGCGAGCGTGGTGATGCCCGGGCCGCTTTGCAGCAGGGTTCCCGGGCCGGTGATGGGAGCGCCGCCGAGGGTGTAGTGCGTGGCCGAGTTGAACTCCACCTGGCCCGGGCGGATCGTTCCGGCCAGGGTGACGTTTGGAACCGCGGAGCCGAGGCTGGTGAACTTCACCACGTCGAAGTCAAAGCACTTGGTGGGAGTACCGAGTCCCTCGACCTCCCAGTTCGTCGTGACGTTGGTATCCCACACGTTGCCGGCATTTCCCTTCCACAACACGGGATGCACGGCGGTGACCTTGATGTCCACGGTGGTGTTCGTGGTGTTATCGATCAATGAGGCCTCGAAGTGCGGATTGGCCATCTGCAGCGAGAGTCCCGCGAAACCGAGGCCACCGATGACGCCGTCGTAATCGACCACGGGAAACACGGAGTTCACTGCGAGCGGGAGATCGAAGGTGCCGGTGAGGGTGGATGGATTGGTGACCGAGAAACCATCGGTATCCAGCACCACGATCGCGTCACTGGCGGTCGGAGCGAGGCGGAAGGAGGCGTTGGACGCGTTCAAGTCGAGGGACGCCACGTTGCTGCTGCCCGCGGTGGTGGAGGTCCCGGCGGCGACGGTGCCGCCCGCGAGGCCATGGACGCTGGCGGAGGGCAGATCCTTGAAGCGAAGGGTGCCGCCGTTCACGCTCAGGATGCCGGAGCAGCCGCTGCCCGCGGCATCCAGCGAGAGCGTGCCGGCACCGGACTTGGTGAGGCCACCGGTTCCGGAAAGCGTTCCGCCCAGTGTGATCGAGCGGGGTGTGAGGCCATCGACCGAGTCCAGGGTCTGGACGATGACGTCACCCGAGGTGCCTGTGAGGGTGATCGGCTGGGTGGTGGACCAGTTTGCGAAGCAGCCGAGGGTGCCGCCGCCGAGATTGATGGATTTGGAGCCGTAGGTGGTGATGCCGCCCGCGCCGCGGTTGAGGCGGCCGCCGGTGAGGTTGAAGGCGGCGGAATTCGAGCGGCCGTTGGCGAGGTTGATGCCGTAAAGGTTGAAGGTGCCTCCGCTTTGATTGAAGTTCGCGGTTGTGGCGTCCCAACCGAGGCTCATGAGGGTGGCGGTGCTGTTGAGGACACCTCCTGTTAGGTTGTAGGTGGCGGTGGTGGCCCCGTTCCAGTGGCCGACGAGGAACGAGGATGAGGTGGTGTTCGTGTTGTCGGTGCCGGTGATGTTGAGCGTGCCGCCGCTCTGGTTGATGACGGCGGTGGTGGCGCTGGCGTCGCAGATCACGAAGCGGCCGGCGTTGACGACGGCTGAGCCGGAAATCCCGAGGGTCGCGGTCATCACGCGCAACTGGGTGATGTTCGAAGTGCCGCTGCCCGAGAACGTGAGGGATCCTCCGTTCTGGGTGATGACTTCCTGCGAGCCCGAGTTGTTCACGCCTCCGTTGACGGTGGCCGTGCCGGTGACGGTTAGGTTTCCGGGGCCGGTGATCGGTTGGTTGAAGATCATCGTGCCCGCGGCGGAAGTCATTCCGTTGGAAACGGTGATCGGGCTGTCGAGCGTGAGGGAATTTCCGGTTCCCGGAGTCCAGGTGTAGCCGCCGGAGACGGTGATGCCGCGGTTGGGATGGCCGAGGGTGGCGGCGGTGAAGGTTCCACTCGCGTTTCCGCCCCGCAGGGTGCCGCCGTTGAGCGTGATGGCATCGGGAACTAGCGAAACGGGCGCGGCTCCGAGCGCGGCATCGCTTGGTGCCCGCAGTTCGCCGCTGGGGATGAGCATCTTTCCGGTGAAGGGATTGGACGCGGCATCGAGGATGAGGTTGTTGCTTCCGGATTTGGTGAGAAGGCCGCTGCCGCTCACGCCTCCGCGCAACACGAGGTCGCCGCCGGTGGTGTCCGCGGTGAAATCGCCCGCGGCGGTGAGCAGGCCGCTCCAGATGCCGGTGCCGAGGCCGGCATTCGCGACTGTCGCACCGGCCGAGAGAGAAACGGGTGTGGCGATGTTGCGGCTGCCGGATGTGGCGACCTGCGCGCCGTTGGAAACGGAGACGCTGCCCGATGCGCCGCCGAACGCGAGGTCCGTATCACCCGCGACGGCTTTGCCGGCCTCAATGGACAGCGCGAAGCCGGTGGCCGGGCCGCGGAACCAGACTTCGCCCGTGCCTTTTTTGGTGAGCGTGAATCCCGCGCCGTTGATCGAGCCCATGCCGGCCTTGGTGTCCGTGCCCACATCGAAGCGGGTCGAGGTGCCGACGGATGCGTTGTTAGAAAGCACGAGGGATTTGACGGCGGCCTTCGAGTCGATATTGGCTCCGGTGTTGACGATGGCTCCGGCGCCGTCGTTTCCGTTTCCGGCGATGGTGTAAGTGTAGCCGTTGGTGCCGGTGTTCGAGTTCCCGGGTGTCTGGCCGTTGATGTCGACCTGCCCGCCTGTTAGAATCGTGACACCCGGACTGGTTCCGAAGGCGGCCTGCGAGTTCATCCGGAGGCGGCCGGCATTCACGGTGATCGGTCCGGTGAAACCGTTGGTTCCTCCGAGCGTGAGCGTTCCGGTTCCGGATTTGACGAGGCCGGTGGTGCCGACGAGGCCGACGGTGGTGGGGCTGGCGCCAAGGGTGTAGTCGTTGCCGGTGGAGTTGTTGAAGGTGACGGAGGCGGGTTCGAGGTTGGCCGTCATGCTGACGGTCTTGGTGGTTCCGGCGTCCGTGAAGGTCACGGCATCACCGAAGGAGAAGGTGGAGCCGCCGCTGTTCCAGTTGGCGGCGGTTTCGATGTCCCAGGTTCCGGAGGCTCCGCTCCAGGTGAGGTTCTGGCTGTTGAGGCCGGTGATGCGGATTTGTCCGGCGGTGGAGACGTCGAACGCGGGAGTACCACGGTAAGAGGCGGCATTCTCAAGGGAGAGGTTCGCGGCGGTTCCCGTTAGAGACCCGCCGTAGGTCATGAGCGTGACGGAAGTGGTGCCCGGCGCGGGCTTGGCGAGGCTGACGACGTTGGTGCCGGTGAGTGTGAGGTTTCCACCGATGGCGAGCGTGCCGTTGGTGTTCGCGAAGGTGACGGTCTTCGAGGTGGAATTGAGCGTGAGGTTTCCGGCGATGGACGTGCCGCCGCCCAAGGTGGTGGCGGTGGCGGTGGGGGCGACGATGACCGAGCCGCCGAGCGCGCTGCTGAAATTGAAGCGGCCTTGGGAAACGGTGAGTGTGCCGGTGTAGCCGCTGCCGGAACCGGTGAGCGAGATGGTTCCGTTGAGACCGGAACCGCTGGAGTTGATTTCGAGCGCGCCGCTGCCTGCGAGCGGCCCGGCGAGTTTCCCTAACAACGAAGTGGTCGCGCCGATGCGGGCTCCGGACGACTGGATCGTGACGGTCCCGGTGGCGGTGGAGCTGCCGAGGCGGAGGGCGCCCTTGTCGGTGGCTCCGTCCACCACGCCGTTTCCGGTGAGTTCGAAGTCGTTGGTGTAGGTTCCGCCGAGCAGCGAGAGATAGGCTTGGCCTCCGGATTTCACGGTGACCTTGCCGGTGCCGAATCCTCCGCTGACGGTGGCGTTCACCCGTCCCGCGTTGATGGTGGTGCCGCCGCTGTAGGTGTTCGCGCGGGAAAGCTGCAGGTCGTTGTTGTTGTTCTTCACGAACACGAGCGGCGTGGAGACGCCCGGGTTGACGATCGTGGCGTAGACGATGTTGCTGTTAGAACCCATCGTGCCGGAGGCGAACTGGCCGTTGGTGAGGGTCAGGGTGCCGGTGGACGAGGTGATCATGCCATCGACGGTGGCATTCGCGCCGATGAGCGCCGCCTGTCCGCTCGCCGCGGTGGGCGAGATCGTGTAGGTGGGAACGTCGAGGGTGGTGCCGTTCTCGATCAGCGTGTTTTTGTTCACCACGGAGATGGTGGAGGCGGTGGCGGTGCCGCCGCCGTTGAAGACCAGGTTTCCGGCATTCACATCGATGGCGAATGCGGTGGTGGACCAGTTCGCGGACGGAGCGGCGAGCTGGAGGTCTCCGCGGGCGTTGGTGACGGTGCCGGTGAAGCCGGCCCCGCTGCCTGATAGACGCAGCGTTCCGCCCTCGGTGTGGCGGAGCATGGTGGTGGCGACTCCGGAGTTGTTGGAAACCGATCCGGAAATGGTGGTGAGTGAAGAGGCTCCGGTGCGAAGGATGCCGCCAGAGGCACCGATCCGGAGATCGCGGGCCAGGGTGAGGTTCTGGTTTTCATCGACGAGGCCGCCGCCGTTCAGGAGGATGGAGTTTCCGGCGGCTCCGAATCCGGAGGCCATGCTGACGAGGCCCGAGGTGATGCTGATGTTGCCGACGAAGTCATTCGCGCCGGAAAGCGTGAGCTCGGAATTGCTGGCTCCTCCGGAATCGGCCGTGCTGCCATGGGACTTGAGCGTGAGCGCGCCGCTGCCGGTGATGACTGGATTCCACGCAAGGCTCTGTCCGGTGGCGGCTCCGAGCACCGAGGTGTCGAAGGTGGATCCTCCGGTGATGTCGATCTTCCCATCCGTTCCGGCGGTGAGGGTGACCGGGCCGGCTTCTTCTAACAAGATCGAGGGCGTCGCCACCGAGCCGAAGACGGTGATGGTCTTCGCGGTGATGCCGTCGTTTCCGGCGGAGAACACCACGGAGTCGCCGGCGCTGAACAAGGTGTCGCTGCCGGTGCCTGCGGCGTCGTTCCAGCCGCCCCAGCCGGTTTCCCAGTTTCCGCCAAGATCACCGGACCCGGGGTCTCCGAAATTCGCATCCCAATAAAGGGTGGTGGCTCCGACGGATGTGAACGAGAAGGCGGCGAGAAAGGGAATGAGGGAACGCAGGGGTTTCATGACACGGACGATCTAACTGTTATGATTCCGCGCCAACTTCCGGAGGCGCATGGCCGGGAGGAACGAAAGCGGTCCCCCGCCCCGGGATGCGGGACGGGAGACCGGGAGTTCGGGATCAAAACCTCAGGGTTTCACGCCTTTGACGCGGGCGAAGAACTTCGGCCGGTAACCCGAACGCGAAATGATCAATTATCCGAGGCGAAATGATCTATTTGGCAGGAAAAACGCCCGATTTTGGGCTGTCTGAAGGCCATTTGCACGGGGTTTGCAGCCGCTTTGCACGGCTAGTGCATGCCACGTTGCGTGACGCTTTCCTTGTAATTAAGAACGCTTTGGGCGTCGAGCACCAGGGCGGCATTGCTCTCCCTTCCGTCGCTGCGTTTGTGGATTGCGCCCGGCTTGCTGCCGGTGATGAGACCGGCCCGGAAAGCACGGCGGACGGTGTAGGATGTGCAACCGAGAATCTTCGCCGCTTGTGCGACGGAGAGGTCCCCCAAGGGCGTTTGAGCGGTGACAATCGCCCGTCCGTCCCCCGACTTTGTGACCGTGGTATTCCAGGCGAGCACCGCGCCGTTTGGTTTCTGGGATTCGTTTGGCATGCCCCCTTTTATCATGGACACTCAAGAGTGCCGGAATTTTTCAATATCCGGTCCCCATGTGTTGAATCCTTTGGTTCGTGTCGCGGATCTCCGATGCCTGCCGTGCGATGATTGAATCACGGGCGGCATTGCCCTGGATGAGTTGCTGGGTATTCTCAATTAGCGCTCCGATTTGTTTTACCAGGTTATCGAACAGCTTTTCCTGCGACCTGGAAAATTGCAGGAATGTGGCAGCCATCGCATCGCCCTTTGCAGAAACATCGGTTGCCGCCGCCTCCACGTTCGCTGTGAATTCGGATGCCTTTTGGTTCGCGGCAGCCGTCACCGGCTCCACGGCAGCGGGGATATTGGTGATCACCGCTTGCGGGCCTTTCGCAACCTCTTGTTTCAAGGTTTCGTAGATCCCGTCAAACGCGGATGCAGCGGCATTCGAGACCTTGCCGCCATATTCACCTTCGAGCTTGTTCAGCTCGATCTCAGCGCCACGCAGCAAGTTGGTTTTCGATTGCTGGAAAATCTGCTGCTGGTCGGAAACGGTTTGATTCGCTTCGTTCAACGTTTTCCTCGCCGAATTCAAATTTTCGTCCAGCCGTTGGAACTCAGCCGGGTTAAGTTTATTCGTCCCGTCTCGGATCGCTTGGTTGTAAAGACCAAGCGCCTTATTGTATTCGGCATTCGCCGTGTTGGCTTCAGCCTGTGCGTCGCGGAGATTGTCGCCAAGGCCCGCCAATCCGGTTTTGAGCTGCAAGGCAAGGGCATTGGCTTCGGCGAGCGCCACATCACCGCCCCGCATCCTTGCATCCTCGACTTCCTGCCTTGCACCTTCAGCAGCGAGGCCCGCGAGCTGGTTGCGAAGACCGGCCATTCGCATGAGCACGCGCTCTTGTTCTCTGAGCGATTCCAACTCGCCGTCATAGATTGACTTGAGCCCCGCCTGTTTGTCGGCCGCCTTGTCCAATTGCGCCTTGCGCAGATTCGCCGCCGCCTCAGCCTGACGCGCGTATGACTCCCTTAGATCGTTCAGGCCGGTTAGCTCGCCCGCCGGATCTTTGATCACATCCCACAATCCGGTCAGCTTGCCCTTAACGAAGTCAATGGTTCCGGAAATCGGGCTGAGCGTTGTCTCAAGCGCATTAACCTGCTGGATCAGCTCGTCGTCCGCTTCCAGACCGGCCGCCTTCGCTTCAGCGAACAGTTGCTTGTAACCGCCAACCGTGTCGGACAGGGCACTGTAGGATTTCACGGCGGCAATTCCGATGGCCGCGAACGAAGCACCAATAGCCGCCGCGTCGGCGGCGATAGCCGGGTTGACTTCCACGCCAAGTGTTTTGGCGGCGGCCTTCCCCGATTCGATGGCTTTT
>DAISZP010000132.1:0-11786 GCA_036824745.1 Luteolibacter sp.
AAACCCAGGGTTTCCTGCTCGCTCCGGCGGCCGGGGGACTTGAAGTGAAACATCAGGGCATGGAAATCACCGTCCTGACTCCGGCGAGCGCTCTCTATCAGAAAATCCTCGGCCTGAGGGTGGGGGATTCGCTGGAGCATCCCGCGCTGACGGTGATGCGAGTGGCTTGAAGCCGCTTACTCGCCAAGGAACACGAACTCCTCGGCCATGCGGTTGAGGCAGCGGCGGGCGCTTGGCATGGATTCGGCCAGAGATCCGAGAATCCGCCGGTTGGCGGGGCCTGCTGGCTCGCGGGATGCCGCCGCGTTTTCAAACGAACGGCGCGCGAAGGATTCGTAAAACTCGAGGTCCGGTGCCTCGCCGCGCTCATGGCGTTTTGCGAGAAACCCGGGATACAGGCCTGTCAGGACAAGGAACTGATTTCCAGCCGCCACTTGCAGGTGATAGCGCATGCGGCCCTTCGAGCGGCTGATGAAGGTGAGAAACTGCGCGGCATGGGTGAATCCGCGCGTCACGTCCTGGAGCGGATCGTCCGTGTTGGCGCTCACCCGTTTGGCCATCACGCCGGAGACGTAGTCGGCGAGTTCCACATCCGTGAGATCCGCGTGAAGGAAAGCGTGGCGGACGAGCACGTAAAAGTAGAACCGGGGTGAAACTCCGAGCGCCGCCGGCTGGTCTAACAAACCCCGGAGGACTTCCTTGAGGTCGAGCATTTCCCGCCGGCCTTCCGGATCCTGCCACAGTTTTTTCAGTGAACCGTTAGAAGATTCCGGAGCCAGCGTGGAGGCCACGAAGTCGAAATCCGCTCCTGTGAAGCGGTTCCGGCACGACGGCATCCAGTGTTCGAGCATTCCCACCCCGCTACCAGAATCCGGGGTAAATTGGCCAGAAAAAACATTAAGAAACCTGAAATACTTTGGAGAAATCCCCGGGTTTTCGGCGTGTTTCCAGTGTAAGCGTCCGGGGCATGTTTGGCTTGCCCGGACCCCTCCCGGGGCCTATGGGGTGGCCGCCCCGTGACGGAACACTCCGGTTCCCGGACGGGCAAACAACGACAAAACACGATGAACATGACCCGGAAATTCAACTCCGTGGCCCTGGCAATCGCCGGCGTCATAGCGCTTCCCAGTTGCGCGTCGATTGGGAACGCCAGATCCAAATCCCCCACCAATGCCGAAGGGCTGGCCGTGAAATCCACACAACACGGCAAGGCCTCCTGGTATTCGGTGAGAACCAACGGCGGCACCCGCACCGCCAGCGGTCAGCGGCTCTCCAACGAGGCCGCCACCGCCGCCCACAAGACCCTTCCCATGGGCACCAAGGTCCGCGTGACCAATCAAAGCAACGGCTTGTCCGAAGTCGTTACCATCACCGACCGCGGGCCTTACGTCCGCGGGCGCATCATCGACCTCACCATCGGCACCGCGGAACGCCTCGGCTTCCGCTCGCGTGGGGTCGCTCCAGTCAAAGTGGAGGTGCTCGGCCACCTCAATACCAACGACTGATTCCCCCTTCGAAAAACCTTACCCGATCACCGTCTCCCGCCTCGCGTGGGAGGCGGTGTTTTGTTTCCGGCTCAGTCCAGCAAGCGCCGCTCGATGTCCGAGAGCACCGTGTGCGACGTGACCATGAACGGGTGCAGCAGCGCCGGGTGGCTGACGTTTTCCGCGCGTTCCCACACCGAGCTGTCCGCCGGGACGATAATGAGGTCCAGCGGGGTTCGGTAGGAAACGACGGGCATGTCTCCGAGCTCGGATTCGGTGGACGCCAGCCGTTTCAAGAAGGGGCTGCCGGGACGCATTTCCTCCACTCCTTGGGTTGGATAGAGCCAGGCGGCCAGCGTGCCATGGTGGGGTGAGGAGATGGTGAAAAACTTCTCGCAAGGTTTCGCCCCGCCGAGGTTTTGGAGGTATTCGCGGGAAACGACGCCGCCCATGCTGAAGGCGATCACGGAGATCGGCCGGGTGGGGCCGTATTTGGCGTCGATGTCACGTTTCAATCCGGCGGCGAGTTTTTCCAGTCCGCCGCGGCCGTCGCTCGGCTTCAGCTTCACCACGAGGCACTCGCAGCCTTTCGCCTCCAGCCGCTTGCGCATGAGCGTGAACGCGCTGCCGTTTTCGAGGAAACCATGGACCAGCACCACGCGCTTCGAGATTTCAGGCGGAGGCATCGACCGGTTGGAAACCCTGAGTGGTTCCGGATTTCGGGCCTGCACTCCGGTGGCCGCGAGCAGCGCGGCGAGGAAGGGGAGAAGTCTGTGTTTCATGGCAATTTCAACCGGGTGGCCAATCGAGTTTGCGTCCGCCTAACAGATGGACGTGAAGATGGGGCACCGCCTCGCCGCCGTCCGGTCCGTTGTTGATGACGAGCCGGTATCCGCTTTCCGCGATACCTTCCGCCCGCGCGACGGACGCCGCGGCGAGCAGCAGGTGGCCAAGTGTGGATTGGTCATCAGGCACTGCCAGACCCACCCGCGGGATCGGCTTCTTCGGCACGATCAGGATGTGGACGGGAGCCTGCGGCGAGATGTCCCGGAAGCCGATGCAGACCTCGTCCTCGTGAACGATGTCCGCGGGAATCTCCCGGTCCCGGATTTTTTCGAAGAGCGTTTTTTCAGCCATGAATTACGCGAAACATAGCGGCCGGTGAGGCTTTGACAACCTTGGCCCCGCAAAAAGCATTGGGGGGAGGCGTCGGATCCACCCGGACCATCGATGCCTCCCCCCGTTTTCCCTCTCCTGTCTGGAGATCTGTTTGTTAGGTCACGCGTCCAGCCTGAGGGCGGCTTTCTGCGCGGCGGTTTTCGGTTCCTTGCCGCCTTTGTTGTCGTCCGCGTTGGTGAGGCGCATGCCGACGGGTTTGGAAACGCCGAACTCTTCCATGGTCACGCCATACATCACGTCGGCGCGGGCCATCGTGCGCTTCGAGTGGGTGACGATGATGAACTGCGAGCGATCGATGAAACGGTCCAGCACCTTGACGAAGCGGCCGATGTTCGATTCGTCGAGCGGGGCGTCGAGTTCGTCCAGCACGCAGAAGGGGCTGGGTTTGATCATGTAGATCGAGAACAGCAGCGCGACGGCCGTCATCGAGCGTTCGCCACCGGAGAGCAGCGTGATGGATTGCAGTTTCTTGCCCGGCGGCTTGGCGATGACCTCGATGCCGGATTCGAGCGGATCGCTTTCGTCGAGCAAGGTGAGATCGGCCTGGCCTTTTTCGCCGAAGAGCTCCTTGAACATCATCTGGAAGTTGATCTTCACCTGCGCGAAGGTTTCCGCAAACAAGCGCTGCGTTTCCGTGTTGATGCGATCGATGACTTCCAGCAACTCGGTTTTCGAAGCAACGAGGTCGTCGTGCTGGCCTTTGAGGAAGTTGTAACGTTCTTCGAGTTCCTCGTATTCCTCGATGGCATCGAGGTTCACCGGACCCATTGCGTCGAGGCGGCGCTTGATGTCGGTGACGATGGATTCAACGAATTCCCAGTCCGGCTCGCCGGTCATGTCGCCGGGGATCTCGACGTCGTCATCGCTGGTGCCATCGACGACCATCGTGGGCATTTCGTCTTCGTCGGATGAGTCGGAGGTTTCCGATCCATCGGCTTCGACGATGACTTGTCTGCCACCGCGCGATTGCAGCGCTTTTTGCGAGGCGATGCTCGCGAGCAACGCATGGGCATCCGGCTCGAAGGTGGAGAGATCGATCTGATAGCGCTCCTGGATCGAGTTCGTGAGACTTTCCAAGCGCAGGTCGAGTTTGGTGGCGGCGACTTCCTCGCGGCCTTTCTGCTCGTTCACCTTCGCGTGATCACGGCGGATGGCGGCGAGTTGCGTTTCCGCGGTTTCGATGGCCTCTAACAAAACCGCGCGGCCTTCGGAGCGCGTGTTGATCTCGACCTGCAGGTCTTCGACTTCCAGGCGGTGCGTTTCACACTCCTCGGCGAGGCGGGCGTTTTCGGCGATGGCTGCCTCGATGCGTTGCGTGAACGATTCGATCTCCGTTTCGCGGCGGATGGAAACCTCGCGCAGTTCCGAGAGGCGCGCTTCCATCGGCTTCTGCTGTTCTTCGGCGGCTTGTTTCGCGCGGCGCTCGACGGCGAGGTCGGTGCGCAGCTCGTTGAGCATGTTGTTGAAATCCAGCTCGCGGTTCACGGCGGCGTCCGACTCGGATTGCAAACGGCGTGCCTCGCTTTCAAGCCCTTCCAGCCGCTCGCGGGAAGACGCGAGTTCGCTTTCCATGTGCTCGCGGCCTTCAGCGGCGGCGCTTTCGCGTTTGTCGAGTTCGCCGCGTTCCCAGCGCACGTTCTCCACTTTCGTTTCGAAGTTTTCCACCTCGCGAGTGGCCAGGCTGAGCTGGCCTTGCAGGGTGGAAAGCTCGACCTTCTGGCGTTGCAGGCGTTCGCGGGAAACCTCCACCTCCTCGCGCAGGCGTTCAAGGTTGCCTTCGAGTTCGGAAACCCGGTTTCTCGCAGCCTCGTCGGCCTCGGTGAGCGTGGCGACCTCCGCTTCCAGCGCGCGGGCTTCGTTGCGCATCTCCAGCACCGAGGTGGAACCTTCGGCGGTCGCTCCTCCGCGCAGCATGCCTTCGCCGCTGAGCATCACGCCGGCGAGAGTGACGAAGGTCACGCCGGGATGGTTCGGGCGCAGGCGCAGGGCGGTGGATTGATTGGGAACGATGAGCACCTTCTCTAACAAGCGCTCGATCACCCCGGCGATGCGCGGATCGGACTTGATGCGGTCGAGCGCCCAGGCGGTGGCACCTTCCGGCAGAGTCTCCATCTGCGTGCCTGAAGCGTGGGGGACGAAAGTTTCCGGAAGGATGGCGGCGATGCCGAGTTGTTTCTCGGTGAGACGGCCGATGATCGACTCGGCGGCGGCTTGGTCGGTCACGAGCACCGCGTGGAGATGGGAGCCGAGCGCGGCTTCGATCGCGCGGGCGCAGGTGTTGTCCGCTTCGATCAACGAGGCGAGCGCGCCATGGATCCCGGGTTTGAAACGATCCGGATCACCAAGGCCCGAAAGCACGTTCTGAGTGCCTTTTTCGAAACCCTCGCCGCTTTCGACGAGCTGGCTGACGGCTTGGAAACGCGCGGCGCGCTGGGCCAGCACCTTGTTGGACTCGATGGCCGCCGCGCGCGCCGCGTCGAGATCGCCGCGGGTGTGCTGATAGGCGCGTTCGGCGGCCTGGAAGGCTTCTTCGAGATCGGCGAGCTGGGCACCGGTGGCTTCCACCTGCTCGGCGATGCGCTGGCGTTCGGCGCGGAACTCCTCGAGTTCGAGGTTCAGGCGCTGCTCCTCGTCTGCAAGCTGGCGGGCGCGCTCGCGTGTACCTTCCAACTGCGCCAGAGCGCTTTCGATCTTCGCCTGCATGGTTGCGATGATCGTCTGGCAGCGGTTTGCCTCGCCGCGGGTCTCGCGAAGGGCGGCTTCGATGCGCTCGCGTTCGTCACGGTTTCCACGGCCACGTTGCTCGTGCTCGGCGAGTTGGATTTCCTTCTCGGCGATGAGGCGGTTGAGTTGGTCGAGCGCTTCGTTCGCGGCGATGACGTCGAATTCCTGCTGCGCCAGCTTCTCGCGGGTGGAGGCGATGTCCTCGTGGTTCTGGCGGATGCGTGATTCGAGTTCGGCCTTGCGCTCGTCGTTGAACGAGATGCGGCTTTGCGCGGTGTTGAGCGCGTTCTTGTGTTCGTTGGAACGATGGCGGAGTTCGGCAAGTTCCCCTTCGAAGGCGCGGGCGGCGCTGCGGGCTTCGGTGACCGCCTCCTCCTTGGCGGGCAGCATGCGTTCCAACTCGGTATCGCGAACTTCGAGACTTCTGATGGAAACGAGCAGCTCGTCGCGCTCGGCGGTGAGTTCCACGAACTTCTTGTGGCCAAGGTGCGTGTCCAGCACGCGGGTGTCAGCGGCGAGCGCCTGATAGCGGCGGGCCTTGGCGACCTGGCGTTTCAGCGAGTTCATCCGGCGCTCTTGTTCCGCGAGCACGTCGGAAACGCGGAGCAGGTTGGCTTCGGTGAACTCCAGTTTTCGCAGCGCCTCTTTTTTCTCCTTCTTGAACTTGGTGATGCCCGCGGCCTCTTCGAACACCGCGCGGCGCTCTTCCGGCTTCGAGGACAAGATCTGGTCGATCTGGCCCTGCGCCATGATCGAGTAAGCGGTGCGGCCGATGCCGGTATCCATCAGCATGTCATGGATGTCCTTCAGGCGGCAAAGCGTGTTGTTGATCCGGTATTCCGAGCGACCGTCGCGATACACCCGGCGGGTGATGGCCACTTCGTTGAAATCCACTTTGAGCGCCGCTTCGCAGTCCGCCATGGTCAGCGTGACTTCCGCCATGCCTAGCGGCTTGCGTTTCTCCGTGCCGTTGAAAATGACGTCCGCCATTTCGCCGCCGCGCAGCGCCTTGGCCGAGGTCTCGCCGAGCACCCAGCGGATGGCGTCCACCACGTTGGATTTGCCGCAGCCGTTCGGGCCGACGATGCCGGTCACGCCCGTGGCGAATTCCAGCACGGTCTTGTCCGCGAAGGACTTGAAGCCGTGGATTTCGAGTGTTTTCAGATACATTCAGACAGGAGGTTAGGGGTTGCGCCCGAGAGGGAAATGGGCGACCCACAGACTAGTCACGGAAACCCTCTTCGCAATGTCTCAGAAAAAACGACGCTGCATCTTGTGTCGGATTACTGAAAAATACACATGATATTGTGTATTGTGAAAATTTGGATTTCTTAAGGATTCTGCAAGACCCTCTCGCGACACGGAAATTTGTCGTGAAACGAAGCGCGGATTCGGGCGTATTCCGGGCATGCGTTTGGTTTGTTTGTCGTCTGTATGGTCGTTTGCCTTGGTTTCCACGATTTCCGCCGCCACCGCGCCGCGTCCGTTTGGCCCGGTGCCGAGTGATGCCCAGCTCCGGTGGAGCGAGTTGGAGATGTATGCCTTCTGCCACTTCACCACCAACACCTTCACCGACAAGGAGTGGGGCTTTGGCGACGAAAGCCCGTCGATTTTCAATCCGACGGAGTTCGATGCCGATCAAATCGTCGGCACGCTCGCGAAATCCGGCTTCAGGGGTGTGATCCTCACCTGCAAGCACCACGACGGCTTCTGCCTCTGGCCCACCAAGACCACCGATCACAACGTTTCCAAATCCCCCTGGAAAAAAGGCAAGGGTGATGTGGTCCGCGAGTTTTCCGAAGCCGCGAAGCGCCATGGCATCCAGTTCGGCGTCTATCTGTCGCCATGGGACCGCAACAACGAGCACTACGGCACACCCCGCTACCTCGAGATCTACCGGCAGCAGCTCACCGAGCTACTCACCCACTATGGTCCGATCTTCGAAGTCTGGCATGACGGTGCGAACGGCGGCGACGGTTTCTATGGCGGCAAACGCGAACGCCGCTCGATCGATCGCACCACCTACTACGACTGGCCGAACACCTGGCAGCTTGTGAGAAAACTCCAGCCCCACGCCGTGATTTTTTCCGATGTGGGACCGGACGTCCGCTGGGTCGGCAACGAGCGTGGCATCGCCCCCTATCCGAATTGGGCGACTTTCTCGCCCGTCGGCCCGGACGGTGGCCCCGCCGCGCCGGGCCACTGCAAGACTCAGGACGGCTCGCCCGATGGCAAGCAGTGGATTCCCGCCGAAGTGGATGTTTCCATCCGCCCCGGCTGGTTCTGGCATGCCCACGAAAACGCCCGCGTCCGTTCGCCGAAAAACCTGATGAACCTCTACTTCAACTCGGTGGGCAAAGGCTCCTCGTTCCTCCTCAACGTCCCTCCCGATCGCCGCGGGCTCATCCATGAGAACGACGTGATCGCGCTCACCGGCTTCAAGAAGGCGCTCGATCAGATGTTCTCCAAAAATCTAGCAGACGGTGCGAAGATCACAGCTGACTCGAACCGCGGTGCCGGATTCGAAGCCGCACGCATGCTCGACAATAACCCGAAAACCTACTGGGCTGCTACCGATGGAAAACTGAATGCCACGCTCGAACTCACCCTGCCCGAAGCGAGGAAATTCTCCGTCATCCGCCTGCGCGAACCGATCCAGCTCGGCCAGCGCATTCGCAAATTCGCTGTGGATGTTAGAGAAAACGGAACGTGGTCCGAATGGATCAAGGATGGCTCCACCGTCGGCCCGCACACCCTGTTGCGCGGCAGACCCGTGACCGCTGATGCCGTGCGCGTCCGCGTCACAGAAGCCGGCGCCTGCCCTTGTCTATCGGAAGTGTCGCTGTGGCTGGAGCCGGCCGGAGTTCCCAATTCGCTCGCGCAACCGGATCCCAAAGCACTCGCAAAGGACGATTGGAAGATTACCGCGAGCTTTGAAACCAGCGATCATCCGGCCGTCCACGCCATTGATGGCAACCCGGCCACGATTTGGTGCACGCACGACACGGTGAAGGGCGAACAAGGCCCTCCACAATCCGTCACCATCGATCTCGGAAGCCTGCAAGACCTCGCCGCCGTCACTGTTCTGCCACGACAGGATGGAACACCACACGCGATGGTGGACCGCTATCGGCTCGAATGGTCGGCGGATGGAAACCAATGGTCCAAGCCGCTCGAAGGTGAGTTCTCCAACCTACGCGCCAATCCCGTCGAGCAACGCATCGGCCTGCCCGATGGCACCAAGGCCAGACAAATCCGATTCACCGCGCTCCACGTGCTGGAGAGAAACAACGTCACCGTCGCCGAGATCGGGGTGGTGATTCGTTAGATGTGGCGGCGGTTCACTCCGCCGCTTTCGCGATGCGCAGGAGCTTCGCTTCTCCCAGATGCGGGCCAAGGATCTGAAGACCCACCGGCAGATTCGTTCCTCCATCAAAGTCGGTCACGCCGCAAGGCACCGAGATGCCGGGGATGCCGGCGAGGTTGGCGGAGAGGGTGAAAATATCGGATAGATACTCGTGCAGCGGATCATTGGCGAACGCGCCGATCTTTCTCGCAGGCGTCGGCGCCACCGGGGAGACGATCGCATCCACCTGCTGGAACGCGTTTTCAAAATCCCGGCGGATCAAGGTCCGCACCTTCTGCGCGCGACCGTAGTAGGCTTCGTAATAACCGGACGATAGCACGTAGGTCCCGAGGATGATCCGGCGTTTCACCTCCGGACCGAATCCCTCCTCACGCGATTTCTTGTAAAGATCCAGAATGTCAGCCGGATTCGCCGCGCGGTGTCCGTAGCGGATGCCATCGAAGCGCGAGAGGTTCGAGGAAGCCTCGGCCGGGGCGATGATGTAATACGTGGCCACCGCGTGTTCGGTGTTCGGAAGGGAAATATCGACGATCTCCGCGCCTTGGGCGGCGAGTTTCTGGATCGCGGCCTCGACGAGTTTTCTAACACCCGCGTCGATGCCATCGCCGAAGTATTCCTTCGGCACGCCGAGTTTCATGCCCTTCACGCCGTCGTTGAGGCCTGATAGATAATCGTCCACCGGCACGTCGAGGCTGGTGCTGTCCGCCGGATCGAACCCGGCGATGGCTTGTAAAATCATCGCCGCGTCCTCGACGGTGCGGGTGAGGGGACCGATCTGGTCGAGCGAGGATGCATAGGCCACCAGTCCGTAGCGGGAAACCCGGCCGTAGGATGGCTTCAAGCCCACCACGCCGCAGTGCGAACCCGGTTGGCGGATCGAGCCGCCAGTGTCCGAGCCGAGCGCGGCGATGGCCGTGCCATCCGCGACCGCCGCGGCGGAGCCGCCGGACGAGCCTCCGGGAATGCGCTCCGGGTCATGCGGATTACAAGTGACTTTCAAGGCCGAGTTTTCCGTGGACGAGCCCATGGCGAACTCGTCCTGGTTCGTGCGTCCGAACGGAATGGCCCCGGCGGCGCGCAGTTTTCTAACGACCGTCGCGTCGTAAGGTGAGTTGTAGTTTTCCGCGAGAAACTTCGAGCCGCAGGTGCAGGGCTGGCCCAGCACGTTCATGTTGTCCTTTAGCGCGATCGGGATGCCGCCGAGCGGGAGTGTTAGATCGGCGTTCGCGGCCTCGGCCAGCGCGGCTTCGAGGTCGAAGGACAGATAGGCTCCGGTGACCGCGTCCTTGGCGGCGATTTCCCCGGCGAGTTTCTCCAGAACGGCCGCGGGTGTGGTTTCCCCGGCTGTTAGTTGTTTGCGGATGCTGGCGATGGACATGACTGAAAAAATTCTAACGGCTCGGAGGGAATCAGGCGTCGGTGACGACTTTGGGCACGCGGACCTGGCCCTGCGCCTGGTCCGGCGCGTTTTGCAACAGGGCGGCGGGCTCCAGGCTCTCGTGCGGAACGTCGTCGCGTATCCGACCGAACACCGGGGTGGGGTAGGAGGTGGGCTCGATGCCTGAAACATCCACCTTGGTCAGCGCGTCCACGTGGCCGAGAATCGCCTCAAGCTGCGGCTGGAACAAGGCCACCTCCACGTCACTGAGTTCCAGACGGGCGAGATTGGCGACATAGCGGACGTCGATGTGGCTGTGCGACATGCGCGGAGACTCAGGAAACAGGGCCTTGTTTCCAAGTGCCAAGTTGGTTCATCCGACAAACTTCAAAAAATTTTCAAATTCTTTGAACGTTTGTAAAAGTTGAAGGTCTGATCCCTATGTAAGCAACGGGAAACCGAAGCTTCATGTAAGGGTGTAACAGCACAGTTGTCTGCCAGTTCATGGGTGTGGACGAAGGCACGATGACCTTGGCCGCCGGAGAAGGGACTCTCCGGCGGCCTATCTTTTTTAAAAAGATCAGTTCGCTTTCAGCTCTTCGATGCGTTTGCCGATGTTTTCGGCATCCTTGGATTTTCCCGCCGCATCGAAGGCGGACTTGAGGCCGACGAGAGAGTTCATGTCGTTGGGAAACATTTCCAGCGCGCGCTGATAGGCCTCGATGGCTTCCTCGGGTTTTTTCGTGGCCATATAGAAGCCACCGAGATGGGCGGCCATCGGGGTGAGCAGCATCGGTGGATTGAGCATGGTGGCGGGTTGCTGGCGGTCCATGGCGGAGGCGAACCAGTTGTAGGCAGTCTCGCGTTTGTCCGCCGGTCCGGCCATGGCCAGGCTGCCGCGGGTGTCGCTGGCCAGCACTTCGAGGGCGCGGAAGGCGCGTGTCCATTCCGAGCGTTCGCCGAATTTCGAGGCGTCGCGCTGGGTTTTGCTCATCATCTCGCCATGTTGGGTGAGGGCGTTGAGGGCGATGCGCGCGTTGTCCAAATCTCCGGTATCGATGAGCCGCCGGGCTTCCAAGGCGATACGCAGGCCGTCGATCCACCAGTTGGCGAGCGAGTCCATGCGGGTGACTTCGGATTCCTTCGGGGTGGGCAGCGAAAGTTTCGCCTCGTCGGCGTTTCCCTTGAAACCACGGTGGAGGAGCACGCGGGCGGGCAGGGTTTTGGCTTCCCACAGCAGGCATCGGGCGCCGGCCGAGGACAATCGTTTCAATGGCAGCGGGGTGGCCGCCACATGGCGGGAAGCGGCATATGCGGTATCAAAGTCCCCTTTGGAAACGAGGGCGACGATGCGGTAGCACTCGGAGCGGACCCACTCCGGGCAATCCGCCACGGTCACCTTGTTGTCGTTCATCCACCGCTGATAGAACGAGGACGCGCGGCCAAACGCGGTGGCTGCGGCGGCGTGGTGGCCGCAGCGCCATTCGTAGTGGCCTAACAAGTGGAAGGCGGGCGGGTAGTCCGGCAGCATCTTGCAGAGGCCGCGCGCCATTTCCACGGACTCCAGCAGGTTCCGGCTCTCGGCGCGGATGGCCAGAAGCGCGTTGAGCGGGATGGGGCTTTGTGGATGCTTTTTAATGAGTTCCAGAAGCAT
>DAISZP010000619.1:0-1810 GCA_036824745.1 Luteolibacter sp.
TGACGGGCGTCGCAGTTGAGTTTCGCCTGGCCGCGCACGGCGGCAAAGAAATTCTCAAGGTGCGGCTGGTGGGCGGGCTTTCCGAAATCGCCGGGAAGCTCGAAGATTTCCGGCGCGGCGGATTCGTAGGATTTCACGGTATCCGCGGAGGCTTCCGGTTTGGGGGGAGCCGGCTTGCGGACGAGGTATCCGGTATCGACGAGGCCGTCCCATTCCGGGGCGGTGGCTTCCCGATAGATGGCGGAGGAGGAGGCGATTTCCGAAATCTTGATAGATGCCTCGGTGCCCATGAAGCTTTCGAAGAAACCGCCGCCGTAGCTGGTGGTGGTAAGCACTTCGTAGAACGCCCGGACTTCTCCTTGCGGCGTATCGTAATCGAAGATGCACATCACGTTGTCGAAATGCTCGCGCTGCTTGAAGTAGGAGTTTCCACCGGATGCGTAAACGCGCTTGGGAACGGTGCCGAGGAACCAGTTGAACACATCGATCTGGTGGGCTCCGAGATCGGAGATCGGACCGCCGGAGAGGTCGCGATAGACACGCCAGTTCAAATACTGGTGCATGTCCTTGAAGCCATAACGCTTCAACACGTCATCCGGCACGATGATCGACTTCGCGAGCTTGGCTCCACCGATGTCAGCGGAGGCCCCGAGGGAGCGGTTCCACTGGCCGTTGGCATTGGTGATCTGACCGCAGATTTTTTTGCCGTTGATCAGTTTGTTGAGCGTGTAGCGGTAGCGCGGGTTCGAGCGGCGCTGGTGGCCGATCTGGCAGAGTTTGCCGGTTTTCTCCATGGCTTTGACCATGGCGCGAGCGCCGTCGATGGTGTTGGACATCATCTTCTCGCAATACACGTTCAGTCCTGCCTCCAGGCATTTCACCGTGTGCGGCGAGTGCCAGAAGTCGGGCGTGGCGACGATGGCGGCGTCCAAGCCCTTCTCGGTGGCGAGCATGTCATCGATGTTCTCGTAGAACTTCGCGCCTTCGCAATTCGCCATGCCGCGGCTGTTGGAGCGGAACATGTTGATGCGGTTCTTCGAGATGTCGCAGACCGCCTGGAAACGGAGACCGGGAATGTTCTTCAAACTCGCGAAGAGCACTTCCGCCTGCTTGCCGAAACCGACAAGGGCGACGTGGATGTCGTTCGAACCGCCGGAATCGGCGGCGCGGAGGATGTTCGGCGCGCCCAGCACGAGGCCGGCGCTGATGCCGCCGGCAGTTCTCGTGAGGAAGTCGCGGCGGCTGAAGTTGGGAATGGAAGGATTCATGCGTTTACCACTTCTTGAGGATGGCGAGGCGGTTGTGTTGTGCAAGGGCGAGTGCCATCACGACGAGGATCATGTGGACGCCGAGCCAGGAAACACCGTCGTCCTGCTTGATGAGGATGAGGCCCCAGGTGAGGCTGATGTAGAGCAGGCCGAGGAAGAACAACGAAGTCCTGTAGGCGACGCCCAGAAGGATCGTGATGCCGAGGATCAACAGCGCGGGGCCGAGCACCATGTCATAAATCTGAAGCGCCCATTTCATCATGAGCGGTTCGGCCTCGAATTTCTTCATCAGGGCGGCGGGCACGCCATGATAGTTTTCCAGCGCGTAAACCTTGGCGGATCCCACCGCGCTGAGGCCTTCCGCATTGGGCACGCCGTCCACCTTCACGGCTTCGCCGGGCAGTTGTTTCACGGCGGCGTACTTCTCGACACCGGTCTGGATGGCGCGCACGGCGAGCCAGAGACGCAGCAGCAGGGAGCCGTAGCACAGCGCGAGTTTGTTAGAGCAGCAGGAGTTTTCCTTGCAGGAGGCGGCGGGCGAT
>DAISZP010000133.1:0-11737 GCA_036824745.1 Luteolibacter sp.
CACATCCGAGTAGTCGAAGCGGATCTGGGCGAGGTTTCCGAAGGCATGCTCGCGGATCACGCGAAGCAGGGCGGGTCCTTCCGCGTGGGATCCCTCCACCGCTTCTCGCGTGCGGTGGGTTCCCATCCGGTAGCTGGTGTAGCGGGTGATGCTGCCGTTCTGAAACAGGAGCGCCCGCGTGTTGCCGGGCCCCACGTGAACGACGAGCGTGGTGTCCTTCTGCGTGGTGGGCATGTCCTTGAGACGACGCCGGGTTTTCAGATAGATGAGGCGTGTCATCTCGCCGTCATCGATGGTGCCCACCTTGAGTCCGCAGGCCACGCGGATGCGGTTCATCACGGTTTCGTGGTTGCGCGCCTCGCTGAAGATGTTCGTCGCCGCCGTGCGGGTGATGGCGCAGGGATCGAGGCCGAGTTCGGCGAGCGATTTCTGATAGCCCTTGATGATGGATACCACGCGTTCGGTGGTGGAGAGGCTGACGGTTCCCTGGCGGAAGATGTCGCGCGCCACGGGCGCCGGTTGTTCGAGGAAATCGATGGGGGTGAGCGTGCCGTTGGCGGATCGCTCGGCGACCATCATCGAGACGGAACTCGCGCCGATGTGCAGCGAAGTGGCCAGTGACTCGACCGGCGAGGGCGATTTTTTCGGGAGTTTCTTGGCCTTCGGCATCAGCAGAGGACAGCGCGGGACGGCCGGGGATTCAACTCCGAATGTGTGACGGAGGCATCGTCACCAGTCCGGGCTTGTCATCACCTATCGATCGGCGGATAACCCGGCCATGCCTGTCCGCGGAGCCATGGAGCGCTATTGGGTGAAACCCGGAACCAAAGTCGATCTCGCGGAGATCGACACGCGGGACCGCGCGCTGTTCGACGGGTCGCAGAAAACGGACTTCGAGCCGCAGTTCCTGGAGCTGCAGGACCAGCTCCAGGAGCTTCAGAAGAAACTCTACGCCCAGAACAAGCACCGCATCCTCGTGGTGATGCAGGCGATGGACACCGGCGGCAAGGACGGCTGCATCAAGCACGTCTTCTCGCACATCGACCCGCAGGGCATCCACGTCCGTTCGTTCAAGAAACCGACGGAAGAGGAGTTGTCCTATGATTTCCTCTGGCGCATCCACTCGAAGGTGCCGCACCGCGGGCAGCTCGTGATTTTCAACCGCAGCCACTATGAGGACATCATCGCGGTGCGCGTGAAGAAACTGTTTCCCGATGTGGTGTGGAAACGCCGGCAGCGGCATGTGGTGGAGTTCGAGCGCATGCTCGCGGAGGAGGGGACCACCATCGTGAAAATCTTCCTGCACATCTCGAAGGACGAGCAGAAGGAGCGCTTGGAGGCCCGCCTGAAGAATCCGGCCAAGCACTGGAAGTTCAACCCGGACGATCTCGCGGATCGCGAGCGTTGGGATGATTTCATGGCAGCCTACAACGATGTGATAGGCCACACTTCCACCGAGTTCGCGCCTTGGTATATTGTTCCAGCGGACCGCAAGTGGTATCGCAATCTCTGTGTGGCGCGCATCATGCTCGACACGCTGGGCAAGCTGGACATGCAGCTGCCGAAGATTGATTGGGATCCGAAGGGCATCGAGATCAAGGATTGAAGCGGGAGGCGGCAGTTTCCAGCGATTCAGTTGATGATTTCACGACTCCATCTCTGGCTGAAACGTCTGCGGGTAAGGCGGAAGGGCGCGTCCCTGATCCACGGCGTATCACGAGTGGAATGGGATGTGGCCGGAAGCGCCGTTTGGTTCGAATCGGCTGATGTTTCATTGAGCGAGGAACCGGAAGCGGTGGCCTGTCTTTGTTTCGCCGCGGCGAATCTGGGCGGATGGAAAGTCAGGTTTCCACTGCCGATCTGCGGGATGATGAAAGGAAATCTCTCACGGCTCGCGCGGATCTGGAACCGCTGGTGGAGCACCGGGGAGCGGAGGTTCCTCAGCAAGCGCCGCAAGTTGGAGTTGAAGCGGACCACGCGTGGTGACATCGCGGTTTTCCTATCATTGGGAGTCGATTCGTTCTATTCACTGCTCCGGTATCCGGATGCGAACCACATCGTCTATGTGGCGGGATTTGATGTGAAACTTCACGATTCATCCCGACTTGAGAGGATCGAGCGAAGCTTGCGGCAAGTGGGTGAGGTGCGGGGCATGCGAGTTACGGTGGTGAGGACGAATCTGCGGGAGCATCCGGTGTTCCGGACCTTGAGTTGGGAGCGCTTCCACGGTGCGGCGCTTGCGGCGGTGGGGCATCTGCTGGCGGATTCCATCCAGCGGATCGTGATTTCGTCCTCATATCCAAGGGAGTTTTTCAAGCCCTGGGGTTCCAGTTGGAGAACCGATCATTTGTGGTCTTCCAAGGTGTTGGAGATGGCGCACTTCGGTGAGGAATTGTGGAGGTTTGGAAAACTCGAGCTCATTGCGGATGATCCCTTGGTTCGCGCGCATCTGCGGATTTGTTGGGAACATCGCAACGATGATCTGAACTGCGGCAGCTGTGAGAAATGCCTGCGCACGATGCTCGGGCTGCTATCGGTGGGGAAACTGTCACTATATCCGACGTTTCCTGATGAAGCGACGCTTCTGGAGAACCTGCGCAAGACCCGCAGGATTCATGACTACCTGATTCCGACCTACCGCGGATTCATCAAACGCGGACTTCCGCCGGAAGCGGAGAAAGTCGTGCGCCAACTCATCAGGAGGAGCAAACCCGCTGCGGAAAAAGCAAACGATTGAACGATGGACTGGACACCGGAAATCTATCAGGCGCGCATCGATGATCGGGAAACAAGGCGTCGCCATGCCGCGGGCTCGCCTTCACCTGCGGAGATCGGAGCTTACCTTGCGGCTTGTGACGGATTGCCCGCCGATGGCGGCGCGCTGGTTCTGGGCATGACACCGGAGTTGCGCGGGATGGCTGTCCGCCGCTTTGCGGGAGTGGTGTCCGTGGATGCCTCGGAGACGGCGATCCAACTGTATTCCGACTGGCTGCCGGAGGATCTCCGTTCCCGTGAGCGCGTGATCCGGGGAAACTGGGCGGATGTTGCCGAAATGCCCATCGGCAGGGTGCATGTCATCCTGGGTGATGGAATCGTCGGGAACCTGGCCGGGATTTCGGAAACCATCCGTCTGTTAGCGATGCTCCGCCCGATGTTGCTCCCGGGCGGGCGCTGCGTGATGAGAAACGTGATTCTTCCGGCGGATCTGGAGCTCGCGCGCTTCGGATTCGACAGGTTGTTGGACGAGTTCCGGCGCGGCCAACTGGATGAGGCGGAGTTCGGATTCTGCTCACGGATGCTTGGTTTCCATGAGGACGCCTACCATCCGCAAGAGGAGATCCTCGACAACCGGTGCGTCTATCAGCGGATCGACGAAATGTGCGAAACGGGTGAGTTGAACGGGCGTGAGGCCGCGGCGCTCGGTCGTTACCGATTCATGGGGCGGAATTTCTTCCCGTCGGAAACCACATGGGGCCGGATTCTCAAGGAGGCCGGGTTTGGAGATCCGGTGACCCATCCCGCGGAGACGCGACTTTGGTCATCTTTCTATCAGGTGCAGTCGTTCGCGCCGCTCACTTGAGAATGAAGTCCGCGACGACCATGCGGTGATCGCTGAAACGGGTGGTGACGACCTTGCAGCGCACCGGCATGAAGTGGCGGGTGGCGTAGATATGGTCGATCCGGAGAATGGGGAAACGCCGTGGGAACGTATCCCCCCAGCCGGTGCCGGCGGTGGCGAAGGCGTCCTCGTAATCCCGCGCCATCTGGCGGTGCACGATGTCAGTGGCCGGCGCGTTGAAGTCGCCGCCGAAGATCGTGGGAATGTTAGGGAAAAGGGGATTGGTTTGTTCGAGGATCTGTTGAGTGAGCGTGAGTTCGGCGCGGCGTTGGCCGCGGTTGATGCGGTGATCCCTCCAGGTGCCGCGGTTCCAGAATCTCAGATCGGTGGCTGCGGAGGCTAGGTGCACGTTCACCACTTCGAAATTCGCTCCATCGGGACGGCTGATGGAAACCTGTTGGTCGCGTTGGGAGGGATTGCGCACCTCCCGTGTGATCTTCCAGCGAGTGACGACGCCATTGGTCTGATGGGCGCGGTAGTCTCCATGTCCACCGTAGAGCACATCCGCGATGCGCCGCACCTGATGGGGAAACGCGTCCTGAAGCAGCACGATGTCCGGTTCCCACGCGTCGAGGTCCTTGGCGGGATCTCCGATGCTGAAGAGCGCGCAGTTGAGCGAAACGACACGCAGGACAGGCTGTCCCTCGTAGGAGGCCGCGGCTCCGCGGTTAGGTGCGGGTTTCCCGAGATTGGCGAGCACCCGCGCCTCGTCGGCTCCCACCAGCAGGGTGACCGACCAAATGCCCGTGACGATCAGCGAGAGCGGCGCGCGCAGGAAGTAGAACGCGATCACCGAGGCTAACAGACCAGCCCCGCCCCAGAGCCAGATCGGCAGGACTGTAAAGGCCGCCATCTGGTCCGGTTGCCGGGAAAAGCAATAGACGGTGATGACGTGGAGCAGCAGCGAAATTCCCACCAACGTCCATCCCGACCGGCGGCGTAGCGAGGACATGGCGGGAGTTTAAAACTGAGGTTGGAAATCTCAAAGTCCCGGGATGCCGAGACCGCCGGTGAGTTTTTTCATCTCCGCGGCAGCCTTTTCCTTGCCGGTGGTGATGGCTTCCTGCACGCCCTTGAGCACGAGGTCTTCGAGAAACTCGACATCGGTGGGATCGACGACCGAGGGATCGATCTTGATGGAAAGCACATCACCCGCGCAGGTGGCGGTGACGGTGACCTTGCCGCCGCCGACGGAGGCCTCGACGGTTTCCTGGGCAAGTTGTTCCTGTTTTGCGGCGAGCCCGGCCTGCATTTGCTGGGCTTGTTTCATGAGTTTCTGGATGTTCATGGAGATGATGGAGGTTCAGTTTGAAACGACCTTGCCTTCGAATTGTTCGAGGGCGGCCTGGATGAGAGGGTCCTGATAGAAAGTCTCGTCCACCGCGGGCTGGGGCGGGGGAGCCGGGGCGGCGGGCTCGGGTTTCGCCTCTTCCTTCCACGGAGGAGGTTCGGGGGCCGGTGGTGGCTCGGTGAACTCGGGAGCGGCGTCGATCAACGAATCGAAGGCGGCGAGCCCGGTGGTGGCCTTCGGTTTGTTAGGCGGCGGAGGATCGGGTTTCCATTCCTTCGCCACGGGGATGGGCTCGGGTTCCGGCGCGGGTGAGGCGGCGACGACTGGAGCCGGTTCGGGCTCGGTTTTTGGAGCCTCGGCGGCGGGTGGTGCTGCCACCGGAGCGGGAGTTTCCGCAGCCGGGATGGACGGGCTTGGCGCTTGCACGGCACCGCCACAGAAGTCCGCGCCTTTGGTAAGCACCTTGATGACGTCGGCGATGCGGACTTCTGCAAGCGTTTGGATGGCCTTGATGATGCCGAGCTCGAAGTGCAGGCGCTTGTTGGTGGCCCACTTCATGCGGCCTTCGGTTTCCGCGAAGACGTCGATCGCTGCCAGAATCCGGTCCGGCGCGTAGTTTTCCGCGGACTCCAAAAGTTTTTTCCAAAGCTCGGTCGGGATGCCTTCGCCATCGGCGGTGGGATCGAGTTTGGCGACGAGCAGGGCGCGCAGGCAGCCGATCAGCTCACCTAACAACTGCGAGAGCTCGCGGCCGCTCTCGGCCTCCTTCTGGATCAGCGAAAGCGCGGCGGGCGTGTCACGTTCCAGCAAGGCTGAGGTGAGGGTGGCCACCTTCTCGCGTGAAGTGAAACCGAAAACATCGAGCACGTTTTCCTCGGTGATGTGGTCGCCGCAGAAGGCGACAAGTTGGTCGAGCATCGACTGGGCGTCGCGCATGCCGCCGTCGGCCCCCTTGGCGATGGCCCATGCGGCGGTTTGATCGAGCACGATGTTCTCGTTTCCAGCGATGTGCAGCAGGTGCTGGGCGATCGTTTCCGTGGGGATCGGTCGCAGGTCGAAACGTTGGCAACGCGAGAGGATGGTGGGCAGGATCTTGTTCGCCTCGGTGGTGGCGAAGATGAATTTCACATGCGGCGGCGGTTCTTCGAGCGTCTTGAGCAGGGCGTTGAACGCCGCGTTCGAGAGCATGTGGACCTCGTCGATGTAGTAGATCTTGAACTGCCCGCGGGCTGGCGCGAAGCGGACGGACTCGCGCAGGTCGCGCACTTGCTCGACGCCGTTGTTGGACGCACCGTCGATCTCCAACACGTCGAGCGAACGGCCTTCGGCGATCTCGATGCAGACGTCCTCGTCGGGATCGAAGTCCGCTTTCGGCCCGCCGGTGCAGTTCAGCGCCTTGGAGAGAATCCGCGCGGTGGAAGTCTTGCCGGTGCCGCGGGGGCCCACAAAAAGATAGGCGTGGGCGAGCCGCTTCTGGGCGATCGCATTGCGCAAGGTGCGGACGACGTGGTCCTGTCCAAGGACGTCGTCGAAGGTTTTGGGTCGGTATTTCCGGGCGAAGACCTGGTAGCTCACGGGGCGGAGTGTAGGGATGGACTCGGGTTTGTCATGGACGAGTTTTTGGAAAAATCCGGCGAATTTTTTGGAGAAAAAGTTTGCCCCTCGGGGATTGAAGGGACGCGGCAAACGGGTAATGTCCGCGTCATGACAGAGCCGCTGGACTCGAAGAACCGCAGAAAATCCGGATTCCGATGGTTCGGCTTGAGGGATCTCGTTTACCTCGGGCTTGGAGCGCTGGTGTTTTTCGCGAGCGGACAGTTTTCCAAGGTGAAACGCGGGCTCAAGGAGATCTTCGCGCCGAAACCGGTGGTCGTGCAGGCGGACGAGGCGGACATCCGCCGCCAGATCGAATCGCGGCTCCGCACCGAGATGGAGGCGGAGCTGGAACGCGAGGTGGAATCGATGAAAAAGTCCGCCGCGGAGAACGAGGCGAAACGCCAGGCCGAGCAGGATGCCACGGATCGTGGACGGGAGGAATTGCCTGAGATCGGATCGGTCATGGACGTTCGGAAGCTGCGTTCCGGCATTCCGTTCAAGACCGAGGTGAAGTTTGAAAAAGGCGGCATCGCCTCCAAGGAACGCGTCGATGACGCCAGCTTCACCGCGTTCTATCAGCTTTCACTCCGGGTTCCCTCTCCAGCGAAAACCATGGCCGAGCTTGAGTCTTCGAACGCCGATCTAACGAAACTACTGCCCGGGCTTCCCGCGCTGGTCGAGAAAGCCGAGGTCTCGCCATGGTTCGCGAAACTCTACGAAAACAAGGTGTCTCGCGTCCGCCGCGACGCGAACACGCTCAACGAGCTGCTCACCAAGCACAACATCTACGATTGCGAGACCATCCTGCACCTGAAATCCAGCACCGGAAAGCCCGTCTTCTTCCTGCAAGCGGAGATGGATGTGGTTTCCGACGGTTCCGACGGTGACCGCCTGGCGCAGATGCCCGATGAGATCGTCAACTCCACCCACTATCAGCCGTTCACCAGCTACGGCTGGCCGAAGAAAACCCAGACACCGAATCCGATGGTCGCCGGCTGGGAGAAACGCATCACCGGCGCGGAAAAGGAACTCGCCCAGAAAGGCACCACCGCCGAGCGCAAGACCTGGCTGCGCGAGCGCGTCGCCTATCTGAAAAAGGGCATCGAGGACATGAAGTCCCGCAGTTTCCTCGTTGCCGAGTATGATCCCTTCATCGTCATCCCCGTGAACATCCTCACTTCCACCGACCCCTTCGCCCCGAAGGTGGGGGACTACGCGCTGGTTGTCTTCGGGAAAAAAATCTATCCGGCCATCGTTGGCGACGGTGGTCCGACATTCAAAGTCGGCGAGGCTTCATTGCGTCTCGCTCGCGAACTCAATCCGAAAGCCTCGCCCTACAGCCGCCCGGTTTCCGATCTGAAAGTGAGCTACCTCGTTTTCAGCGGCAGCCGCGAGGCGGAAAAAGGACCGCCGGATTATGAAAAGTGGCGGCAGAAATGCTTCGAGCTTTCCAACACCATCGGTGGACTTGGCGAGGGCGTGCAGATCCATCTCTGGACCGACCTCCTTCCGAAACCAGAGCCTCCCGCGCCGCCTCCGGTCACTCCTCCCGCTCCAACATCCGGCGGGTCCGCTCCCGCAGCAACGCCCCCACCACCCGGATCATCAACAACAGACAAATCACCGCCACCCCCATCTCCATGATGGGAGCCGCGCCGCGGTGGCGGTCGCCTTGGAGAAGTTGGATCATGTCCGGCACGTTTCCGAGTCCGCGCGCCGCGCCTAACAGGCCCATCACTCCGGCACCGATGAGGCCGTGCCAGTAGTTCTTCAGCGAGAACAAGCCGCAGATCAGGATGCCGCCGCCGAGGGTGAGCGCTCCGGTCAGGAATCCGAGCGATTCCTTGCCATCTAACAAACGGGTCGCCGTCACCCCGAGGGCGATGATTACGAGGGCGCTGACGAAAACCTGGATCCGCATACCGGGAAGCTGCGCTTTTCCGCCCCGCCGTGGCAAGCCCTCCAGCATGCGGTGTTTACAAGCCGTCCCTTCCGTTCAAAGTGAGCGCGTGACCAAACTCTGGTGCAACGGCATGTGGCTGGACGCCTTGGACTTCACCGCGGCCCCCACCGACCGCGGCTTGATGCACGGGCTCGGTTTGTTCGAAACGATTCTTGCCGTGGAGGGCCGGCCGGTGTTCGCGGAACGCCACCTCGCCCGCCTGCGGGAGAGTTGCGAGCGGCTCGGTTGGCACCCGATGATTCCGGATCTGGAGGCGGTGATGGCGGAGTTGATCGAGGTGAACGAACTCGCACATGGCCGGGCGCGCATCCGTCTGGCGATCTCCGGCGGCAGCGGGTTGGTCCATGATCCGGCGCTGGGGCCGGACCATGTCTTGTGGATCACCGCCGTTCCCGCCGCGGAACCGCCGGATTTCACCACCGCGAACCGTTCTCCGTGGCAGCGCAACGAACGATCGTCACTCTCCGGATTGAAGTGCGCGTCCTATGCGGAGAACCTGCTGGCCCTCCAACACGCGGCGAGGCACGGCTTCGAGGAAACCCTCTTCCTCAACACCGCGGGCAAGGTCTGCGAAGGAGCCACATCGAATGTGTTTCTCGTCCACGAGGGTGCAGTGATCACGCCATCGCTCGAATCCGGTTGTCTCCCCGGCATCACCCGGGCCGTCACGCTCGAACTCGCCTCACAGCTCGGTCTGCATTGCGAACAACGCGATGTGGAATCCGCCGAACTGGACATCGCCGACGAGTTGTTTCTCACCTCGTCCATCCGCGGCATCATGGGCTTGTCCCGCTTCGAGGATAGAATGCTTGCTCCAGGTGCCGTCACCCGCAGACTACGCGAGTCATGGAACACTGCCATCCGCCGAAAGAGCGGGGGATGAACCCGCGTTTTTGCATTGCTTCGGAAACCTGATTTCCACAGCTTCACGCGCAAACCACTCACTGAAAGCCATGTCACGCCCCGTCACTCTCTTTACCGGCCAATGGGCCGATCTCCCGCTCGAAAAACTCGCCGCGCTCGCCTATGAAATGGGCTATGACGGTCTCGAACTCGCCTGCTGGGGCGATCACTTCGATGTGGATGCCGCGCTCTCCAACAAGAAGTATCTGAAGGAGAAGTGGGAGCTGTTAGCGGATCACGGGCTCACCAGTTTCGCCATCTCGAACCACCTCGTCGGCCAGGCCGTCTGCGACCTCATCGACGAGCGCCACAAGGCGATCCTCGCGCCGGATGTCTGGGGCGACGGCGATCCGGAAGGCGTTAGAAAACGCGCCGCGAAGAAGATGATCGCCACCGCCAAGGCGGCCCGCGCGTTCTTCAACGCCAAGCCCGGCCGCAATGGCGGCGATGATTTCCCGGCCGTCGTCAACGGTTTCACCGGTTCCTCCATCTGGCACTCGATCTACGCCTTCCCGCCCACTTCTCAGGAATACTACGAAAAAGGCTTCAAGGACTTCGCCAAACGCTGGCTGCCCATCCTCGACGCCTTCGACAAGGTCGATGTGAACTTCGCGCTCGAAGTGCATCCCACCGAGATCGCCTTCGACATCGCCTCCGCCAAACGCGCGCTCGCCGCTGTTGGAAACCACAAGCGCTTCGGCTTCAACTACGATCCCTCGCACCTCGGCTATCAGGGCGTGGACTATGTGAAGTTCATCCGCGAGTTTCCTGATAGAATTTATCACTGCCACATGAAGGACGCGTGGTGGGGCCATGGCGACGGCAGCGTCGGCGTCTTCGGTGGTCACACCAATTTCGGCGACGCCCGCCGTTACTGGGACTTCCGCTCGCCCGGCCGCGGCGACATCGAGTTCGAGGACATCATCGTCGCCCTCAACGACATCGGCTACCGCGGCCCGCTCTCCGTCGAGTGGGAGGACATCCGCATGGACCGCGTCCACGGTGGGGCCGAAGCCGCCAGCTTCGTCCGCAGCCTCGACTTCCCCGTCAGCGACGTGGCATTCGACGCGGCGTTCGACAAGAGCAACCAGTGATCTGAAACTTGACAACTTGTCCACTTGAACGATGGTGACGTCGTGAAAACCGTCACTATCGCCGAATTCAAGCGGGATCTGCCCGTGTTGCTCGATGCCGTGGCCAAAGGCGACACCATCGTGCTGCAGAAAGGTAGACGTCGCGAGAATGTGGCGGTGCTGGCTCCCATTTCCAGCCTCGCCACAAAGCCTCGGAAACTCGGAATTCTGGCGAAACGCGGAAGGCCGGTCTTTCGCGATTGGAGCCTGACTGAGGAATCATTTCTTGAATCCTGAGCGGTCATGGCTTGGTTGCTTGATACTCATGCCTTGCTTTGGGCGTTGTTTGAGCCTGCGAAACTTGGCCGCAAGGCCAGGTCGATTCTTGAGAATGCTTCCAGCGATGTGAAGGTCAGTCCAGTAAGTTACTGGGAGATCAGTTTGAAATCCGGGTTAGGAAAGCTCTCACTGCCAGGCACCGAACCAGGGGAACTTCCCGAAGCCGTCAGGAAACTCGGACTTTCGGAGGAACCGCTCAGCTCGGAGATTCTTGCAACTGGTCATTTACTTGCGCGCTGTCCAGACCACCGGGATCCCTTTGATCGGATGATGGTCTGGCACGCGATCCAATCCGGGAGGATTTTGGTCAGCCGGGACAGATCCCTGACGTTTTACGACAGCTTCGGGCTGAAACGGATGTGGTGAGATAACCGGGCGTTTTTGAAGTGGATTTCGGATCGGTTAGTGGGGACTTGGGGCTTTCAAAGCAAGCCAGGTGTTTGATGTGATTCCGGCTTTCACTCTCCATCCAAGGCTTCCTCGTAGGCGCGGATGATGTCTTTTTTCGACAGGCTCATGAATGCGGTGTTGAGACCTTCCAGAAATGAGAAATCCAACCGCTCGAAGACTTCTCTAACACCCTGGTGACGTGCCTTGACGAACCAGTAACTCCCGGCGCTCACGTCGCCGGGGGACTTGGGTTGGAAGTTGGCTCCGACTTGTGCGATCACGAAATCGAAGTCCCGGCGGGCGGCCTCAAGGTCTTCCGGAGAGGTTCTCGACAAGTGAAAATGCTTGAGGGCGAAATGGTCGTGGCTGGTGGGCAACTGGATGGTTTCCCGCGGGATCGAGCGCCGGATCCACACTTGAAACACCGACTTCACGGACAGCGCTTCGCCATCGGGAGTGCGGAAGCTGTCGCAATCGAACTGCCCGGCCAGATGGAACATGGGATCGATCCGGTTCAGGAACGTGTGCTTGCGGAAACTGCGCGGAAGGATGAAAGCGACGGC
>DAISZP010000620.1:0-1802 GCA_036824745.1 Luteolibacter sp.
TTTCATTTGCTGAAACGCAGCGTCCATGCGGTGGACGCGGTTTCGTCGCGTTGGATGGAGAGGGTGAGCAGATCGCCGTTGAGGGAGGTTTGCACGGGCTTGCGGTCCACGGTGGCTTCGGCGGGTTTGTAGCCTGAGGGCACGCGGATGAGAATCTGATAGTCATCCCGCGCCACCACGCGGCTGCGGCCTTCGAGGGTGAGGGTGGCGGCGTTCCAGGTGAGCATTTCCACTTCCGCCGCGCCTTGCGACAGGTGGCGGTTGGTGGAGACGAGCTGGGGCCGGGCAAGGACTTCGCGGATGGCGAAGGATTGCAGGCCCATGGGATCGAGGGCAGGTGCTTCGAAGGAGCCTTTCACGACTCCCAGCGTCTTGCCGCTCCAGAATTCATGGACGATGTAGGACTTCGCGGGATCCAGCCCGAGATCGGCGATGTCGATCTTGAGAGCGGCCATCGGTTTATTGGTCCAGTTGAGGTGGTGCAGCACATTCCAGTGATCGAAGTCGGTGTTGAATTCGTTCAACCAGAACGGGCAGACATCGCCGAACTGATCGGCATCGATCGGTGACGGGGATGTGCCGGACTGGATGGCGCAGCGTTCGGTATCGCGGAGGATATCGGTTTTCTTCGGATCGAAGTCATACAACTGCCCGGGCACCGAGGAAACGACGGGCGAGGATTTCCTCAAACCGCGCAAATTCCTGTCATCCTGATAGACCGCGGGGGCGTCGCTGAGCATGAGCATCGAGCCGGCGATGGAAGCGAGCGCCGGGCGGATCAGAGTGTCGTTGGGAACGGCCGCGATGTCCCTGGTTTCGCGGACGTTTCCGGCTTCGGCGGCGGCCTTCTTCGGCAGCACGTCGCAGTGGTCGGGGTCGTTGAGCCAGACGAGGCCGTTGAAGGAATTGTATTGCTGCAGCGTCACGGGGCCGTAGCCGTCGCCACCGATGCGGCAGGCGTCGGCGAGGCCGATGGATTCCGGCAGCACGCCCCAACAGGAGAGGATGAAGGTGTCGCGGCCGAGTTCCTCGCGGGCGATGCGCAGGTAGTTGCGAAAGAGGTCGGCAGGGCCGATGCCTTTGGCTGCGAACCACTGCGGATTGTGGTGGAAGTTGTCGTAAAGCATGTGCCGGAGTTGGTCGATCTTCACGTAGTCGAGTCCGGCATTGCGCAGGCCGCGGAAGGTCGGACGGATGAGTGCCTCGACGGCTTCGGGGTTGGTGGTGTCCACGCCGTAGCTGGCCCATGGCGAGGGAAACGGTTTGCCGTCCGCGCCTTGGACGAACCAATCCGGATGGGCGGCGGCGGTGGCGTTGTCCGAGAAAAAGCAGCCCATCCAGAGCGCGGGCAGGAAACCCGCTTTTCTAACGGAATTGCAGTATCCCTCCAGCCCGCCGGGAAAGCGGTCGAGCCGCCAGTCGATCCAGGTGTCCGGCAGGCCGCCTTGATACATGATGCTGTTCTTTGCGTGGCTGCGCGCGTCGTCGTAGCGGCCCTGGAAGACGTCGTCGATCTGGATGAAACGATAGCCGTAATCGGCGAAACGTTTCTCCTGTCAGACCTTGAGCGTGTCGTCGATGTGCTGCTGGCGGCAGTTGCGCATGTAGGCCCACCAGCTCGACCAGCCGGTGATGGGGTCTTTCCTCACCTGATAGGTCCACGGCTGGTAGTGGGCGAGGTTGCGGTGTTTCTGATAGAACCGCGGGCGGAAGGTGAGCGTGGTTTCACCGGGCGGCGGCGTCACGCTGAAACGGGTTCCGCCATCGAGCGTTCGGGTGGAAACGATGCAGCTTCCCACGGG
>DAISZP010000134.1:0-5143 GCA_036824745.1 Luteolibacter sp.
CCCCGGAATATGAGTCGATGACGGAAATCACCGGAGTTACCTCTGTTTCCGTCAGCGGGCGCATGGCAACCGCAAAAACCTTGCCTTTGGAGCAATCTGGGTCATCCGCGATGCATGATTGAAACTGCGGCAGCGGAAACTTCAACGGGGTGAAGTTGTCTGTCAGGCAGACAACAACCGACTTGGCTGTTTTGAAAGCCTGGGCGGTTTGGACCGGAAACTGCAGGTGCTCGGTCGAATCGTAATGCCTGATGCTGACGGTTTTCAGATTGGTGTCCAACCAGTCTCCGAGGGTTTCGGCAAGTTCGAGGTCGGCGGTGTCGCAGATGATGATGTGGTCGAGTTTTTTCGCGGGCATGGCGGATGTGTGTTTATCCACATCCAGTAACATCGTCTGTTACAATACGGCGTCTTGTTTGGAACTCAGCCGGATGAAGGTCTGCGGCCGGAAAGCGGCTTGAGGTCAACCAGGGCGTATTCGACGCTGGCGCGGTTGGTGGCGTAATTCTGACGAACGGTTTTCCTCAGATAGAAGCGGTAGTCCTTGGGGATCTGGGCGACGTTGTCGCGGGTGATGACATTCTCGCGGAAACGTCCGTGGATGAATTCATCGCCTGACTGGATGATGAAGGCGCGTGTCTTGACGTTGGCGGCGATGAGGATGCCTTCGATTTCCACATCGTCGGTCTGGCTGTCGCTGACCAGGCTGATGGTGTCCTTGAGGCTTCTCCAGTCTTCGGGAGACTTGGACAGAACGCGCTGGACGTGGTTGTCGCGGACGAGGGTGAGTTTCGATCCCATCTCGGCCCGGACATGATTCTGGCACCATTCCGAAAGCGCCCGGATCGGGGCGACGCCGAGTTTCTGCGAAAAGTCGTGAATCTGATCCGTGTCGGTACTTTCGGCGATGGAGATGACCGTGTTGACCGCCAGGTTCATCGAATCCATGAGGTCGCGGCGGTTCTCCGTAATGAGCATGATGCCGACATCGCCCCAGGTGTCTCCGCCGTCGCAGTATCCGAGGCGCAGGATGGATTCCTCCCGCGCCTCCTTGCTCATGTGCCCGGTGTCCTTGGGTCTGCCGACGATCTGCGCGTCCATGGTGAGGCTGACGGTCTGCTGGAAGCCGCCGATGGCATCAACGATCTGGCGAACGGGCAGGAACTCGTTTTCGCCGGTATGGAAACGGTAATTGCAGACATCCAGCCATCGTTTCCCGGCGATGACCTCGAAGCGGCGCTTGAGTTGGTGGCGCAGGGCCTCCATGCCGGGAATGTTGAGGGTCAGCGCCTCGCTCTCGGGGCTGATCTGCAACTCGCGGTTGGAGCGGAAGATCAGCGAATCGAGCTTGCGAAGCTGGAGTGCGATGCGTGCGAGTTCGCTCATGGCAGAGGTATGATGGGGAAGCCCTTTTTGCCGGCATCGCCGTGGGTGGTGAAGGAATCGAGCACGATTTCCGCGAACTCCCGCACATAGTGATAGGCCGGGTCGTCGGGAGGGGATTCCACGAGGGCGGAAAGGTCGCAGGAAAGGCGTTCGGTTTGAGACGGATCATTGAGCCAGCCTAGGAGGTCCAGCAGTATCCCATCCCGGGTAACTCCGGCCGCAACCCGCAAGTGAACCTGCGCGAAGCCGGGATCGTCGTGGTCCACCACGAAGTCACCGCTCACCCAGAGGTTTCCGGGCGTCTTCGTATCGGCGACTTTGGTGTGAGTGGTCTGGAACCCCTCCCATATGTGCGGTCGGGTTGCGGACTCCGGATAGTGGTTCACACACACGGATTCCACCTGCGCGACCGAAGAAACCACGGGGCTGGGCCCGAACAGAGGTTCTGGAAGGCTCATGGTCACGCTTGTTCGAGATTTCGCGTTCGCTTGGCGGGAAGCGGGGCGGAAGTTTGTTTCCGTTCGGGACTGGATTTCGAGCGGCGGGTCTCGTCACGGCCAAGGGTGTTTTCCGCCGCCTTGCGCGCTTCCGACACATAGGGATCTTCCGGAGGTGGGCTGGGGAGGACTTGGGATGCGGCGGCTTTGGCGACTTCCTCGGCTGCAACCTTGCGCATCATACTCATGAGGTCGTCCTGTGACATGGGCAGGGAATCGAGGAATTCACCGTTTTCGTCCACCAGCGCGGTGGCCTTGTCCAAAACGATCCGCAGGAACTCGCTGATCTTCTGTTTCCTGCGAATGGCCAGCTTCGCGTAAAAATCATAGGTTTCCTGACTCACCCAGAAGTTCAGGCGTTGCTCAAGAGCCAGTTTCGGTCGTGACATGGGGCAAACTCTGCCCCGTTCTGCGATTTATTGCAAGAAATAATCCTCTGACGAGCAACGGGTTATAACTCGCTGAAAAGAATCCGGTTGTAAATCTGCCCCAATATTGCGACAAAAAGGGCAAGTAATGAAGCCGCTTGCGCGAATCAACACATGGGTGCCCGCCAAAACCAAGAAGCGGATTGTCGCGGTGGCCGAGCGCACGGGGCTGAAAACATCGGATGTGGTGCGCATCGGGCTCGGCATCGCGCTCGATCATTTTGAGAGCGGGCCAGTGCAAATTCCATCGGGACAACCGGGACGGGAAAGGAGGGGCAAGATGGACACGAGTTGACACCCCGCAGGCAGGAACGGCCGCGGAAGCCGCGCCAACGGCAACCGCAGCCTGATCGAAGACAGACCCACTGACGCAAACCAGGAATCAACCGACGACCAAGCCCACTCAACCACACGGGCGGGTCGTCACAATCCCAAATCTCATCATGACGACTCAAAAAGGGAGCCTCGCCCTTCAACGTGGCAAAATCACCCGGCCTCAGAAGGCCGTCATCTACGGACCCGAAGGCGTCGGCAAATCGACGCTGGCCAGCCAGACACCGGAACCCGTTTTCCTCGATACGGAAGGCGGCACCCACCACCTCGACGTCGTCCGATTGGATTCGGCAGCGACGTGGGAGGAAATCACCGCCGCCGTCGCCCAGCTCTCCAAGGCGGAGCATCCATTCAAGACGCTGGTCATCGACACCGCGGACTGGTTGGAGAAGAGGCTGGCTGAGCATCTGTGCCGGAAGGCGAACAAGGACAGCATCGAGGATTTTGGGTATGGCAAGGGCTGGGTGCTGCTCGGGGAGGAATTCGCCCGGTTCCTGTCCTCGCTCGACGCCCTGCTCGGACGCGGCATGCACGTCGTGTTCCTCGCCCACTCAACGGTGCGCAAGTTCGAAGCCCCGGACCAGGCGGGGAGTTATGATCGCTTCGAATTAAAATTGTCGAAGCAGGCCGCACCGTTGCTCAAGGAGTGGGCGGATGTGGTGCTCTTCGCCAACTACGTCACGCGGATCGCCGAAAAGGACAACGGCAAGACCCGTGCGGTCGGCGGCAAGGAGCGCATGCTCTTCGCCAACCACGCGGCGGCCTACGACGCGAAAAACCGTCACGGCCTGCCGGACAAGCTGCCGTTTTCCCTCGAATCGCTGGCACCGGTGTTTGGTTCGACAGATAATTCTCCGCGCGGAGAAACTAAAAGCAACGGCATCTCGCTTGCCGACCGCCTCAAGGAAGCATTCGGTGCTCGCGATGCTGAAGTGATTCCGTTCCTGATCGACCGCCAGCAGATCAAGGCGGGCGAAAGCTGGGATGCGGTTCCGAAGGAATACGCCGAGCGGGTGTTGAACGCACCTGAGCGGTTCCTGCAGGCCGTCGGGGAATTCCACAAGGCGCGGGAGGTCGCCGCCGCGTAATGAGTGCGTTGCAAAATGGCGCGCTGCGCCCCTCCAACCTGCCGAAGCTGGCGGTTTGCCCGTGCTACGAGAGCAATCCCGTGGCCGGCCCGGCGGCGGAGCGCGGCACATTGTTAGACGCGGCGTTCCGCGCCGAATTACTCGGGCTCGAAGAACGGTTCGTCATCGCCAACAGGCTGACGGCAGACGAGATCGCCGCTGTTAGCTGGTCGGTGTCGATGGTGCGGGCGATGTCCGGCCGCGAGCGGGTGCTGGCCCGCGAGGACGATTGCCGTGTCGCGATCCTCGACCTGACCGGCACGGCGGACGCCATCGTCCCGACCAAGTTCAGCCACTTCGACCTGAAGACCGGAGCGCGGCGCAACTACCGCGTGCAGATGGCGGCCTACGCGCTCGGGCTGATGGGCGCGCACTTCGCCTCGTCGTGGACGGCGCACCTGTTGTTTTGCGACCAGCGCGAAATCGAGACGCACCGGTTCACCTATGAGGAGGCGCACGCCATCGTCGATCAGGTCGTCAAATCGTTCAACGATCCGGCCAAAAAGCCGAATCCCTGCGAATACTGCTCCTGGTGCGTCAAGGCGGATACATGTTCGGCGCGGCTGGCGATGGTCGGTGAAACGCTGCCCGTAGCCGACCCCGGCTTCAATTTCGATGTCGTGCTCGCCGACCCGGAAAAACTCGGACGTTTTCTGGCAGCCTGTGCGGTGGTTGAGGATTTCCGTGACCGCGCGAAGCAGATCGCCACCGAGCGGATCAAGACCGGCGGCACCTTGCCCGGGTGGAAATTGGTCACCCGCAAGGGCAGCGAGTTCGTCGATTGCGAAACCGTTGGGCACCACATTCAGCGCCTTGGTTTCGGCCCGGTGCTCGCGGCCTACGGCAATCTATCAGCCACAAAGTTCCGCGACCTCTGGAACAGGCACATGCCGGGGGATCTCGCGTTCCCCGAGGAGTCGGTGAAGCACGCCGTGCCATCGACCTACCTCAAGCAATCCAAAACCAAGCCGAAGCCATGAAACCCGACGAATCGTCCAAGCCGATCCTCCGGAAGGCCACGGCGCGGGCCTACTACCTGCGGATCTCGGCGGAGTGGCTGACGGACCGGAAGCGGTTTCCGTCCGCGGTTCTCGCCGATGCCGAAAAAGCCGCCCGCGGCGTCCTGGCGAGCCACGCCTGCCAGCCGAAAGCCCACATCAAGCCGCCCCGGTCTGGGCGCGGCAGAACAGCCACCGACAAACTCTAACAAAATTCAAACCAACCAAACCATCACCATGCCCTCATACACCGCATCCACCCCGACCGAACGCCCCGACCACGTCGATCCGGGTGACTATCAGGTCGAAGTCATCGACGCCATCGAGACGGTCTCCAAGACCGGTCACGAGATGATCGAACTCAAGCTCAAGAC
>DAISZP010000134.1:5153-11667 GCA_036824745.1 Luteolibacter sp.
CAAGACGCTGCTCGGCAGTTACCTCTACGACTTCCTCGTCTTCATCCCGAACGCGTTCTGGAAGATCGACAGCTTCCGAGCCGCCACCGGCGAGGAGGTTTCACCCGAGGAGGAAGTCGAAATCATCGCCGACGATCTGATCGGCCGCACCGGCAAAGCCCGGCTCACCGTCGAGGAATACAACGGGAAGAAGCGCAACAAGGTCGCCGCGTGGCTGCCACCGAAACCCGGCGGGCAACCCGCCAGCCGTCCCGCAGCGAAATCCACAGCGAAACCCGCATCCCAACCGCAAGCCACCACCGAAGATGACGACATCCCGTTCTAACGCCATGGGCCTGCGCGCCTATCAGATGAAGGCCCGGCAGGACATCCACAAGGGCTTTGAGGATTTCGACCGCCAGCTTGGCGTCATGCCGACCGGTGCCGGAAAAACGATTTTGTTCAGCCGTCTGGCACACGACATCCAACCGCAATGCACGTTGATCCTCGCCCACCGCGAGGAACTCATCACTCAGGCGGTGGACAAACTCCGCAGTTCCACCGGCCTTCAAGCCCAGGTGGAGATGGGCGAAGAGCGGGCGTCGCTCGATGCGCCGGTCGTCGTTGCCTCGGTCCAGACGCTGATGCGTGAAAAACGCCGCGAGCGGTGGCCTCGGAACCACTTCGGCCTGGTGGTCGTCGATGAAGCGCACCACGCCTTGGCGGACAGCTATCTGAACACGCTCGGTCATTTCCATGATCACGCGAAGGTGTTAGGCGTGACCGCCACGCCCGACCGTGGCGACAAGAAGAACCTCGGGAAATATTTCGAGAACATCGCTTGCGAGATCACGATGCTCGATCTGGTCAAACAGGGATGGTTGTCGCCGATCAAGGTGAAAACCGTGCCGCTCGAAATGAGCCTTCGCGGCGTGCGCACCACGGCGGGGGACTTCAGCGCCGATGACCTCGGCCATGCGCTCGAACCCTATCTCGAAAAAATCGCCGATGTGTTGGTCGAGCATCGCGACCGCAAGACACTCGTGTTCCTGCCCTTGATCGCGGTGTCGAAACACTTCGCGCAAATCTGCCGCGACCGTGGTTTGCTGGCCGAGCATGTCGATGGTCAGACGACCGAGCGGCAGGCGACCCTTGAGCGGTTCCGTCGCGATGAAACGCGCATCCTCTGCAATGCAATGTTGCTCACCGAAGGATATGACGAGCCGTCAATCGACTGTGTTGTCTGTCTGCGGCCAACCAAAATCCGTGCGCTGTATTCGCAGATCATCGGACGCGGCACGCGGATCTGGCCGGGTAAGGATCACTTGTTGGTCCTCGATTTCCTCTGGCAGGCGGAGGAACACAGCCTGATGCGGCCGGCGAACCTGATCGCCGAAGACGAGGCGGACGCGAAGGCGCTCACCGAAAAACTCGGCCGCGAGGGCGATCTCGAAGAGGCCCGCGAGGAAGTCAATGCCGACCGCACCCGCTCGCTGACAGACCGGCTCATCCAGAACCGGACCCGGAATGGCAGCGTGCTCGATCCGCTGGAGCTCGCAGTCACGCTCAACGAGGCGGCCCTGGCGGAATACGTCCCGACCATGGCATGGCAGGCACAGGCGCCGACGGACAAGCAGCTCGATGTGCTTCAAAAATTCGGCCTCGATACCATGGGCATCCTGAGCAAGGGGCACGCGTCGATGATCCTCGACCGCCTCATTACCCGCCGCCAGCTCGGCCTGGCGACGCCGAAACAAGTCCGCGTGATGCGCCGCTACGGCCATCGCCAGCCGGAAACCGCCACGTTCGAGGAGGCCAAGGCATTCCTCGATGCCCGATTCGCCAACCGCTGACACCCGAGATGCCGAAATACCGATCCACCGGGCTGTCACTGCCCCGGCGCACCCTCGACTACCTGCAACACGGGGCCGCGGAGGGCATGCGCAATGCCGAACTCTTCGATGCGACCTGCCAGTTCCGCGACGCCGGCCACCCACTGGAGGAAACGGAGGCGCAATTGTTAGCCCGTGCGCTGGCCGACGGGCTGACCGAAGCCGAGGCGCGCCATACCATCCGCTCGGTCTATGCGCGCACGTCACGCGAACCGCTCAGTGCTGGCACGTCACCGATGCCGAAAGTGTCTTCACCAGCGCCAGCCCGGCGACCGTCACTGGCCCCGGTCCACCGCGAGCGATCCACGATGGCGCTGCCCGCGGCCATCGACGACGGCTTCGTCCGGCTTCTCAACGCGTGTTTCCAGCCGGATGAATTCGTGGCCATTGCCCCGGCGGCTGAAAATGAGGAGGGCGAAATCGTCCCGCGCCGTGGCGTGACTCTAACTGCCACCGAGTGGAAAGCAAAGGTGGCGCAAAAAGGTGGCATCGACCGCGTGTTCGGCACCAAGCTCGGATTGTTTCTCCGGATCAACCCGATGAGCAAGGGCGGGGCGAAAAACGAGGATGTCACCGCGTTCCGCCATGTGCTGGTCGAGTTCGACCGCGACGAGGCGGGCAAGGCGATTCCGAAGGAGGAGCAATATCACGCGGTGGTTGCCAGCGGCATGCCGGTTTCGGCCTTGATCGACTCGGGCAACAAGAGCCTGCATGCGTGGATCCGGGTCGATGCTCCCGACGAGGCGGAATACAAGCGCCGCGTCGAAACCATCTGGGGCTGGTTTTCCGGAATCAACCTGGACAAGCAGAACCGGAATCCGTCGCGCCTGTCCCGCTGTCCCGACGGCTGGCGCATGGTCGATGGCACCATCCGCCGCCAGTCATTGCTCGCGCTCGAATTCGGCGCGGAGTCGTGGACGGCATGGGAGGCGGCGCATTCGAATTCCGACCTGCCGCCGATCCTGCCCGGCCAGGGTTTTATGGATCAGCCGGAACCGGAGCCGCCGCAGTTGGTGGATGGCGTTCTCCATCAGGGAGCCAAGATGGTGTTGGGCGGCCCGTCGAAGGCGCGCAAGAGCTGGTCGTTGATCGACCTCATGCTGTCGGTGTCCACCGGCACACCGTGGTGGGGATTTCCGACACGCCCGGGACGCGCGCTCTATCTGAACTTCGAGCTCCCGGCCTTCGCGCTGCAATACCGGATCAACCGGATTGCGGCGGCGAAGGAGATTTCCGACTTTACCGGCTTCGACGTCTGGAACCTGCGCGGCCATGCCACCGATTTCTCCGCGCTCATCCCGAAGATCCTCGGGCGCATCCGCGACACCGGGTATTCGCTGATCCTGATCGACCCGATCTACAAGGGGCTCGGCGCGCGCAATGAAAACGACGCCGGCGACATCGCCAGCCTCTTGAATGAGGTCGAGCAACTCGCGGCGAAGTCCGGAGCGGCTGCCGTCTTCGGCGCGCACTTTTCCAAAGGCAACCAGGCTGGCAAAGAGTCCATCGACCGGATCGGCGGTTCGGGTGTGTTCGCCCGTGACCCCGATGTCATTCTAACCATGACGCCGCACGAGGAGGATGACGCCCACGTCATCGACCTCACCTTGCGCGCCCTGCCGCCCGTGAAGCCGTTTGTCGTCCGCTGGTGCGAGTCGATCTTCATCACAGACCGCGAGGCCGATCCGGCGAAGCTCAAAGCCATTCAGCCGCCGAAGAGCGAGAAATCGCAGAAGGCAACGGCGACCTACAAGATGGGCAGCGCGGCCGACCGCTATGGCAGTGCCGTGGAGAACATGCCTCCGCTGGCCAATGGCAAGGTGCCGCAGGATTCGGCTGTTCTCGCCTATGTCACCGCCCGGATCGCCGAGATCGAAGGCGACTGCACGCTCAAGGAAGCCCAGCGGGTTTTCCACTGCCTTGCCAACATGCGGAAGGGCTCACCCTTCGTCTTCGACAAAGCAACCCGCCTGTGGAGGGGGCGTCGCCATGGAGTTTGAACCCGTCATTCCGGCAGGGTTTGCACCCCGGATTCAAATCGGTTTGAACCCGTTTGAATCCGCCGAACCTAACAGACCAGCACGGCTTATAAGCAACAAGCTGATTAGCATGCTGATTGGCATGATGATGGTTTACCTAAAGGTAAACAGAGCGCGAATCGGTAAACCGGGATTCGCGCGCTCTGGTCACACCTTTCAGGGACCAGCGCCATCAGTCTTTGATCGGCTGGAAGGAGGTTCAAAATGAACTCCGACGACTACGCCAAAAAACAGGCGAAGAGGGACGCCGACTACGAACGCGACTACGAAGCCTGGGTGCAGTCGATGACCCTCGAAGAACGTCGGGAAGCGGAGAAGCTCGGCCTGCTCAAACCTTGCCTGCAACGTCACGGTAATGGTGCGGCAGATCACGACATCGCCGACTCACCCGCAGCCAGCCACACGCCGGACATCGCGGCCCTGGTCGATCACGAGGACGAGAAACCCGAAGTTCATTCGATGGGCAGTGCCACTGAGATCCTGCGTCGCCTGGTGGCCGACATTGTCGCGGAGGACAACACCCGCCTCACTATCGACTGCCTCACCATCGCCCTTGGGCTGCGGGTCTATTCGGGTGACAGCATGACCACCATCGCCAAGCGCCACGGCATCACCCGCGCCGCCGTCTCGAAGCGCTGCGTTGACATCATCGAAAGGCTGAAGCTGCCCCCGTCCCGGGCCATGCGCAGCGAGCAGGCACGCAAAATCTACCAAGGCTCACAACTCAAACGATACCGCTCACAAAAATCATGAACATGCTCGCCATCAACGACCCGAAGTTTTCGATCACGCCCACCGGAATTCAGTTCAACGAGGAACTGAGCTTCGACGAGTGGGACTCACTCGGGCAGAAACTCGCCCCCATCGCCAAGTCCATCGGATTTATCATCGGCGACTGGATCAACTATGGAGAAGGGCGCTACGGCGAAAAATACGATGAGGCGCTGAAACGGACGGGCCTGACCTATTCCACTCTATCAGAATACTCGTATGTTGCCCGTCGCGTTGAATTTTGCGCACGTGCGCAAAATCTCGATTACTCGATCCATCGAACCGTCGCGAAGCTGAAGGATCCAGAGGAGCAGAAGCGCTGGCTCCACCTCGCTGAAACGCATGGCTTGAGCGTCCGCCGACTGCGAAAGTCGATGAACTTCGGCAGGCTCGCCACCGAGCAGGAAGTCCAGGGAGATCCAGCCGACAAGGGTGTGGTCACCCATCTCTCGCTCATCAACCGGCTGATCCGCTGGTGGAAACAGACAACGGCCGACGACCCGGTCGATCAGTGGGACGAGGAACAGCGAGAAAACGTCAAGAAGGACTTCAAGCTGATCCTCGACATCTACGAGGCGCTCTAACCAACCGCGGGGAGGAACGGTTCCAGGCGAGACTCATTCCCTTGCCTTCGCGGGTTCAAGTCCCGCCCCCGCAACCCACTAACACGGTCATGACCACTCCGATCCAACGAATCTCGCGGCTCCTCGACGAAGGTGCGCGGTTCATGGTTGAACTGCCGGGACAAACGTCCATCGACCTGACTCCCGACGTGATCGCCGCGATGGACGATGCGTCTGGCAGCCAGAAACAGTTAGGCAGGATAAGGAATCTATTGGATGCCAGAGACTTAGGCGGGGGTGTCCCGACCCTCGTTGAATTTACGTGAAAAACCATTTTCGCACTTCCCACATAACGGAGGTTCCGGGGCGGCGGGGACGGCTGGCGAAGGCACACGGAATCAATGGTTTGTGTGAATCAATGCCTCGGAATCGACCCTCGAAAATGTGGGAAGTAGGGGTGGCAACTTCCCACTTCTGTACACCGGGAACTTCCCATCGGCGGGTTGACTCGGCGGCCCGGCCAAATGGCAGGCTCCAAGCTCGAATCACAGTTTCTCTTCCTCTGGCGGGTCGCCCAGGGGCCGCATCTGGTGCGCGAGTTTCGGTTCCATCCGGAGAGGAAATGGCGGGCCGACTTCGCCCACGTTGCGAGCCGGACCTTGATCGAAGTCGAGGGCGGGATCTTCCAGCGCGGAGCCGGTCGGCACAACCGGGGTGCGGGTTACGCCAAGGATGCCGAAAAATATCTCGAAGCCGTGCTTGCGGGATGGACGGTCATCCGCCTGACCGAGAAGCAGCTCGATCTCGACTTCATCGAGCGGATCGTCGCGTGGGTCAATACTCCTCGGGGAGGAGTACACACGTCGAGTGGCGTCCTGCCTCAGTGATGATGTAGATCCGTTTGCCGCCTGCGAGCTTGTAGCAGCTCAGGATGCGGTCGCCGTGGATTAGGGCGTCCTCGTTCGCCTGCTTGTCCTCGTCGCACAAGTCGCCCCAATCGCCGCAGTGGTGGCGGCGCATGTAGGGGGTGAGGTCGATGCCGAGTGCCAGGGCTCCGGGCGTGGCGACGGTTTTCCCTAACGGGAAGCGCGGTTGCATGATGTGGTAGGCCATGGCGGTTCAGTCGTTGGAGTTTCCCCATGCGGGATGGCTTTTGCCGGTGGCGATCAGGCCGGAGGCGAGCATGTCTTCAACCAGCGCCTTGGGCGGCCAGTGGCGGTGCGGTTTGCCGGTCTGCATCTTGGATGCCTTCGCGGTGGCGCGGCAGTAC
>DAISZP010000135.1:0-11622 GCA_036824745.1 Luteolibacter sp.
ATTCCTTCGCCGGAGACTTTCCCTTCACTTCGTGAATCACCAGTTTACCGTCCTTTTCCTCAAGCGGAAGAACATCGTCATCCAGTCCGAACCGGCGGAATCCCTCCTGATAGAATCCGCGCACATCCTTCATCACCCGATCCAATCTGGCCGCGTGATCGTTGAGCGGCCCGCGGTCCGATGACACGAAATACACCACCCGAAGCACCGGGCGGGCGGAGGGATGCCCTGAGTGATAGCTGGAAACCTGTTGGCGCGCTTTCAACAACATCGCCTTTCCCTCCGGGTCATCCGGAATGGCGGGTGCCGGTGAGGCGCAGAAAGCGATCGAACCATGGCCCAGGGCGACGGCCAATCCGCAAACCTGGATGATGTGGGATGCCGAAGACCTGTTCATGATGATTTCGAATTTCCGGACGCCTATACCACCGGGGTTGAACAGGCAAGATCCATCAAGCGGAAGCGCCTGCTGTCTCATGGCCGAAGCCCCCCCGGCAACTACGGCCTCTCCAGCTTGTCGAAATCGATCACCGGTTTTCTATCAGGAGTGGACGGGCGGGTGAAGGATTGGTTGGCGGGCACGCGGTCGCTGAAATATCCGCCGTTGCGCATGAAGAAGCCGTTGCCGGAGGTGCCGCCGGCGTAGTCGAGGCGGTGGCCGCCGCCACCGGTGCCGTCGGTGGTGAAGCGCGCGCGGGTGATCTCGTGCCATTGGCCCTCGGTGTCGCGCACCCACTGGTTGCCGTGGAGCGAGCGGCGTTCGAGGTGGCCGTTCGCATCGTAGAAGTTTTCCAGGAATGAATGGAAACCGGTGAGGTGCGTGTTGGTTTGCGGGCGCTTGAAGGAAGCGATGAGTTTCCACTCCGGCTTGCCCACCTCGCCGAACCACGCGGTGCAAACCGTGGAGCCGTTGCCATCGGGTTTCACGGATGTTAGAAACCGATAGGTGGTTCCGGATTTCCATGGATAAACGAGGATGGATTGTCCGCCGGAACCTTCGCCACCGAACTCGCCGCCGCGCACGTCTTCGCCTTTTTTCAGCAGCACGACGCGTTTGTCCTCCGGGATTTCCGATGGCCGGTCGGTGCTGTGCGGACTCCAGACGGAGAAGAGGATCCAGCGCTCGGTTTCGCTCTTCACCTGGATGCCGTAGTAGCCCTCGCCGAAGCCGTTGGCCATGAAGTAGGAACCCGGAGGGTCTTCGTTCTTCGGCACGTTGAGCTCGCTGTAGGCGTATTCGATCTTCTTGTCCTTCGGCATCTGATAGCCGAGGTGCACGGACGGTCCGCGGCGGCCCCAGTAGAACATGTTGCCCTCGTTGTTTTTCACAAACGAGGCCTTCACTTCGGGTGTCTCACTGGTCAGAAGCAGATCGGAAATTTCCGCGAACACCGGGCCGGTCTTGTTCAAGCCGCTGAGATCGACGCGCGTGTATCCGGGCTTCACCTGGATTTTTCCGATGGCCGCTTCGTGAAAATCCGCACCCCCGGCTTTGACTTCGAAAGTCTTTCCACCGACCTGCACTTTCAAGGTGGACTGGCCTTCCGGCACGCGGAGCCGCAGCGAGAGATCGATCTCCGCCTCGTGATCGACATGAAAGTAGGCGGAAAAACGTGAACCCGGATCCTGCCATCGGATGCCTTCGCGGCGCACGCGGTCGTTCTGGGACTTGCCTTCGGTGAGGTAGGAGTTTCCGGCGAGGGGAACCTGCCAGCGCGCCGGTTCGGCGGTGGCGGAAGAAATCGCGGCGAGCAGTGATGCGAGCGGGAGCAGGATGGAAATGCGCATGGGATGGAGCGAATACGTTTCCGTTCGCCCGGAACGCGGAGCTGCGACCAGACATTCCCCAAGACAATCCAAACAAACGAAAACAGCCGGATCATCGACGCGCCGCGGCGAGAGGAAAGCAAAATCCCCATTGTGATTTCCGCCGGGGCCGCTAGCCTCCGCGATCATGAACCAACAATCCCGCGAGGCGCTCATCGATCTGTTGTTCCTTTCGCTCTATCTCGACGACCATCTTTCGCTCGCCGAAGACGAGGTGCTGACCACCGCGCTCGACAGTCTGGGTTGGGAATCCGCGGAGCCCCGTGAGAAACACATCTGGAAGGCATTCTCCAAAGCCCGTGACGCCGCCGCGGACGCGATCAAGACCGAGGCCTTCCTCAACGAGCGCACGGTGCCGATCAAGAGCGCCGGCGACGAAGGCCCGGCGCTCACCTGGCTCTCCCGCGTGCTCGGCTCGGATGGATTGAGCTACACCGAGAAACACTTCCTCAAGCAGATCGAGTCGCGTCTCTATCAAAACGGCTGATGCCTGCCGGACAGGGCGGCGACCATGCCTTGTTTCGCCAAACGGATCTTCTCCACGCTCGCCTCGCGCCATTCGTATTCATCGGGCCTCGAGAATGTGCCCATGAAACAATCCGGATTCCGGAAGGTCATCGCGCTCTTCACGGTGTCCCGCGCGCTGAGATGGATTTCATGGGCGCTGGTGACACGGAGGATTTCCGCGATGTTGCGCTCGGTCACGCCACCGCCGGGCATGATCGAGATGCGGCCGGCGGCTTGAATCACTAAGTTTGTTAGGGTGTCCATGCCGCTCGGCGCGTCCGCTTTTCCGCCGGAGCTGAGCACGCGGCGGATGCCGAGGCCGATGATGTCCTCCAGTGATTCTGATAGATCCCGCGTCATGTCGAAGGCGCGGTGGAAGGTGACGTCCATGCTTCCGGCGACATCCAACAAACGATGGCAGCACTCGCGGTCCACGCCGCCATCTGCTCTCAAACACCCGATCACCACGCCGTCCACGCCGAGATTCCTGGCGACTCGGATATCCTCCAGCATCACCTCCATCTCATCGTCGGAGTACAGGAAGTCATATCCCCGCGGCCGGATGATGACCATCAGTCCGCCGGAAAACGCGGAGCGCACCGCGCGGATCATGCCCGCGCTCGGTGTGGTGCCGCCTTCAGGAAGGTTCGCGCAAAGCTCCACGCGGTCCGCGTCTCCGATTGCCGCGGCCTTGGCAGAGGCGACGCAGTCGATGCAGATTTCAAGCATGCGGCGAGTGTTTCAGAGCGGATTGAGGAGACAAGCTTGATCCGGCCGCGGTTCCGGTTCATGCGTGCGGCATGCCCATCGTGCTCGCCTCCGCCTCGCCCCGCCGCCGTGAACTATTGGAACGCGCGGGAGTTTGCTTCGAGGTCGTGGTTTCCACCTGTGATGAGATTCACGACGCGTCCATTCTGCCTGAAACACTTTGCGAGATGAACGCGACTTTGAAAGCGGAGGAAGTTTCGCGATTGCGGCCGGATGCGGTGGTCATCGGCTCGGACACGCTGGTGTTCATCGATGACGAACCGTTAGGAAAACCCGCGGATCTCGATGAGGCGCGGGCGATGTTGAGGAAACTCGCGGGCCGCACGCACAAGGTGTGCTCGGGTGTCTGTGTGATCTTTCCGGACGGGACGCGAAAGGTGTTTCACGACACGACCGAAGTGGATTTCCTGCCGCTCGATGATGCCGGGATCGACGCATATTTCGCCGTGGCGAATCCGCTCGACAAGGCCGGGGCCTATGGCATTCAGGAGAGTGGTGAGCTCATTATCTCCGGCATCCGCGGAAGCTTTGAGAACGTGATGGGCCTGCCGGTGGACATGGTGGTGGAGGCTTTGGGAGATTTTCGTTAGATCGCGAAGTCACGCCTTTCGACGTTTCGCCCACTTCTTGCGCAGCGCTTCGGGGGCGAGTTCGGGTTCGTAGGATTTGAGGTATTTTTCCTCGGCGTCGAGGGTGCCGATGAGGATGAGGATGCCGCCTTCGGGGAGGATGGTCTCCGGCTCCGGGTTGACGATGCGTCCGCCTTCGTGTTCCACGGCGATGATGGTGCAGCCGGTTTCGGTGCGGACGGCGCTGTCCTTGATCGGGAGGCCTGCCAGGCATTTCGGAACGGGTGATGGGAAGATGAACACGCCTTCGGCAAGCAGGAGGTTGTCGCTGCTGCGGATCGAGTTGAAGATGGTGTTGGCCCCCATCGAGGCGGAGGAGAGCACGAGGTCGGCGCCGGCGCGGTGGAGCGTGCGAACGTTGTGCTCTCCGGTGCAGCGCGAGATGATCTGATAGGACTCGCGCAGTCGGCGGAAATAGACGGTGAGCGCGATGTTCAGATCGTCGTCGTGGCTGGTGATGATCACGGTGTCCGCCTCGCGCGCCCGCGCGGTCTTGAGGACGTCCATGTGGGTGGCGTCGCCGATCACCGCTTCGGGATGATGGGAGACACGCTCGGCGATTTTCTCGATGATGCAGGTGGAGAGTCCGGCTTCGCGGAGCTCCGTGCTGATGAGCCGGCCCACGCGGCCGCCGCCGATGATGAGGACGTGAGCCTTGCCCTGCGGCTTGCGGCTGAAGGCGGCGTTGTAGTTTGCGAACTGTTCCGCGGTGCCCGCGAGCACTAACAGGCTGTGGCGTGTAATGGGCGTGTCCGGCGTGGCGGTGCGGAGCTGGCCGTGATCCCAGTAGCCGATCACGCTCACGCCGCTGCGCTGGCGGATGTGGCTCTCGGCGATGGTTTTCCCTTCGAGTTCGGTACCCGCGGCGTTGGCTTCGGCGATTTGCAGGCCCTTGGTTTCTCCGATCACATGCGCGGCGCGGTCGCGGCCGATGACACGGCGGGCGAGCGCGCGTGCCATCGTTTGATCCACACGCAGGACTTGGGTGGCACCGGCGAGTTCCAGCACGTCGCGCGAAGCCTCGGTGTCCGCGGTGGCGATGATGGGGATGTTTTCCGCGACCTCGCGGGCGGTGAAGGTGATGTTGGTGTTGAGCACATCCGAGCGCGTCGTCACGAGCATGGCGGCCTGCTTGAGGCGCATGAGCTGATAGGTTTCCGGGTCGTCGAGATCGCCGACGGTCGTGGGGAGGTTCTGCTCGTCGAGTTCGAGCGCCTCCGAGCTGTTAGGACAGAGGATGGAAAAGGGATGGCCGTATTTCATCAACAAGGGAGCGAGGGATTTGGTGATGGGATCCCAGCTTGTAAGCAGGACGTGGCCACGCGTTTTCTCCGGAAGCTCGCGCGGAGTTCTAGCGGCGGCCTGGGCGCGCATCCACGGGGCGTAGAAAAACTCGATGAAGGTGAAGGGCAGGATCACCAGCAGGAAGATCAGACCGGTCATCAGCACGATGATGGAAAACAGGCGCCCGGCATCGCCATGGAACGTGATGTCGCCGAAGCCGAGCGTAGTCATCACCGTGAGCGTCCAATACACGCCGGTGATCCACGTGAAATGCTGGCCCTCCCGTTCCATCAGGAAATGGAAGATCGTGCTGAACGTCAGGATCATGGCCACAAGCACGATGCCGAGGCGGAGCAGCGCCTTGAGGTTCGAGCGGCTGCTGCGGTGGTCCATGAAGGTCGCGATGACGGAGACGAGCGATTTCATGCTGGGGAGTGTGGGTGTTGGAATCCGAAGCTGCCAGAGCGTTCTGCGGAATGGCGCGGGAGGAAACGGGTTGCGGAGAGGCCGGTGATGGGTGAAGAATCCGGCCATGGCGACGCCGCGCCGGTACCCGCTCATTTTCAACCCGAAGGCACGTGGCCAGAAGGGTGGGAGATTCCTGCGTTTCCTGATGGAGCACGCCGGGCGTTTCGCGATGTATGGCACGAACCACGCGGGCGAGGCGCGCGAACTCGCCGCGAAACTCGCCGCCGAGGGCGAACCGATCGTCATCGCGGCAGGCGGTGACGGCACGCTCAACGAGGTGGTCAGCGGACTCGCCGGATCCTCCACCGTGCTCGGCGTGCTGCCCGCGGGAACGATGAACGTGTTCGCGCGCGAAATGGATATCCCGTTCGATTCCCTGGAACGGGCCTTCGCGGTGATCGAGGCGGGATTCATCCGCGATGTGGATCTTTTCGAAGCGAACGGTTCGCCGTTCATGCAGATGGCGGGAGTCGGATTCGATGCCGCGGTGATCGAGGAGACGACCTGGGAATCCAAAAGAATGTTAGGTCCCCTCGCCTATCTGCTCGCCGCGGTGAAGGTGCTGGGCGAGCGGCCGGAGAAACTCGAAATCACCCTGGCCGACGGCCGCCGCGAGGAAGGCGTGGCCGTGATCGCCGGCAATGGATCGCTCTACGGCGGGCAGTTCAAGGTCTTCCGCAACGCGGACAACAGCGACTCGAAACTCGACGTGATCATCTACAAGGAGGCCGGATACCGTCTGGTGCTCGATTCCCTGCGCGGCCTCGCTTTCGGCGGGATCGACCTGCAGGCATCCACCAGCTACATCCAGACCGAGTCGTTCGTCGTGCGCTCGCCGGTCGAAGTGCCGGTGGAGGTGGACGGCGAATGGATCGGCCGTTTTCATGAAGTGCGTTTCAAGGAAACGGTGAACCGCCTGCGTGTCATCGCGCCGGAGGGCCCCTTGGTGGGACGTTTCGCCGAAACCATGAAATCCTGGTTCCAATGGCCGAAACGACAACCGGAACTGCAAACCAGCCGAGGTCAGTGAAGGCGGCGGAGGGACGAACCCGGAAGAGCGGACTGCGTTTCGCGGGACTCATCCTGCTCGCGCTTCCCCTGGTGATCGCGGCGATGGTGGATGCCTGTCAAAACGAGCGGGAGCGCTTGTATTGGCACTTCGGGATCACGGCGGCACTCGCGTTGCTCTTCTTCCTGATGCCCGTGGCGGCGAGGTGGAAACGGTGGCTGCGTGATCTGATCCTCGCGCTGGTCCCCGCGTTTCTGCTGGTGGTGGTATACGCGAACATCACCGCCGTGTGGGCCTCGCGCGGCAGGGTTTACACGGATTTGTCCAAAGTGCCGGTCACCCAGGCGGGTTTGGTCTTCGGCACCACGGATCGCATCAACGGTCGGGAAAACCTCTACTTCCGCTATCGCATCGAAGCCGCCGCGGAGGTCTGGCGCGCGGGCAAAGTGGAATCGATCATCGTTTCCGGCGACAACCGCACCGTGTATTACAACGAACCCGAGCGCATGCGACAGGCGCTCATCTCCCACGGCATCCCGGATGACCGCATCACCTGCGACTACGCCGGGCTTCGTACTTTGGATTCCGTGGTGCGCGCCAAGGAAATTTTCGGGGCGGAATCCGTCCTGTTCATCAGCCAGCGCTTCCAGAATGAACGCGCCATCTACCTCGCCAAGGCCAACGGCATCCAAGCTTACGGGTACGATGCCCGCGACGTGCAAACCCAAGCCGCTTGGAAAACCCGATTCCGTGAGGTCGGAGCGCGCGTCAAGATGTGGCTCGATGTGAATTTCCTCAACACCAGACCCAAACATCTGGGCGAGAAGGTCAATCTTCCCGAATGATCAGCATGGCTTGTGGCGGAATTGTTTCATTTTGAAATTGGCTTGGCGCGTGCTTTGTGTCATCGAATCTCGATTATTCCCTCCAAGCTGCCGATCCTATGAGCAATCTAAACTGCCTTATCCCCACTGTAGCGATCTCGTTATTAGCCTGTTTGGCTCCCCAATCTGAAGCCGCTCTTGTCGCGTATTGGAATTTCAACGGGCTTTCAATTGCCACCGCATCCGCTCCTGGATCAGGAGGTGTTCCTACAACAATCTCCGCCGACCAAGGGAGTGGAACCATCGGACTGTCGCCTTGGACCGGTTTGGTGGACGATTTCGCGGGCTCCACCATCAATGCTTTGAATTCCGACCCCACCGAAGAGAGTCTTAGTCTGGTATCGAGTGCGGGTAACGGTTCTTTCATCACGATATCCTTTTCAATGACCGGGTTGGAAGATCCCGTCGTCACGTTTGCAACAAGAGGATCCAGCACTGGCTTTACCACGGGTACATGGTCATGGAGTACGGATGGTGTTTCTTTCACTCCGGTAGCTGGGAATACCGCGACCACTTCAACAACCTATGGTCTTGCAACGGTGGATTTGTCGGCGGTGAACGCACTGGATATGGCCACATCGGTTTTTCTCAGATACACCTTGTCTGGAGCGACTAATATTTCCGGCAACAACCGCATCGACAACATGCAGATCAACGCCGTTCCCGAGCCCTCCGGAGCCGCGATCCTCGGATCCATCGGCATGCTTGGCTTGCTTCGCCGCCGCCGCTGAGAGTTCCTTTTCGTATTTCCGAAAAACCCGGTGGTTGGAAAACCTCCGGGTTTTTTGTGACCAGGTCACAATCCACGATGCTGCGCGGCGAGGCGTTTCGCGGTGGCGATGGTGTTGCGGTGGAGCTTGGCGGTGAATTGCGGCTCGCGGTTGTAGCCGCCGCCGTAGAGCACGGCCACCGGGATGCGGTTGCGGATGAAGGCTCCTAACAAAACTTCGTCGCGGCGCTGGATGTCCTTCAAGGAAAGATGCATCTGCCCGAAGCGGTCGTTGCGGTGGTTGTCCGCGCCGGAGATCCAGATGACGAGATCGGGAGCGAAGGCGTCGAGCGCGCCGGCGAGGCTGGTGAAGAGCTGGTGGAGATACATTTCGCCCTCGACGAAGCGTACCGTTTCGATGTCGAGCGTGCCGTTGATCTTGCGGGTGGGATAGTTGCGCCCCACATGGATCGAGTAGGTGAACACGCGCGGATCGTTTCCCAGGATGGCGGCGGTGCCGTTGCCTTGGTGGGCGTCGGTGTCCACCACCATGATCTTGATGTTCGGTTGATTGTCTTGGAGATCACGGATGGCGATGGCCACATCGTTGAACACGCAATAACCCTCGCCATGCTCGCGGAACGCGTGGTGCGTGCCGCCCGCGAGGCAGACGCCGATGCCTTCCGTGAGAGCCGCATGGCAGGCGAGCCGCGTGGCCTCCACCTCGGTGGCACTGCGGGTGAAAAGCTCCGGTCCCACCGGCAGGCCTAACAGAATCTGCTCCTTGCGGTCGAGCAGGCCGGACTCGATCTTGCGGATGTAGTCCGTCTCATGGACGCGCTGCAGCAGGTGGTTGTCCGCGATCCGGACCTCAATGATCTCCTCCGGCCGCAGGATGCCGCCCTCCAGCAGCATGTCCTTGGAAACACGGAATTTCTCCATCGGAAACGGGTGCCCCGATGGCAGAGCGAGTTCCAGTTTCTCCGAGTAAAAACAACGCATCTCCCCGCGGCTAAGGAACAGCGGATCCCGCGGCGTGGAAAGGGGAAAGTGCCGGGATGGCCCGGCGGAAACTAACCGCTTTGACAGCCCGCGCGGATTCCTGCATCTTGCCAAACATGCAGGCGATGCAGTTCGAGCAATCGGTTCTTTCCATCCTCAAGCGCGACAAGCGCTTTGATCCGCACGCCTATTTTTTCCTCAAGGACGCGCTGGATTTCACCCTCAAGCGCGTGGCGGAAGGAAATGGTGGCCAGGCCCGCCATGTGAGCGGGCCGGAGCTGCTTGAAGGTTTCCGGGATTTCGCGCTCGAACAATTCGGCCCGATGGCCTCCACGCTCATGACCGAGTGGGGCGTGCGCAAGTGCCAGGATGTGGGCGACATGGTGTTCCACCTCATCGAGGAGCAGGTTTTCGGCAAGCAGGAGTCCGACCGGCGCGAGGATTTCAGCGAGGCGTTCGACTTCGAGGACTCGCTGGTACTGCCGTTCATTCCGAAGCGGAAAATTGCCGAGCGGCGTTCAGGCCGTCGTCATCCCGCGCCGGAAGTGGCGTCCTGAGCGCCCGCCGCGGGATGGAGTTTTGGCGTGCGGTCGATCGTCGCTGCCACAAGCGTCATCAGCAACAGGCCGAGCATTCCGAGGAAACCGAGCGTGATCGCCGTGATAGTGCCGATCACGAAGGGGGCGAACACCAGCAGCCCGATCAACATGACGCTGGGTTTCATCTCGAAACACAGGATGGAAAGCCGCAGGCGGGACCGCGCGAGGGAGAGTCCCATCATCGTGTAGCATGCGATCGCGGCGAATGCGGTGAGGTGATAGAGAATACCGCAGCCCTTGGTGACTCCTGCACTCGCGAGCAGCGCGGGCGCGCAGCCGAAGAGCATCGAACCCATGAAGAGCACGAAGACTCCGATCCGCGCGCCGAGGTGGGAGAATGCCGATGCACCGATGGCTCCGGCTCCGACCATCGCCGAGCCTCCAAGCACCGTGCCCGCGCAGGCCGCCTCGTGCCACCACTCGACACCGCCTATCAGATAGCGCGTCACCACATAAGGCAGGATGGAAACAAAGGTGACCACGGACAATCCCCAGAGCGTGAAGAGTTTCCCGAGCACCACGGTCCAGCGATTGAGCTTGGTGAGCAGCAGGAGCTCGTGGTTTCCCTCCTCCAGCTCCTGTCCCATCAGCGCCACGCCGCCAAGCGGCATGAGCACCATGCAGATGAGGCCCGCCACCATCCAGAACGGGCCGGAATCAACCAACAGCCAGACGTTCAGCACGCCGTTGAACTCGGAAGTCGATGGCGCTTGTTTCTGTTGGAACTCCACAATGGTGGCCGCCAGGGCCAGCGCCTGGACAATGAGGAAGGGCAGCACGAAACTGCCACGCCGCAGGCTCTGGCGGAGCTCCTTCGCCGTCATGGGATCAAATCCTTCCGGCAGGTCGTTGTTCCAATACGCCCTCAAGCGGCTCCAGCAATGCCATGCTCCGGCATCCACCGCAAGCCGCGGAAACGAAGAAGGGAGGGCTTGCGGCCCTCCCTTGCGGTGAATCTAACCGATGACCGGCCGGTCCTTACTCGAACGAGTAGTTGACCAGATAGGTGGCGGTGTCCATGCCGGCATACACGAACTTGGAGAACGTGAGGAAGCCGCCGAGGGGTTTGCCTTTGGAGTCCTTGTAAACCTGGCCGATGTCCCCTTGCGGGCGGTCCTGGCTGGGAACGATGTAGTATTCGTTGACGGTTCCAGCGTCTGCCTTGAAGGGCAGGCTGAACTTCTTGGGAACGGTCAACTGGCCCTTCTTGCCGATGACGAACTTGATCTTGTCACCTTTCTTGAAGCTGGGGATGCCCTTTGGAACCTTGGAGATTTTGGTTCCTCCATCCAAGGAACCCTTGGCGATGACGCGGCTTTTGATGGTGAAGGTGAACTCTTTCCCCGGGGCCCAGCCGCCGTAGGTCTTCTTGTGGAATGGAGTGTGGGTGGTGGCTCCGGCGGTGAGCGGGAGCAGGATCGCGGCGCAGGCCACGGCTTTCGCGAGCAGGTGTTTCATGTTGGTGAGTTGGTTGTTTGTTACAGGGGGGGCGCAACCGCCCGAAATCGCGCGGAAACTCGCACGGTTATTCCATCGCCGCAAGCAGGAAATGCGCGACTGGAATCCGCGCGTTGACGTGTAATCGCCTAGGGAACCCGGAAAATTTTCCGGTTGTAGGGGTCCCTCGCGAGTTGGCCGGAAGAACAATCGCTGACGTCCACCTCCTCATAGGGCTCGTAGGGGCTGATCACGATGTTGGGCTTTCCGGTGGGGCGCGCGGTCGGATAATCTCCGGGTTTCGTCTCCGGCGGCGGGCTCATCGGCGCGGGTGCGTTGGGATCGGTTTGGCCGGTTTGGGGTTCCACGGGGTTTCCGTAAGGATCCACCGGCGTCGGCGCGTTGGGAGGATTCGGAGTGAAACGCGGGGGCGGCACCGGTTCCGGCGGCGTGCAGGCGGTTAGAGCGATGAAGCTCGCGGCGGCTGCGGAGAAGAGCG
>DAISZP010000136.1:0-6841 GCA_036824745.1 Luteolibacter sp.
GGACGGTGGCGAGGATCCAGAAGCTGCCGCTGCGGGCGAGGGTTTCGACGAAGTTGAGGAACCCGGCGCGCATGGCGGAGCCGGTGGCATCGCGGGTGAAAAGTTCCTCCAACTGATCGATGAGAATCACGATGCGGATGCTGCCGCCGAGGCGCGCGGAGGCGGCTTCGAGGGCTTTGGGAAAGGCATAACCGAAGAACGCCGCGGGATCGCGCGCGAGATCGGCGGCGAGTTTGGTTAGAGAGGGGACTTGTCCATCCAGTTCGGGCAGAAGTTCCTTTGAAACGATGCGTTCCAGAAGGCCGAGGATGGGATCGGTTCCGAGCTCTGATGGGGTGGCGATGAGGTGTTTCCAAACTTCGGCGGTGTGGTCCGGCTCATGGGTGATCAGTTCCGGCAGGATGCCGGCGCGGGCGAGCGAGGATTTTCCGCTGCCGCTCGCACCGGAGAGCAGGAGGAAGGCGCAACCGTTGGAAGCCTGGTGTTTCAGTGAGTGGCGCGCCTCGAGGATCTCTTCCTCACGGCCATAGAAGATCTCCGAGTGCTCGGGCTGGAAGGCATCGAGACCGAGAAAGGGTGGTCCCTGGCGGGTGATGTCCCAGATGACTTCATCCGCGTCGCCCGCCATCTCATCGAGCATCGCCTGGAGATGGACGCGCAGGCGCTGGGAGAAGGTGGCAGGCCGGTCAAACGGGTGGTAGGCGCTGATATTTGTCGCGGATTCCGGATCGTGGAAGGTTTCCCGCATGAAGGACTCGGCGAGCTGCTTCTGTTCTAACAATTCCGCGAGCTCCTCGGTTTTCCTGCCGCGCAGCCTCGCATGGAAACTGGAATCGTCCCGCCGGGTGTAAACGATCATGCGCGGCCGCGCGGTGCCTTCCGTTTCCAGGCTCTGCCGCCGCGCGTGGGTCAGCAGGTCGTATTCGCGCTCGGTGCCGGATCGATAGGGGGAGCCATCCGATTTCCGGATCGCGGGGCCCAGCGGAGAGCCGAGCCGGGACCAGAGGATAAATACGGCGATGTCCACCCCGGGGTTCTGGAGAAACAGGTCGATGCCTTGTTGGAAGGACATGTCCGGTTCCAGCGGAAGGTCTTCCCAAACGACCGGTAGGAGGACGAACTTGCGCGCATAGCGGCGTCGGAGGCTATGGATGACTTCGACCGCGCGCTCGCGTTCCTCCTTCACGTCACCGGGTGAGGAAATGAAAATACGGATCGGGTTCATGAAAATTTTGGCATGCGGGGAGGATCCGCCCAAGGGGGCGGAAAACCGCTTGATCTAGCAGAAGACCGCGGGAAATCGAGGTGAATTGTTGAGGAATGTGGTTTCCAGAAGGCGACGAGGCCACTGGACAGCGGATCCAATTCGCCCATGGGAAACTCCCCGGCGTTTGACAGGGTTAATGGAATCGGATAGTCAAGGGACATGAACAAATCTCCCCACACCAATTGGTTCTACACCCGCGCGGGTGAGCCGGTGGGGCCGATGAGCTTTGAGGAATTGAAGGCGAAGTTCAGCAATCCGTTTCAGCGGCCGCAATCGGACATGGTCTGGGCGGAGGGAATGGACGAGTGGAAGCGGGCGTCGGAGATCGAGGGCCTATGCGATGGTGCGGGTCCGAGTTTCCCGGATTCGGCCGCGGCGGCGGGGGGAGACGAGTGGTTTTACCTGCAAGGGGAGCAGCAGAAGGGGCCGGTGCCTCTGGCGCGCTTGCGGGAGATGACAGCGGACCGGACCATGAATCCGCCGCTGAGCATGGTGTGGAAACCGGGTATGGACGGGTGGAAGCCGGTATATCTGGTGGAGGAGCTTTGCGGATCGGTGGTTTCGCCGGTATTGAGATCGGATTCTGGGACGTTGAAGTCAGCGTTTACGCCGGAGACGAAAGCGGCCCGCACGGAGCCCAGGGAGTTGGTGGCGGATTTGCCGATCCCGGCGGGAGAGGTGAGTGTGGCGGGGCTGGCCTTGCTGGAGCAGGAAGGCGGGCCGCCGATGACGTTGGAGGAGAAGCTGAGGTTTGTGGCGGCCGCGAAATCGGCGGAAGCGCGGCGGGATGAGGGCGTGAATGGATTTTCTGAGGTGGCGGCATCGGCCGCCCGTGAGCAGCAGGCGAGGGAGGAGGCTGCCAGACAACAGGCGGAAATGGAGGCCCGGGCAGCCGCGGAAAGAGCGAGGGCGGAAGACGTGCGGCTCGCCGAAATGGCCGCAAGGCAAAAAGCGGAACAGGAAGCCCTCGCATTGGCCGCCGCGAAAGCTCGTGCGGAGGAGGAACAACGCGCGGCGGAAGCGGCCCGCATCCGGGCGGAGGACGAGGAACGGGCGGCAACTGCGGCGAGAGCACGGGCCGAGGAGGAAACAAGATTTCGAGAGCTGGAAGAGGCCAAAGCGAGAGCGCTCGCGGAGGAAATGGCCATCGCGGAGCGAGTCCGGGCCGAAATGGAAGCCCGCGCTCGGGAAGCTGAGGAGGCAAGAATCGCCGCAGCGCTCCGGGCCCGGGAGGAAGAGGAAGCCATGGCCGCCGCGGCTCGTGCGAGAGCTGAGGAAGAAGAGCGGGCCGCCGCTGCCGCCAGAGCGCGTGCCGAGGAGGATGTCCGTGCGATGGAAGCTGCCAGACTCCGTGCGGAGGAGGAAAACCGGGCGCTCGAAATGGCCCGCGCCCGTGCGGAGGAGGAGGCCAGGATCCGCGCCGAGCAGGAAGCGCGCCTGAAAGTTGAAATGGAAGCTCACGCCGCCGCGGAAGCACGTGCCGCCGCCGCCGCCCAAGCGCGGGCGGAGGAAGAAGCGCGGGCGAGGGCTGCTGAGGAGTCGAAACTTCGTTATGAAGAGGAAGCCAGGGCCGCCGAACAAGCGAGATTGGCAACCATCGCCCAGGCCCAAGCCGAGGAGGAGGCGAAAGCCCGGATGATCGAGCAAGCCCGCCTCAGAGCGGAGGAGGAGGCGCGAGCCATGGAAACCGCCCGCATGGAAGCCGCGGCTCGTGCCCGTGCCGAAGAAGAGGCTGCCGCCGCCGCCGCCCGCGCCCGGGTGGAGGAGGTGAACCGCGCCCGCGAGGCCGAGGAAGCCAGAGCTGCCGCCGCCGCGCATGCCAGACAACAGGAAGAAGCCCATGCCGCCGCCGCTCGCGAGAGAGCCGAGCAGGAAGCACGGCTGCGGCAGGAAGAAGAATCCCGGATGGCTGCGGAAAAGGCCCGCGCCGAGGAGGAAATGCGCAATTTCGAACTGGCCCGCCAGGCCGCCGAGCGTGCCCGCGAGGAGGAGGTCGCCAGGCTGCGTCAGGCGGAGGAAGCAAGAATCGCCGAGGAACGAGCGCATGCGGAACAAGCGGCCCGCATCATGGAACAAGCGCGTCTTGATGCGGAACGCGCGCGGGCGGAAGAGCAGACCCGGATGCGTGCCGAGCAGGAATTCGCGGCCATCGCCATGGCCAAGGCCGAGGCAGAAGCGAGACTCCAGCAGGAGGAGGAAACCCAGCGCGCCGCGGCTCGTGCGCAGGCCGAGCACAGTGCCCGCATCATGGAGCAGGCCCGCCTCGCCGCCGCCCACGCCAAGGCGGAGGAGGAGGCACAGCTTCGCCAAGCGGAGGAAGCGCGCCTTGCCGCGATGATCCGGGCCAAAGCCGAAGAAGAATCCGCCGCGGCGAAATTGCGCGCGCAAGCCGAGGACGATGCCCGCCTCGCCGTGGCTGCCGCCGTCCAGCCTCAGGTGCAGCCGGTATCCGCAGCGGCCGAAATTTCGCCACAGGCTGCGGTTTCCTCCGCCCCGCCGCCGGCTCCCAAGAAACCAAGAATTCCCACCGGGGACTCGCCGAAACACATCTGGTATTTCACCTGCGAGGGCGAACGCGAGGGGCCAGTGACCTTCGAAGACCTCCGAACCCTTGCGACCGATGGCGGCCTCGATCCCCGGCTCGACATGGTTTGGAAAAAGGGAACGCCGGATTGGAAACCGGCGGGCCAGGTTGAAAGCCTGTTCGAAAAACGCACGGAGTCCGTGGAAACCAAGGAATCGCTCGCCCCTCCGGCCGATCCCTACGTGGCGAGCGCCCCGGGCGGCACCGGCACCGATCTCAACAAGGACTCCGGTTGGCCCGGTGCCCGGCGCAAGCATTTCATCCTCGCCAGCCTGCTGATGCTGATCGGCTGGCCCATCGCGATGGGCTTCCTCGCGCCGCTGCTGATGAAACAGTTCGGTCCCGAATTGATGAGCGTGTTCCTGCCGGCCGCCCAACTCGTCCCGCTCGTTTTCCTGATCATCATCGGCCTCAAACGGCTGGTGAATCTCGGCATGAGCCGCTGGTGGTTCCTCGGGCATTTCGTCCCGCTGTTAGGTTTCTGGGTCGGCTACCGCAGCTTCGCCTGCCCGCCCGGATACGCCTATCACAAGAAGATGGATGGAGCCGGCATCGCGCTGGCCATCCTTTATTGGCTAGCGATCCTCTCCGGTATTCTAACATTCGGAGCGCTCGTCGCCGTCGTGTTCGGAGCCGCCGGAAACCCCGAGCTCAAAAAACAGATGCTCGATTTTCTCAACGAGGCCGTGAAACAAGGAGCCAGGCGTTGAAACCCGCCTCACACCGCCGGGATCGCGCCTGATAGAATCAAGCCGCCGATCACCAGCCCCAGCGCGATCCGGTACCAGCCGAAGCCTGATAGACCGTGGCTTTGCAGATAGGAAACGAGCCACTTCACCGCGATCGCCGCGAAGATCGTCGCGGAAACCACGCCCACGATCAGCGGCACGGGGCCGTAGTGGTTCCACATCAGTTTCATCCCGCCGAACCACACATCGTACTGCGGATCCACGTCATGCACCTTCCACACCGCCTTTTTCGCCGTGGCCGCCGTCAGCGTGAGCACGCCCAGCAAAAACGAATACTCCACCGCCGCCCGCACCGACAGTCCCACTAACAGCCCGCCCACGATCGTCATCAGGCTGCGGCTCGTGCCCGGCCACATCGCCACGCATTGCAGCAGGCCGATGATCAGCGCCATCTTCCACGTGAGCTCCGCGAGCTCCATCCCGCCGCTGCGGCCCGGCCCGCGTTTCGCCCACCATGCCGTGGCGATGATCAACACGCCACCCACCACCCACGCCGTCACCACCGGCCACATCCCGAAGAGTTTCGATTCGATCCAATCATTCGCCAGCACCCCGATCACCGCCGCCGGCAAAAACCCGACCACGATGGTGATCGCGAGCTTCAGCCCCTCCGCATCCTGCCCCAGCACCCCGCGGATCATCTGCATCACCCTTTTGAAATACAGCCCCACCACCGCCAGGATCGCCCCGCCCTGGATGCAGATCGCGAACGTATCCGCCGCCGCCTTGTCCAGCGCGTCCTTCACGCCGATGCCCATCACATGCTGCGCCACCAGCAAGTGCCCCGTGGAACTCACAGGGAGGTATTCGGTGATGCCTTCGATCAACCCGAGGAGAAATGCTTGCCAGGAATGCATGAGATCGCGCGCACTCTGCGGGCCTCGTTTCCCCCCGGCAAGGCATTTGCGGTTGCACCCGGGGGCGGACGGGTGGATTCTCTGCCCGCTGATCTCCGCATGAAACGACGTTATCTCAGGCTGGTCCGGAAAGCCTTCCGCTCACTGCGGCACCGGAAACTGCGGCACCGTCCCTGGTGGCGCACCCTCACCAAGCCCTTGATGGAGCGCTCCCTGTGGATTCCCTGCCGCGACTCCGTCGCCACCGGCCTCGCCTTCGGCCTCTTCTTCTCCGTGATGCTCATGCCCTTCCAGAGCGTGCCCGCCGCCCTGCTGGCCATGCGCTTCCGCGGCAACGTCCCCATCGCCATGGCCGCCTGCTGGATCTCCAATCCCTTCACCGCCCCGCCGTTGCTCTGGGCGCAGTTCAAGCTCGGCTACCTCCTGCGCGAGGTGCTCGGCGTCCCCATGCCGCACTTCCTCACCAGCCACACCTTCAACATCCAGCACATCGGCCAGTTCAACGCCGCCAACTTCATCCTCGGCATGTTCGCCCTCGGCGTGATCCTCGCCCTCAGCGCCTTCCCCATCGTCCACCTCTTCTCCGCCCTCATGCCCCACCACCTCCCCGTGAGGAAACGCCGCGAACGCATCGTCGCCGCGATCAAAGGCGCGGTTTCCTGATGCCCGGAAACAAGCAATCGGAAACGTGATCCGGGCATTCTGCCTGGAGTTTGCAGGAATCTTCCAAACGAATCCCAACGGGATTGGGTGCCGAGGGACTTCCCGGTTGCAGGGTTGCGGCGGAGGCCCAATGCCTTTGAGGATTCGAGTTTGTCTCGTGGTTACTTGATCCCGGAGGGATCGGAGAAATTAGCCCCGGGTCGAGGAGCGCCAGCGACGACCACCCGGGGTATGGCGTCACCTCTGGATCCGACCCCGGAGCGGGTCGCAGAGGGTGCGAACGTCCATGGTGGTTTACCGGCCGTTCTTGCACACCCTCCAGGGTGCGGATCCTTTGGAATTCCAATCCGGGGGTGGTCGTCGCTGCCGCTCCTCGACCCCCGGCTACCCTCTGTAATCCCTACCGGGATAAAGAGCCCCGCAAACGCCCGCTCCAGCCCCGCAAACACCAACTCCAGCTCCGCAAACAACCGCTCCAGTTCCGCAAGCGCCAGCTCCAGTTTTACAAACGCCCGCTCCAGCTCCGCAAGCGCCCGCTACAGTTTCACAAGCGCCCGATCAAGCTTCGCAAGCTCCAGCTCCAGTTTCACAAGCACCCGCTCCAGCTCCACAAGCACCTGCTCCAGCCCCACAAGCACCCGCTCCAGCTCCGCAAACACCAGCTCCAGCCCCGCAAGCACCTGCTCTAGCCCCGCAAGCACCTGCTCTAGCCCCGCAAGCA
>DAISZP010000136.1:6941-11565 GCA_036824745.1 Luteolibacter sp.
CAAGCACCTGCTCTAGCCCCGCAAGCACCTGCTCTAGCCCCGCAAGCACCTGCTCCAGCCCCGCAAACACAGTTCCGCACGGCACACACTAAATTTTGTAGAAAACAAATACAATATGGCAAAAACCAAACGAGAAATGGTAACCACAAATGATCATTGATCCTCATCAAACCAAACTTGTGGCCAACAAAACCACTCATGATTCATACAAAATCGCATTTGATCCGTACAAAATCCAAATAGATCGCTACAAAAACACGTTTGTTTCGCCACAAACTTCCATCAAGGCGAACAAAATCCAAAGCGACACATCCACAATTGCGCATGACTATTCCAAAGCCACGCGTGAATATTCAAAAACCGCGCGTAAATATTCCAAAACCGCGTGTGAATTCTTGCCATGAGCGGGTGAGATCCGCTATGGATGTCCATCGCCGCCCGGATTTCCCCGTGCCACGGGGGAGCGGGCGGGGGATAGCACGCCACTCCAGACCGCAGCCATGGCCTCCGAACGCTCCTTTCAAGACCGCTACCAGCGCGCGCAGTCCCTCGAGGACGCCGTTTCCCTGCTCGCGCCCGCCTATGCGCCGCCGGATCCCAAGTTCACCCTGGCCGCCCTCACCGCCGCCCTCGCCGCGGCGGATGCGGCGAACACGCTCGTCACCACCCGCCGCTCGCTCCATGACGACGATGCCTCGGACCGCAAGGCCCTCGTCAAATCCCTCTCCCCCCTCGTCACCCAGTCCCTCTGGCACGTGAAAAGCCACTCCGCCTGGGCCGCGCGGCGGGATGCCGTGAAACGCGCGGCGGACAAGGTGCGCGGCATCCGCCCCCGCCGCAAGCGCCCGCCCGTGGGGCCGCCCGCCCCGCGCCCGCCCCGCCAGCCCGCGGAGCTCAGCTACGTGGAGATCGCCGCCCACCTCCAGGCCTACATCGCCCGCCTCGCCGCCCTGCCCGGATACGCCCCGGCGGATGACGCCATCAAGCTGCCCGCCCTCCAGGCCCTCTGGCAACAGCTCGATGCCCTCAACCAACACCTCGCCGCCCTCCGCCAGGACCTCGCGGACGCCATCCGGGACCGCGCCGCCGCCTACACCGGCGAGGCCGGCCTCAAGTCCGTCTTCCTCGGCGTGAAAACCTCCGTCAAAGGCCAATACGGTCTCAAGTCCCCCCACTCCCGCGCCATCTCCGCCATCCACTGGTGATTTCCCATCCGGAGCTTCCCACCGCCCGGCGGCTGTCCCATGCTGGAGAGGCCAAGGGGGGCCGGACACCTCCGGGAAACCTCATTTGAAAACCGCGCACCACACCTGATGCCGATGAATCCCATTTCCCGAGAAGCACACCCCGCCCCTCCCCATGCCCCCGGAGAGCCGGAGGCCGGTCCGCAGGGCGCCGGGCACGGCGGGCGGGAGGAGGATTTCCTGGACCATGTGGCCAGGGTGCGGGCGCGCGAACTCATCCATCTGGAAGGCACTCCTCTGGAAGCCCGTTTCGCGCTGGCGGAGTGGCTTGACTTGGGAATGCCCGTCAGCGCGGTGCGGGAGCGCACCCTGCGCTGGCTCGCGGTGCACGGGAGCAAGCCGGAGGCGCGCTACCTGCTCGTCGGGTGGTTGAAACACGCCGGCGAGCCAGGCCCGGTGGAGGAAACCGTGCTGCGGTGGCTGGCGGCGCACGGCAGCCAGCCGGACGCGGCGTTTCCACTCCGCGCCTGGCTGGAGGCGGGGGGCGCGCCGGAGCCGGTGTGGGACTTCGTGAGGGAGTGGCTGGTCCTGCACGGGCTGGAGCCGGAGGCCTCGTATGTGTTGCGCGCGTGGCTGGAGCACGGCGCGTCTCCGCAGCGGGTGGAAGGTCGCCTGGCCGCCTGGCTGGACGCCCACAAGGAGGAGGTGGAGTCGCTCTACCCGCTGATCGCCTGGCTCAAACATGGGACCTCCCCCCGCGCGATGGAGCAGCGGGTGTTGCGGTGGCTGGGCCGCCACGGTGAGAACGTGCTGGCAAACCACTTGTTGGAGGCCTGGCTGAGGCATGCGGAAACGCCGAAGGTGGTGGAGCCCTTCGTCGCGCGCTGGCTGGCCCTCCATGGGGGCGGGGATCACGCGGACTACCTGCTGTGCGCGTGGCTGGAGCACGGCGGCTCCGCCCACAAGGTGGAGGAGACGGTCCTCAGTTGGCTGGAGGACCACGGGCAGGTGGCGGTTTCCCGCTCCCTGCTCGGAGCGTGGCTGGGGCATGGCGGGGCTCCCGCCAAGGTGGAGGCTCATGTGCTGCGCTGGCTGGCGGAGTACGGCAAGCAGGCGGACGCCTCGTTCGTGCTGAAGTGCTGGCTGGAAAACTCCGGAGATCCCGCCGCGGTGCAAGCCGCCGTCCTCGGGTGGCTGGAGGAGCACGCGGAGGCCCAGGACGCGGAATACCTCCTCTCGGCATGGCTGAAACACGGGATCTCGCCCGTCCTGATGGATGCCCGCGTGCGCAAGTGGCTCTCACTCCATGGAGACACCCCCCGCGCGGACTACCTCATCTGCGTGTGGATCGAGCGCGGGCTGGACCCCGCCACCGTCTGGGAACCCATGATCCGCTGGCTGGACCTGTACGGGATGACGCCGGAGGCCCGGTTTCTCCTCGGCTCCTGGCTGGAGGTCGTGAAATACCCCGGGCGCGTGGCGCGCTTCGTCATGCCCTGGCTCGCCGCGCATGGGACCGGGATGGAGGCCACCTACGTCATGTCCCGCTGGCTGGAGGCGGGCGGCGGGCGGGAGGAGATCGAGCCCTTCATCCTCGCCTATCTGGCACTCCACGCGGAGGATTTCGAAGGGGGGTCCTACGTGCTGCGGACCTGGCTGCGGGTGGGCGCGGATGCGGAACTGGCCCTGCCCTTCGTGCTGCGCTGGCTGGAGCACAACGAGAACCACCGGGACGCGCAGTTCGTGCTCGCCGCATGGTTGAAGGCGAAGAATCCCGCGGAGGGCATCGCCGCTCATGTGCGCCGCTGGCTGGCCGCCTGGGGAAGCACCCTGGAGGCCTCCCACATTCTCGGTCCGTGTATGAAGGATGGCGGCGGGATGCAGGAGGAGGTTCTGGAATACGTGGGGCCGTGGATCGAGAAGCACGGGCAGGAGAAGGAGGCGCTTTTCGTGTTGGTGCCCTGCCTGCAGCGCGATGACGCGCATCTGCTGACGCAGGGGGCCGTCCTCGGCTGGCTGAAGCGCCATTGCCGGGAACAAGGGGCGGCATCGCTCTTCGCGGCCGGGTTCCGGCACCGCAAGGATCCGCGGCAGGTGGAGCGTTACTTCTTCCATTGGCTGGAGCGCCATGTGAAATGCCGGGCGGCGGTCAATCTCATGGGTTCCTGGCTGGACAGCGGAGGCAGCCCCGCGGTGGTGCGCGAGGCGGTGCTCGCCCGCTTGGAATCCCGCGCTCCGGGCGAGGACCTGTCATGGATGTTGGCGTCATGGCTGCGCGCCGGCGGGGATGCCACGCTGGTGGAGGCGCATGTCCGCCATTTCCTGAAGAACTCCGAGGATGAAAAGGCGCGGGCGTCGCTCCAGCGCGCGTGGGACAAGGCCTCGGAAGCCGTTTCCAGGGATTGGGGATGACGCGGGGCAACAGGCCCGGGCGCGTTCGTTCAAAACGCTCCGAGGCGGAAGGCGCCGGCGATGAGGAGGGCGAGGAGGAATACGCCTAACAGCCACCAATACCAGGCGAGGCCGAGGGTTTTGTGCGGGGCTTTGCCGAACTCGCGGGAAACGAATTCGTCGTAGTCGAAGTCATCGTCCGGGAGGTTGAGGCCGTCGTAGGTGGAGCTTTGTTCCCAGGGCTTTTTCGCGCGTTTTTTCGGCGGCTTGGCTTTGGTCTTTTTGGCGCAGCCCGGGCAGGGGCCGCAGGAGGCGATCAATGGTTGAAGATGAACTCCTTGGAGTTGTGAAGGGTCCAGTCGTGGTGATGAGTGAAGACCAATTTTCTTGATCTGTGGGTGCTTGGTGGGAGTCTTAGCTAAGTTCCGCGGGCATGAAACAGTTGATGCGATCAGAGTTTTCCGGATTTCGAGGCATGGTGGCGGCGTTCGCCTTGGCCGGGACCGCGGTATTGAGCGCCGCACCGGGAAGTCTCGATACAAGCTTCGGCACGGGGGGCAAGGTGATCGCTTCCATCGGAAACAGCCACGATTACGGCCAGAGCGTGGCGGTGCAGGATGACGGGAAGATCGTGGTGGCGGGTGATGCCTCCAACGGCAATGACATGGATTTCGCAGTGGCGAGATTCAATCCTGACGGATCCTTGGACAGCGGATTCGGGACAGGAGGCAAGGTGCTCACGCCGGTTGGTAGCGGTGATGATCGAGGTTGTGGACTAGCGATCCAAAGTGATGGCGGAATTGTGGTGGTCGGAAGTTCATCAGACGATCTTGCGGTCGTGCGGTACCACGCGGACGGCACGTTGGATGCCGGATTCGGGGTGGCGGGAAAAGTGGTCGCATCCATCAGCAGTTTGAATGACGGAGGAAATGCGGTGGTGCTGCAAGGCGATGGGAAAATCGTTGTGGCAGGTCGTGCCATGGTCGGAGGCAACTTCGATGTCATGTTGGCGAGGTTCAACACCGATGGATCTGTGGACGATGGTTTTG
>DAISZP010000137.1:0-11563 GCA_036824745.1 Luteolibacter sp.
CAGCAGCCATTCATCGTCCAAGCGGTAGCATTCCGAGTGAGTCTGTCCGCTTCCCGCCCCCATTCCGATGGAGATCTTGAACGGTGCCAGTAGTTCCAGAATCGCCTTCTTGGATTGACCCTTCTTAATTTTCTCAACGATGGGAGTCCATTTGGCCTCCGGGGTGTCTTGGAAAGTGCGACGTAGTTCTGCGGCCGCGCTGTCGCGGACTTTCTGATCTGGCGAAGCCAAGTCCTCAATGGGCGAAGCGCTTGCCTCGAGAACCAAGGTTGAAGTGATCACAGCGATGGTTGCCCATTTGGATTTCATGACAAACTTCGATTAGGATTTCTGATAGACCCGCACGTGGTCCACTTCCATCCGTTGCGGAAACGCGGCCTCGTCGATGCCTTGCTGGCCGCCCCATGAACCGCCGATGGCGAGGTTGAGGATCAGATAGAACGGCTTGTGGAAGGGCCATTGCTCGGCCTTGTCGCCTTCCTTGCGGTCGAAGGTTGCGTAAACTTTCCCGTCAAGTTCGATGGTGATGCGGTCCTTGGTCCAATCCATCGCGTAAACATGGAAGTCCTCCGAGAAAGTCGGTGCCTGGATGTTGCCTGAGCGCTGCGTGCCCTTGGTGTGATTGAACGCCTCACTGTGCAGGGTGCCGTGGATTTTCCCGGGGTCGTGGCCGACGTGTTCCATGATGTCGATCTCGCCGCAAAGCGGCCAGTTCACCTTGCCGATGTCGGTTGGCAGCATCCAGATCGCCGGCCAGGTGCCGCGCGCGGCGGGCAGTTTCGCCTTCACCTCCACACGGCCATAGGTCCACTCGCCATGGCCTTTTGAAATGACGCTGGCCGAGGTGAACTCGCCCCCTTCCATCTTCTCCTTGCGCGCCTCGATGATCAGTTTCCCGTCCTCGACCCGCGCGTTCTCACGGCGGTTCACGGTGTAGAACTGTTTCTCCGCGTTGCGAACCAGGCCCTTCTCATACCCCCACTTCGCGGGATCGGGCTGGCCGGGTTTGTCGAACTCATCCGACCACACGATTTTCATGCACGCGGGCGCTTCGGCGAAAACGGGAAGGGTTAGAAACAAGAGGGCGATGAGCGGTTTCATGATCCTGGATGAAACGTCGGAAAACCCGCGCCGCTTTCTTCAGTCATCACGATTCAGGTGATCGAGAATCGCTTCGGCGGACTTTTTCGAAATGCCGGGGAGTTCCGCGATCTGATCGGGGCTTGCCGCCTTGACGCGCGCCACGCTTCCGAATTTCTCCAACAGCAGCCGCTTTTTGTTAGGCGACATGCCGGGGCAGTCGTCGAGCCGGCTCTCGCGCATGCGGCGGCGGTAGAGCAGCGCGTTGTAGCCGTTGGCGAAGCGGTGGGCCTCGTCTCGTATGCGTTGGAGCAGCTTCAGCGCGCCGCGGTCGTGCGGGATGAGGATCGGTTCGCTCCTGCCCGGAACGAAGACCTCCTCGCGCTGTTTCGCCAAGCCGATGATCGGCAGATCATGCAAGCCGAGTGCCTGAAGTTCCCTGACCGCCATCCCGAGCTGCCCCTTGCCGCCGTCCACGATCACGAGATCCGGCAGCACGATCTTCGCGCGGCCTTCGCGGGCGAGGCGGCGTTGTTTCTCCACCGCGTTCTCCTGCGAAAACTCGGTGTCCGGATTGAAAGCGGCGTTTTCTAACAAAATTCGCGAATAGCGCCGACGGATCACCTCGGCCATCGAAGCGAAGTCGTCCTGGCCTTGCACGGACTTGATCCGGTAACGGCGGTAGTTTTGGTTGTCCGGCTGGCCGTTGGTGAAACGCACCATCGAGGCGACGATATGGTTGGAGGAAACGTTGGAGATGTCGAAGCACTCCATCACCCGCGGCGGTGTGCCGAGGCCGAGTTCCTCCGCGAGCTCCGCCAGATCCTCGGCGGGCCTAACAGTCGTGGGCACGCCGCGTCCCCGGCTGAACTGGCGGGTGGGCGTCAGGGTTTTTTCCAGATTCTGCAGGACATCGCGCAGGGTTGCGGCCCGCTCGAAATCGAGGTTTTCCGCCGCTTGCGTCATTTCCTGGCGCAGGCCGTCGAGGACCTCGCGTTTGCCCTTTCCCTCCATGATCCGGCAGGCGTCCTCCACGCGCTCGAGGTATGCCTCACGCGTGATGCGGCCCACGCAGGGCGCGGTGCAATTGCGGATGATGTCCGCGTTGCAGTGCCGGTAGTCCTGCTCGCCGGGCACCGACGGCCTGCACACGCGCAGGCCGAAGCCGCGGTTCAGCCAATCCAGCGTCTCATGCAGCGCGCTGGAATGGGGAAACGGGCCGAAGTAACGCGAGCCGTCGTCTTTCTTCATCCGCGTGGTGGAAAAACGCGGCCATGGATCACTCATGCGGATCCGGGCTAACAGAAACCGCTTGTCGTCGCGGAACGCCACGTTGTAACGCGGCCGGTAGTCCTTGATCAGCTTGCCTTCTAACAAAAGTGACTCCTCCTCGTTCCGCACCGTGTGGAACTCGAAGTCATGGATCGAATCGATCAGCGCCCGCGTTTTCAAACTCGCGCGCATCTTCTGCGAGGCGATGAAATAGGACGACATCCGTTTCCTGAGGTCCCGCGCCTTGCCGACATAGATGATCGAGCCGAGACGGTCCTTCATCAGGTAAACCCCCGGTTCGTGGGGCACCTCGCGCAGCTTGATCCTGAAATCCGGCTTGTTCATCCGTCGCCGTCCATCGAACGGTGGAAACGGCGGATTTCAAATGAAAACCAGCCGCCAACGACTATTGAGGCTTCGCGAGGGGTTTGAAGCGTTCCCTCATTTCCTCCGCGGTGCCGATGGTGAGATGGATGCGGTATTCGAAGGTGAATCCCGGAGTGATGCTCATCCGGCGGACGGGTGCGAAGTAGGAACAGCCTCCGCCTTTCGGGCCTGCGGGTCCCGGATGGCGGTAGGTGGTGATTTCCCCCGTGCCGGGAAACAGAACGCCCATGCCGCGTCCGTCCGCGCCGATGAAGCCCGCCCAGTGTTCCGTGACCTTGCGACCTTCATTGGGCCATCCGGGCCGGTCCTTGCTGAGCGCACCGCCGGTCCACGGTTTGTCGCCTTTGTAGTAAACCAAATCGGTTAGATCGTGATCCATGAAGACCGCGGGAAGCTCCTGATGCACCGCTGGATGGGTTTCCTGTCCCGAATAAGTGAACTTGAAGCGCACGGCCGCCACCGGGCCATCGAGCTTGATCCATTCCTCCATCCGGCAGTCCTCGATGTCCTGCCCGCCGGCCCAGTTCACCGGCACGCTGCTGACGTAGAGTGAGCCGTTTTCCTCCTTCGTTTCGAGCACCCTGGCGGGCTTGCCTTTGTAGTCGCCGCCTTGCACCGGATTCCATCGCCATGGTTTGTCCACCCACTTCGATCCGTCTTCCTTGCCGTAATAAGACTGTTGGATGAAACGCCCGCGGTCCGCGTGATTCAGAAGATTGCGATTCGCGGGAAGTTCTGAAAACCAGAAGATCGATCCTCCGGACTCAAGGTCCACGCCGATTTTGATCTTCCCATTTTCGAGAAACTTCGGGTTTTCCGCCGCCGCTTGGAGGGCGAGTGCGAGGATGAGTGCGGATGATCGCAACATGTCCCCCATACGCGGGTGGCGGCGACCGATCCTTCGCCGGGTATTCTGCGGGGATGAGGGGAATCGACACAATTGTCACAATCGAAGCGTAGCTCTCCGGGTGTGAATGGAATGAAATGACTCATTCTATTCGTGAAAAATCGGTCCTTTTTACCGTCATGAAACGCACAACCCCCACCATGCTGATCCTCTCCGGCCTTCTTGGCCTCAGTGGAAACTCCTCCGCCACCGTGATCGCCTTCTGGGATTTCAACGATGGATACGCGGTCGCGGACAACAGCCCGCAAATCGTTCACAACGCCACCACCGGTTCAGGAACGATCTATCAGCAACGGGCGGACACCGACGGCAACGGCAAGGGCGGCAACGCCTTCGTGGATGTGCCCAACGGCATCAACGCCACCGCTGGCGTGGCCATGGCTTGGAACGACGTCGCGAAAACCGGCGACAACGACGCGGAGTTCTTCATCGCCTTTTCCACCGCGGGTTTTGCCTCTATCAACGTATCCTTCGATCTCCGTGGAAACCTCACGATCATCCCGAGCTTCGATCTCAAATACTCGCTCAACGCCCTTGAGGATGTGACCAATCCGGGAGCGGTCATCGGAACCATCAAGGATTTCTCGGGCGGGATCTCCACCGAGATTTTCAACAACAATCCCGTCAACGCGGTGGACAGCTTCATGCGCGTGACCGTTGATCTGAGTTCCTACGGCGATATCAGCGACGCTTCGTTTGTCGCGCTGCGCTTCGACGATTGGGATAACGGAACCGGCAACAACGACATGCGCATCGACAACGTGTTGATCACCGCATCTCCGGTGCCGGAACCTTCTTCGGTGCTGCTGGGCGTGATCGGCGCTCTTGGTTTGCTTCGCCGCCGCCGCTGAGTTGGAGAAATGCGGGCTTCAGCTCGGTTCATCCGCCTCCCACACCACGGACGCCTCGGCCTTGGCCTCGGCGAGCACGTCGAGGGTTCCGTGCTCCGCGCACCAACGCTCGATGTAGGGCCAGTCGAGGGATTTCCCCTGAACCTGCATGACCGCGACCGCATCCGCGAAATCCTTCGGCCTTTTCGCCCCGCGACTCCAACGAAGTTTTTGGATGATCACATCCTCGGCGGTGGGAAGCGAGACATCCACATCTTGGAAGATCGGTTGCCTCAGGCGGCGTTGGAATCGCGATTGGTCGTGGGCGTCCTCACTCAATCGGAACAACTCGATTTGAAACAAGCTGTCTTTGACCCGCAGAAGCTCGCGGCGGGTGGCGGTCACCATTTCGAAACCCATCAGGTCTTCCATCTCGATGCCTTCGGGGAGCAGGGACGGCAGTTTCGACCAACCGCTCGAAGGGAGGTTCACCACGACATCGGCATCCTTCGTCATGCGTGGGATGCCGCAAAAATTCGACGGTAGGAACCCACCACCATGTAGGGAATCTCCGCGGAGTCGAAAGCCGCGATGAGTTTCAGCAGGGACTCGGTGCCGGTCATCGGGATTGGCGTTCCACGAGTTCAAGTCTTCGGCGGAGTTCCTCCAATTTCTCCGAATGACTCGCATTGGGATGCTTGGCGCTGATTCCGGCCATGGTCCACTGGCAGGCTTCGTCAAATAGTTCCGCGCCGGCTTGAAATTTCATCCGAGGCGAAAGCATCCGCGCCTGCCTCACCTTCGCGAGCAGGGCGAAACGCGCGTCGTCGGCGATCCGGTCGTCCATGGGCGACAGGTTAACGGAGTTTCCATGGCGCGGCAAGGCCGGGTGCCGGGCTCACTTCTTCGCTGGCTTGGCCTCGGGTTTAGCGTCCTTGGAGGGCTTCACTTCCACGGAGGTGGCGGTCATCGAGTATTGCACGGTGACTTTTTCCCCGACCTTGAGGGTGCCGGTGACCTTGGTGTCCGGAGTGCGGGCGAACTCCCACTTCTCCGTGTCTTTCTGGATCACGATCTTCTTGTCGGTGAGTTCCAGCACCGGACCGGTGGCTTGATACGTGGTGCCGGCGAGGGCGGGGGAGACGATGGCGAGGGCCGTCGAAACGAGGGCGATGATGGCGTTGGTTTTCATGGGATTTCAGATTTTCAGCAAACTCATCCAACATGCCCGGCTCCGCGGAAATGCAAAGGAGGAAGAGGTGAGCCACCGGAAAACTACTAATGCAAAATGCTTGCGTTTGTTTTCCGGCTGCATCAGCCTCCGCCCGTGAAGAAGGCATTTCTCATTTCCCTGCTTGGTGCGCTCGGCACGCTGGCGGCATCCGCGGCGAATCTCAAAGTCGCCGCCCTGCACCCGCTGATGGCGGATCTTGCCAAACAAGTCGGCGGGGAGCGCGTCGAGGTCTTCAATCTCGTCGGCGAAGGAGGAAACCCGCACCGTTTCGAGCCGCGGCCGGACGACATGAAAAAAATGCAGTCCTCCGCGCTCGTCCTGGCCGGTGGCAAGAAACTGGAGTCCTACTTGGATCGCGTGAAGGCCGCGCTTCCCGGGGTGACGGTGGTGGAGGTCGGCCGCACGATTCCCTCGCTGACGGTGGGCAAGGATGCGGTTTACTCCTGCTGCCCGGCGCACACCGCGGGATCGCTGGATCCGCACTGGTGGCAGGGCGTGGAGAACATGCGCCGTGCCGCGCGGGTCGTCGCCCAGTCGCTCGCCGAAAAGGATCCGGACGGAAAAGACACCTACATGAACCACGCGGCGGCCTACAGCAAACAACTCGATGAGCTGAAGCGTTGGGCAAAAAGCGAGCTCGCCAAGGTGCCGCGCGGCCAGCGGAAACTGGTGACCGCCCACAATGCCTTCGCCTATTTCGCCAAGGAGTTCGGTTTCGAAGTCATCGCAGTGGCGGGTCTCAGCAAGGAGCAGAACACCGCGCCTCAGGATCTGGCGAAAACCATCGCTTCGGTGAAGGAATCCGGCGTGCGCGCCGTGTTTCCGGAAGAAGGATCCAGCGGCAAGTCCCTGGAAACCATCGCCAAGGCCACCGGCGCGAAGATCGCCACGCCGCTCATCTCCGACGGCAACGGCCGCGGCAAGGAAGCCGGTTTCGAAGGCATGATCCGCCACAACGTCGCGGCCATCACCCAAGCGCTCGCCGCTCCATGACCGCGCTGCGTTGGCTGGCATCTCCGCTGACGGGCACCGTCGGCGTGCTCACGGGATTGGGATTTCTCTCGATCCCGCTGCGAGAGCTCACGTCACGGCCCGCGAAACCCGAGGTCGTGGTGAAGGAGGAGGCTGCCGTGGAAAGCGTTTCCGCCGTGCTCCGCTTGAAACTGTTAGCTCCGGCGAAACGCGTGACCGTGGAGGATGCGAAGGGTGCCAAGCTCATCAATGTTTCCGAGGCCCCGGCGGGCGAATCGGAGCATGAGGCGCGAGTTTTGTTGGATCGCGGTCATGCCGATCTCACGCTGAGCGTGGACTTCGGCGATGCGGAGTCCGCCGCGTTCCTCACCGTCATGCCGGACGGCCGCGAGGACCAGACGCGCTATCTGATCGGCAGCGGTGAAACGTCCGAGACCCTCACCTTCGCGTGGCCCACGCACTGAATTCCATGCCCCATCCGACCCACGATTCCTGCGCGCATTGCGGCCACCACCACGAGTTGAGGGTGGAGGATTTGCGCGTGAGCTACCGCCATGTGGACGCGTTGCATGACGTTTCCTTCGCCACCTCCTGCGGTGCCTGCGTGGCGCTCATCGGCCCGAACGGCGCGGGGAAAAGCACGCTGCTCAAGGCCATCGCCGGGCTGCTGCCGGTGAGCGGAGGACGGATCTTCTGGCGCGGCACCAAGGTGGCGAAGTGGAGCCGCGAGATCGCCTACCTGCCGCAGCGAGAGAACGTGGACTGGCAGTTTCCCATCACCGTCGAAGGCGTTGTTAGAATGGGCCGCTTCCCGCAGGCCGGATGGTGGCGGCCGTTTTCAAAGATGGATGAAAACGCCACCGCGAAGGCCATCGAGCTGATGGAACTGCGCGACCTCGCCACCCGCCAGATCAGCGAGCTGAGCGGCGGCCAGCAACAGCGGGTCTTTCTCGCCCGCGCGCTGGCGCAGGAGGCGCATGTCCTTTTGTTAGACGAGCCGTTCACCGGGCTGGATCGCAATTCGAAATCCGCGCTTGCTTCCACGCTCCGCCACCTCACGGAGGAAGGACGTTTGGTGATCGCCTCGCATCACGACATGGACACCGTGCGCGACATCTATGACGAGGTGCTTCTGCTCCGCCGGAAAACCATCGCCTTCGGCACGGTGGAGCAGGTGTTTCATCCGGAGAAACTCGAAGAAACCTTCGGAAAGGAGGTCGCATGATCGAGTGGCTCACCGAACCGCTGCAACACCCCTTCAACCAGCGCGCCATTCTCGCGGCATTGTTGATCGGATTCACCAACGGTTATGCCAGCGCCTTCGTGGTGTTGAAGAAATCCGCGCTCAAGGTGGGCTCGCTTTCCCACGCGCTGCTTCCCGGCATCGCGGTGGCCATCCTCGTCGCGGGACTGCATGACTGGAGCGCGTTTCTCGGCAGCTTGTTCGCCGCGCTTCTCATCGGCCTAGGCTCGCTCGCCGTCTCGCGCGGATCGCGCATCGATCAGGACTCCGCGCTCGCCATCCTCTACACCGCGGCGTTTTCCGGCGGCATCATCCTGCTGCGCCGCCTCGAAGTGACGCAGGAGATGGACGAGTGGTTGTTCGGAAACATCATGGGCCTGCGCGACGGCGACCTGTGGACGAATTTCTGGATCTCCTTCGGCGCGCTCGGTGTCCTAACAGCCCTTCACCGGCCGCTGCTGATGACGCTGTTCGACGCGGAGGTGGCCGCCACGCTCGGCGTGCCCGTGCGGTTCCTGAACTACCTCCTGTTGGCGGTTCTGATCATCGTGCTCATCTCCTCGCTGCAAGCGGTGGGCTGCATGTTGGCGCTCGGCCTGCTGGTCACGCCGGCGGCCACGGTTTATCTGCTCACGGATTCGACAAACGCGATGTTCTGGGGCGGCTCGCTGTTAGGCGGAGTGGCCTCGGCCTTCGCCGTGCTCGCCGGCTGGTGGCTCAACATCGAACAAGGTCCGGCCATCGTACTGGTGCTCGGAGCCTGCTTCCTGCTCGCCTTCCTGTTCAGTCCCAAATACGGCCTGCTCGGTCCCTCGCGGGCCAGGCGCCGCTGAACCCCTATCTTCCATGCTCCCATGAAACGCGCGCTCATCCTCCTAACATCCGCCCCCGCCATCGCCGGTGAGATCACCGCTCCCGCCACGCCGCCCGCAGCTCCCGCGCCGGACGCGTGGGAGCGCTTCAACGACTGGAGCATCGGCGGCGTCCTGTTCCCCAACGTCCACATGCACGGCATCGGCGGATTCTCCACCGGCGATGTGGAGGAACTCGAAACCGGCGGCCATGATCCCAAGCGCGAGACGTTCTCCGCCCAAGCGATCGAACCCGGGCTTTCATTGAAAACGAAGTGCGTCGAGGGTTTCGCCAACTACCTGTTCTATCAGGATCACAACGGTGATTGGGACGGCGAGCTTGAGGAGGCTTTCGGAAAAATCGTCAACATTCCCGGCGGCTTCGAGCTCAAGGGCGGACGTTTTCTCCCACACTTCGGCGCGCTCAACGACCGCCACCTCCACGGTTGGGACTTCGCGGACATGGAAATGGCCAACAGCCGCTATCTTGGCGACGACGGGCTGATGCTCGAAGGTGCGGAGCTTTCCTGGACACTTCCCTTCAATATGGACCCCACCTTCGTGAGCATCGCCTCGCTCGGCTTCGGCAACGTTCCCGCGCATGACCATGATCACGAACACGAACACGGCGAAGAAGAAACTCCGCATGAAGGGCATGACGCGTTTCTAACGGATGATGTGGTGGCCGCGCGCCTGATGGGCCGCTATCGCTTCGATGACTTCCACTCGATCACCTCCGGTTTTTCGTGGGCCGGCGGAACCAACGCGTTCGGCGAGCGCACGGATGTCTTCGGTATCGATGCCGAGTATCTTTGGCGTGAGAACGGCCTCGAATCCGGCGGCCGCGCGTTCCGTTGGAGAAACGAATTCCTGTGGCGCGATGTGGACGCCTTCAGCCAGCACGATGACGACGAGGACGGCGTGATCGACGAGACCTTCCGCGGTTCCTATCAGGATTGCGGGTTCCACTCGCACTTCATCTATTCGTGGAACGAGCGGCTCGACACCGGCCTGCGTGTCGCGTGGTTGGATGGCGTCGAGGACTTCGGCGAGGACGAACGTTTCCGCCTCTCGCCCACGGTTTCCTGCTGGCTGGACAAGAGCCATCGCGTCGGACTGCGGGCGCAATACAACTTCGACTCGGTCCGCGGCGCGCAAGACGAACATTCGGTCTGGTTCCAGCTCAACATCGCGTTGGGCTCGACCACGGAGGTCCGATGAGGGCTTGCAGGCTTCTCTGGACAAGCCCGGTGGGGCCGGGTGAAATCCGCCCGGTTGAAACGCTTCTTCGAGTCTGAGGTCGGTGCCGCGGTCCTGTGGGTGATGGTTTCCCTGCTGGCCGCCGCGGTCCTTTCGCCGTGGCTCCACCAGGGCGGCCGATGGTTCGCCGGGCTTGGCGAGGCGGGGCGCCTCCCCGCTTCGCTGCAATGGATCGCGGAGTCTTGCGGGCGGGCGAAGTTCGACCGCTATTTCAGCCGGTCCCTGCTGATTTCCGCGCTGGTGTTCCTGCCCTTCCTCTCGGTGCGCATCCGGCATTTGCGATCCTCCGAAGTGGATTTCCACAAGTCCCGTTTCACCCGCTACCGGCCCTTGGACATCGCGCTTCAGATCGCGGCGGCGGCGATGATTTCCGGAGTGCTGCTGTGGTTGCTGGGCATGTATCTGGCGAACGCGGGAGCCTATCTGCCGAAGGCGAACCAGGCGGGCTTCGGGAAACTGGTGTCCAAGGTGTTTCTGCCGGCCGTGGGCGCTTCGGTGATCGAGGAATGGTTGTTCCGCGGTGTCCTGTTAGGTTTATGGCTGCGCTACGCGAAACCCGCGGTGGCCGTGGCGGGCACTTCGTTGATATTCGCCTTCCTGCATTTCCTCAGTCCGCCGGAAGGCACCGTGATCGCGGATCCCGCGCATCCCCTCGCGGGACTCCAGTTGTTGGGATTGATCCTGTTCCACTTCGCCAACCCGTTGTTCTTTGTGGCCGAGTTCGTGAGCCTCGTCATGATCGGAGTCATCCTCGCCTGGGCGCGATTGAGAACCGGAGCCCTGTGGTTCTCCATCGGCCTGCATGGCGGATGGATCATCGCCTTCAAGGCCTACAACCAGCTTTACGAGTCTGTTCCCGGAAACGCGCTGCATCCGTGGTGGATCGGAGACAGCCTGAAATCCGGCGTGCTGCCGCTGGCCACTCTCGCCCTAACAGCCATCGCCTGCCGTTTCGCGCTGCCGTTCTTCGGCAAGGAGCTCACCCGCGCATCACGGTGATGACGGCGATGTGTTTGAAGCCCGCCCTGCGGAGGGTCTTGGCGCATTCGTGAACGGTGGAGCCGGTGGTGAGCACGTCGTCCACGATCAGCGCGCCCGCAGGATTTTTGGCGATCCATTTCGCGCCGTGGCGGTTGATGGAGAACGCGCCGCGCAGGTTGTCCATGCGTTGTTTGCGGCTGAGCAGCGTCTGGGTATCCGTGCGGCGGGTGCGCTGGAGGGCGTTGACCAGCGGCAGGCTGGTCCGTTCGGATAGAACGCGGGCGATTTCAGCGGCTTGGTTGAAATACCGGTGGCGCAGCCGCGAGCGGTGGAGCGGCACCGGCACCAGCGTCCAGCCCTCGTTCAAGGCGGGCTCCAGCCGTGGATCCTTGAATGCCTCGGACGCCAGAATCCCAAGCTCGCGGGCGAGGTGGATTTCCCGGCCGTATTTCAATCGATGCACGAGATCGAGCGTGCGGTCGTCGCGGACCATCGCGGGCCGGGCAAAATCGAAGGAAAAACTCAGGTAGCTGCAATTCGGGCAGG
>DAISZP010000138.1:0-11542 GCA_036824745.1 Luteolibacter sp.
CTCTGACTGCCACAATCGCGACAACTCCACGGCGGAATAGCCACGGATGATCAACTCATCACGCGCCAAAACCGCCCCCGCCATCCGGCACGTCGCGATCTATTCCGCATAAACCTATGTAGGTTCGCCCCCAAATCAACGGGTGTTATCATACAACCTACTTAGGTTCGCATCAAAACTCTAATCTTACCTACTTAGGTTCGCATCAAAATTCCAATCTCGCCTACTTAGGTTCCCATCAAAAATCCCGAACCCACCTACTTAGGTTTGCATCAAAAAACTACCCCCATTTTTCACCTACTTAGGTTCGCATCAAAAATCACACCTTCCCCCCAAAAATCCTACTTAGGTTCACTGCAATCCCAAACACCACCTACTTAGGTTCCACTCCCTTTTCGGCCACCTACCGGGGCCACCTACTTAGGTTCGCCCCAAAAATCGGGCAACACCTACTTAGGTTTGCACCCAAAAATCGGGTGCTGCCGTCCGGGGCCTACTTAGGATCGCCCCAAAAACGTGCCATTTTCCGGGGGGCAACCTATTATGTTGTGAGGTCACAAGATAGTGTGCCAAAAACCCCGGTTCTTCCGGGCAAGCCCCGGTTCAGCGTGCGAAATGTCCGTGATTCTCCTTTCGGAGAATTCGTCCGCCGCCAGAAATCCCCCTTTCGGAAATGATTGCCTAGCTGGCCTTCGGATCCCGCGAGGAACCGCGGTGGTTTCAAAGCACCCCACCACGGTCAGACCGTCGCGAACTCCAACCAAAACCATACCATATGACTCGAAAAACCATTGAATTCAAGACCACATCAGCATGCCCCGAACCGTGGAAGCTCTCTGCCGCGAAAAAGTACGCGGACGAGTTGCTGGCTCCTGACCTCGCCTCCCGTCAACTTCGGCTGCGCGAGGGACCCAACTGGATGCGGATCGTGCCAGCGCTGCAGGGTTCCCCTAGCTCCTGGATGCACGGTATCCATGCGCTGTCCACGCCAACCGGACGGTGGTGTCACCCACGGACATCGACGTCCGGCGCGCGGAGCGTTTGGGACGAGGTATACTCGCATCTCCATCAAACCGCGCCCGACAAATTGTTCAGCCGAGCGAATCGAGATGGACTCAGGTTGCTCCCCGATCCGCACTCGCTCTGCTGGGTTGTTGTGCGAGAAGAGGCAGAGGACGACAGCCCTCTGGCTCTTAGATTGCTGATCCTATCAGGATACTCAGGAAACCGTGGAGGATCTCCCGGATTGGGACAGCAGTTGCTCGCCATGGCGGGTGAACGAGACGAGAACGGAGACCTGATGCACCGAATTGCCGGAGCCGAAGATGGAGTCCAAGTTAACATTGAAAAGATTGTCAGCAAGGAATCCAAGTTCGCGAGGTATTTGATCCGCGCCGGCCGAACCCCGGCCCCTATCTCCGGCTATCTGGATCGGCTGCCCCCTGAAGAGGTGGAAATCCTGCGGCCCCTCGATCAGGTGATCCGCCGGATGAGCGAGGAGGAACAGTGGGAGCGACTCACCCGGCTGATGCCTCAGGCGGAGGTCGACAGCCTCCGCCACGAGATCGAAGCCCGATAATTATAACCCAGAACCCAAACATCAGGGGCGGCGGACCACCAGTTCGCCGCCCCGACTTTTTCCACACCCTTTCATGCCTGACGAAACAAACGAAACAACCCAGCCCCTCATTCTGCCCCATCAGACCGAAGCATTCGACCGCTTGTGCGCGGTGGGGCGCGCGGTGATCCATACCAACCGATCCGATCTGCCCATCAAACTGCGGCCGTCGGTTTTCGTTACCGGCCCCTCCGGTAGCGGGAAAAGCCACCTTGCCCGGGCCGTCGCGGAGTCATTGGGTGTGCCGTGTTTTTCCGTTTCCGTTTCCGAGTGGATTTTGCTTTCGGCAACACGGCGAGCGACATCCACCTGGCCTGAACTCTGTAGGTTTCTTGCGAGCACGTCGGCGCGAGAGGGCTGCGTGATTTTCGTGGACGAGTTGGACAAGCTCCGCGGCCGAGATGGATACGGTTCTGGCGGCTGCGAATGGACCACCTTTTTGCTCACCGAGATTTTCACCCTGTTGGACCTGCGCGTCCCCGAAATGATGATCGGCGACAGCGATGATGACGACAATTCCATGTATGAAATCACCCGGCGTCAGGCTGCGAAGATCCTGCAAACCAAAACCCTGCTGATTGGCGCGGGAGCCTTTCAGGAGATCTGGGCGACCAAGCCCCCCTCGATCGGATTCGGTTCCTCGTCCTCATCGGAAATGATCATGCCGAATCTGAACTACCTGGCGAAATATGTTCCCGAGGAGCTAATCCGCAGATTTTCCTCTCAGCTCGTGGTGCTCCGCCCTTTGCGGGAACATGACTATCATGCCATGCTGGCGACCATCACGCCTCAGTTGCCAGCTCATTGGAGGAACCGTTTCGAAACCATGGGGCGTGCCCGAATACCTGAAGCGGCCCGTCAATTTCAAGGTCCGAGGTTTTTCGAAGAACTGCTCCTTGAGGTGGTCGTATCCACGCGCCAGGAAATGTCCGCACCGTTGATCGACACAACTGTATCCATTGACGAGGCGGTTGTCGGACCGGAATGAGCGCCGTCTCCCGGGACTGCCGCCCCTCGCCCCGCCGAGCTGACGTCAGCTCGACCCCGGATCGCTCTCCCCCCGTCCCCCGCTGGGGGCTCCGCCTCTCCCGTCTCCCCGGAGAGCGGGGGGAATGGCTGGATGGAAAATGAACTTTCCAGGTCAGGCGTTCTTTTCGCCTTCGAGAATTTCTAGGATCATCACGTTCATTTCCAGAGAGGAGATTCCGCTCTAGGCTGAAGGTCGATGTAGCTCCGCTGCACGTGGTAGTCATCGCAGGGTCCGCATCCAGTCTTCCTCGCGTTCCAACGAAAAACTCACTTGTTTGAATACGAACGCGCCGTCGCAAACGCATTCCGCCCAGCTGCTGCTGAGATCCGGTGACGACCGGCGGTGAAACGGCTGGTCCAGATACACGCCCCACCGGTCCACCAGTGCGCGGCGGCAGTGGCACTTGAGGAAATCGACCACCCCGACTCGGATGATCACACCAATCACCGTGCCATCAGCTGGCTCAATCACGAAAATACTGTCGTCCTTGATCTCGTGGTTTCCACGGCCGCGGAACTGAAAAATGTCTTCCATACAATCTACCAACACGATTCCGGGGCCAATTGTACAGTCCGGGGTATCGGAAACATTTTTTCCCGGCCGGATCTGTACACCTCGCACGGAATCAGCGTCATTAGGGTGAAACGACATCACCATGCTCTCACCCCGACACGCCGCAACCGCGAGCACCACCACCCGCCTGCTTTGGGCAACGGATCTTCATCTCGACAATGCCGGAAGTGGCGGACTCGCTCGTATCACCAACAAAATCGCCGAATCCGACTGTGACGCGGCGCTGTTGACGGGTGACATTTCATCAGCACCCAGCTTGTGCGACCACTTGAAGATCCTCGCCCGCGCATGCCGTCCTAGCCCGCTGTATTTTGTCCTCGGAAACCACGATTACTACGGCGGATTCATGAGCAGGACCCATCGGGAAATCGGCAGCCTCTGCCGCTCGACACCCAATCTTTTCTTCCTGGATGAAACCGGTCCGGTTCCGCTTGGCGATGATACCGCGCTCGTGGGGCACTCCGGATGGGCGGACGCCGCCTGCGGCTGGGGTACCAAAACCGTGATCCATACTCCTGACCACGATTGCATCCAAGATTTCCGGCAACTTTGCACCGAGGCGCGTTTTCGTAAAATGCAGAACCTGGGTCGGCTATCCGTCAAATCGATTAGAAAGAAGCTGTTTGCGGCATTTCGAACTTACAAACACGTTGTGGTGGCCACCCACGTGCCACCATTTCCGTCGACAGCGGTGTATGAAGGAAAACCCTGCGGCCCTTGCCATCAACCGCATTTCATCAACCTGGGCATGGGCACCATGTTGATCGCCGTCGCCAACAACAACCCCACCCGACGGATCACGGTTCTCTCCGGCCATACGCACAGCGCCGCAAGGCAGTCGATTCTCCCGAATCTTCACGCGCGCGTGGGCCGCGCGAGAACGGGAAATCCACACGTTCAGGGGATTCTCCACATCTGATTGGAATGAGCTGATCATACGGAAGCGATTCCAAGGTCTCCAAAAGCCGCGTTTTTCAACGCGCCATTGGCCGAAACCCAAATCGGTCTGGAGCATGAAAAGCAAAATACAACACAATAGAAATAATGGCATCACTCTCGGAACACCCGAACGGGCTGATGCGAATCATCTGGAAACCATGGCACGCGAGCTGAGTCTGATGGCGAATCGAAAACTGAGGAACGGTTGCCTCGATGGTTGCATCCGGGGCTACGAGGATGAGATCCGTCAGGATGCCATCCTCCTTGCCCTGAGGTGGCATGTGCGCGGACTGTCCGACGACGGGGCCGCCACACCGGGAGCGCCCGACTGGAATCCGTGCCGTGGCATCGCCCGCGCACTGCATTTCACCAAGTTGCGTTATCTAACACGATTGAAACCGAAGACCGGCACTCCCAACGACATGCTGGAAGCCACCATCACCACCATGCATCCCGCGTGCATTGATGACAAGGAACTGCCTGCCGCCCACCAAGTGGAAATGGTTCGGGAGGGGATCGCAGTCGCAGTCAGGAAGGGGCACATCAGCCCGGAAAACGCATGCGTCACCGAACTCGTGCTCTGCGACGGCACCTCTGTTGCTGAAGCGGCCGGCCGCCTCGGATGCCATCGGAGCGCGATCTATCAGCACCTGACCCGGACCAGGCCAGTCCTCCGGAAGATCATCGGCCACATCGAAATCCCCTTCATTTCCTGACCATGCACACGAACGAAAGGGAACTGATCGCCCTCGCCAAGGATGCGCGCCGTTTCAACAGCATTCCTGCGGAATTGATTCCATTTTTCAACCAGCATGGAAACTGGATTGGAGCCCCATGGGCATGGTCGAAATCGACCATTCACTCGACGGCGCACAGCATGCGGGGATTGATATTGCCCGCACGCCAGAGGTTCCGGCGCAGTGGTGTCAGGCGGATTGTTCTCACTTCGCTCGAAATCAAACAACCAACCATTTCACGCTGGGACGAAGTTCATGGCAACGTCCTGATAGACGATGGCATCGAGTGGGAAGATGGACAGATCGATTTTATCCAAGGCAGTTTGATGGCCGGCAGGAAAGCCACCATCAAGCTCCCCCGCCTTGAGGCTGTCGTTGGTGACTTTCGTACCCATATTCTGCGGCCCTGCCGCATCGATGTTCCGCAACTCCTTCAAATCGGAGGCTCCGCGGCGATGCGCTGCAAATTGCCTCCCCGCCTCGAACACGTCGGTGGGAATCTCAGACTGCATCACAATCGCGCAGTCTCACTACAGGCGTTGGAGTCCGTGGGCGGCACCTTGGAAATCATCGGCAGTCGAGGTGTCCGCGCGGACGAACTCATATCCATCGGAGGAGACCTCCGGCTGCCTTGCTCCAATCTCTTCTTCCATGCGGAGAAACTGCGGGAGGTAGGCGGCACGCTGATGGCCACCAAAGTGATTGTGTTCATCGCGCCCGATCTCGTCCGTGTAGGCGGCGACGCCGACACCCGCAGTGCCCACCAGTTCGGTCCGCGGAAACTCCGCGTCGATGGCAATTGGCACGCACACCCATCTGTCAACGCCCACATGGCCGCATGCGCCCGAGCCTGCAAAATATTGGGCACTTCGAATAACGTTATCAAACTCTAGCCAAGATCGTGCCAGAGCCAACGAACTTGGACGTCAAAACCAGATGGCTGTTGAAAAATGTTACCAATTGGTAACGCCCTGCGGCCCATCATGGCAGATCTGGGCTCTCCTGCGTGGCTGACATTTCCTCAGATGACCTCATGGAGTATTGGCGCAGCCGATGGGGAAAAATGAGCTGGAAGGCTCGCAAGGATGGCCGGGGCAGCTTGGTGGGCTTCTGGAACTGGTGCATTCTTATGGGGTTTTACGCCAGAGGATCCTCTCCGACCTGGAAGTCCATGTGGCCAAGGAGGCTTTGCGAGACCAAGGCATCGAACTGTGAGGTGCGGACTATTACAAACATCCATAGTCGATGAATCCAGTACCCACCTATCCGAGAATCGCGGTGCATTCCACGGAGTGTCCAGTCGATGACTTTCCATGAGGCGCGGTGCCGTCAAGTGATTCGTTCAGAGGTCAATTCCCGGATTCTTGAGGGCTTTGCGTGCCTGCGCCGCAGCAAATCTGGTCCGCACGATTTGTTCTGCGTGATCATGCATCAAATTCGTCGCTTCGTTGATCCCTGTGTGGTCGTAGCTGGAGACAAGCCTGTCGATAACCCGTGTGTGCTCATTGCTAACGGCAGTGTGCAACGCTTTGTGGTTCTCGTAGCTTAGATCAACCCCATTCTTGATCAACTGGTCAACCTCGCTGTGGTTTCCCACCGCTGCGAACGCGATCAGAGCGAGAGCGGGGTGGAACTGGCGGTAATTTCCCAAATCGACAAGTTCTTTGACAATGGGATAGCGCTGGTGCAACGCCATTCGCAGAGCCCAGTCGTCCTCGTCATGAAGATTCGCCCCCAATTTTAGGATTGAGCGAATCGCCTCGACGTCGCCCCTGTTGACCAGTCTCAGCAATTCTCCGTGGAGCGCAGCCGATTTATCCGCACCGCGGTCCAGCAACAGTTTCACCACCTTGGAATGACCCGCGAATGCGGCAATCCTGACGGCACAATCCTGACGATCGTGAATGTCCGCCCCATGGTTGCATAATATCGTGACGGCCGCGGAACGATTGTAACACGCGGCTGTGAGAATAGCCCGATTGCCATTGGATTGGACATCTGCACCTCGCTCCAAAAGCAATTTGATGATGATGGAACTCCCGCCCTTGGCGGCGCAAATGAGAGCGCTGTCGAGTTCCTCGCCACCGACTTCGCAACGTGCTAGAAGCGTCGACACCGAGGCCGGTTGTTGCTGGGTGACGGCCCAGAGTAGTACATCGGCATCGACTGTCGAACGCCGTGCAATCAGCATGTTGATGAGGGCAACGTCACCACGACTGCATGCCCACCTGAGCGGGGCGGACATCCCCATGACGTCCCGTGCCTCAATCACCGCCCCGAAGTCGAGCAGGAGTTCGGCGATTTCCTTACGACCGAGTTTGCAGGCATAGATCAGCGCCTCTTGGAGATGTGAATAGATGCTGTCAGGACAGCTGTCGCAAACAGGCTCCAAGATAGTCCTGACCGCATCGACGTCACCCCTCGATATGGCTTTCGCCAGTTTTCCGCCGATTCTCAAGTGTGTTGGATGGTATGATGGTTTGGGTTGTGGATTGTGAGAAGGGAAGGGCCCTAGAGTCCCCTTCCCCTGCGGAACGTGTTGCCGGACGCAGCGATGCATTTGTCCTCCCAACTTGCCCCCTCACACCGTAGGTCTGCGTCTTTCAGCCTGAGTCGATGGAACGATTTTACCGACTTTTCCGCCCCCCCAACAGGTAGTTATCTAGGTCCTGCTGCAAAAAGAAGATTCGTCCGTTGCGTGGGCCTTTCCGGCGTGACACAATCTTTCGCGTTGCCGCTAGGTCGTAAACTCCATCGGCACTAAGTTGCAGGTATTGGGCGGCTTCCGCGACCGTGAATTGCCGCGGTGGGGTGATCTGGATCATCTCTCGTCATGACTAAGGTTAGTACTGAGCCATTTGAGTAATGATCCCTACCATCGTATCGCGACCTGCGACTGACCGGCAAAAGTCTGATGGTTTGCGCTCACTAACGGGGAGCGATTTAGGGATTGTTTTACCGATTTACCGTTGTTGTACCGCCCACGGTTAATTTCAGGCAAAATAGAATTAACCTCTGACACCGATGGAATCAAGTGGTTTTTTTGGGGGTTTGACTTTTTCGGACAGGTGGCTGCAAAGAACCGGGCTGAGCCTCCGCCATCCCTCTTCCTGTTTTCATCACAACATCAGGAGTCAACGACCAATAGATTTCCGCAACGCGGCCCAATGTCTTCCAGTTCCAGTAGTGCTTCAGAACGACTGCAGGAGAGTTCCCCATTTCCATCGCCACCTGCTCCGAATCCTTGATTTGTGCCATTCGGTAACTGCCGAAGGAATGTCGCAACTGGTCGGGATGCCACTCATGTGGCCAATGATCTTTCAGAAAGGCCTCCCAGTGTTTGCGCCACCCTCCGCCTCTTTTTCCGGCCGCCAGGATTGGGCCTGAAAGCATTCCGCCCTCTTTCTTGATCAGGTCAATCCATTGCGGAAGGGGATCAAGGATCGGAACCACCCGCGCCACCGTTTTGGCTATCGCCGGATGGACTTCAATGCCATCGGGCGTCACGTTGTGCCATTTCAAGTCGATGGCGGGTTTCCCTTTGAATTTTTTTCGAAACTCCATTGGTCGTAGGCCTGCAAACAAGCTGAGAACAAGGTACGAAAGCGATGTCCAGTCTTCCGCATTCACAGCGGCGCGCAAGAGGCTCGAAGCATCCACCGGCGAAAAGATCACCGCCTCTGGGGCTTTCTTCTTTTTCACTCCCCGGCGCTGTCTTTTTCGAACGCATGGGTTTGAAGGCAAGTAGCCTTCGTCCACCGCCCAACCCATCCAGGCCGAGACTGTCCGGCGTAACGTCGCGCCTGAATTCTTCGAGAAGAAATCCGTCATGACCGTGGCTGTCGCTTCCCGCATTGGCCTCTCGGCACCAAACCACTTCAGGAATCTGTTGCAGCGGCCACGCGAATCGTCCGTATAAACGGACATGCCGAGGTGTTGCGCCAGATACCGCGAAAGACATTCTCCCGCCGTGGAAACCCGTGAAATCGCCAAGGTGTCACGAAGAACCCGCTCACCCACCTCTTTCAGGGTGCCTGCCCCGGCCTTCACCAACTTCTCGTCCAATTCAAGCCAACCGGCCACCTGCACTCCATCCGCATTGGCCGTGATCTGGCCATGCGCTTTCCGTCGAGCGACCTCGTCCTGGCAGAACTGGAGGGCATCAGCGTTGTTGTCGAAGATTCGCCTTGGATTCTTCCGTTTGCCGTTTTCCCAACTGACCCCAAGCGATACCCGCCATTTGCCGTTCGCCAGTTCCCTCGGTGCCAGAACCGCCCACTCATTCTTTTGCTTCTTCGGCTTGCGAGCCATGAACCAAAGTTGCACCAAAGTCACAACGTGTCAATAAATAACTGATTTTACGGCACTTAAAATACACACCAAGGGACTCATAATCCCTTGGTCCAGGGTTCAAATCCCTGCGGGCCCACTTTCGTGGATCATCGAGTCCTCCTACGCCTGACCGAGGGCGAGGGTGGAACACGGGGTTGAGGTTGTAGCGGTCATGGCGGCTTGAACTGGGGGCGGGTCAGGCATTAGGAGTGACGCCTTGTTAGCCGACTGGATTCCTTACCGGTGACGAGCCAATTCAAGCCAAGCATCGAATACAGCCGACCGACTCTTGTAAACTTTAGAACCTCCTTCCGAACTTCACCCAATTCGCGAATGAATCCAAGTAGGCGATCTTCAGATGAAAGGAAGAATTCTGCATAAGGATTATCTTCAGCGTCTCGAACTGTGGCAGAAACCGCGTCGTCAAAGAACTCGAGATCCGTGAGTGGATCGGTCTCACCAGTTTGGTCGCCGAGCGCCTCCAGTCGCTGCTCCAGAGCCTGCTCCTTCACAAATTCGGGCTCCGATGCCGCGATTCCGGTGGTTCCAGGTGTGTCGTAGTTCCAAGAACTGTGGTTGGCTAACCGATCTGGCGATACGTATGAGGTGTGGTCCGAGACTGTTCCGGCTTCTGTGTGCTGATACAATTCACGGACAGTATGAAACGCTGGTGATGCGTAGACAACCAGAGCTCTGTGCCGGAGTTGCTGGACCAATCGTTCAAGCATCTCCTGCTGGTGCTCTCTGGTAAAGAAGCGCCAGTAGTGCCCAGCGATTCCTCGATCTGCGAAGTCACCCCTTCGGCCATGAAGGAAATCGGGACGCTTAGACTGAATCAGGAGATTCACGGGAAAACTTGGCAATTCACGATACCCTCCATGTCTACGCCAGACCCATCCCCATCGATAGTGATTCAGACTGATTCCATCTGGAATGTCTCGATAGCCGAATCTATCCCAGAAGATCGGGTGTTGCGCTTCGAGAGCAGCGTCAATGCCAAACGCGTTCTCGAAGACCTGCCCCGGCGTAGCGAAGCGGCGAGAGCCCAGCAACAGCTCGTTGTATAACGGCCCCTCAAACTCTTTTTCTTCGAACTCGGCGGGTTCCATTCGAATATTCTTGGGCAACGTCGAAGTCCACACATCCGCTACCGGGGGCGCGGCTCCGACACAGGTTGAGGGTTGTAGTGACCAGCCAAAATCCGACTCGGAACGGGTAGCGGATTGTGGTGCGACGCCTTGTTCTGCTGCTTCATTTCCATCTGTTGGTCCCGAAATCAGGTTTGTTTGGCCGAAGAGATCACAGTGGGTCTCTCCTACTACCGGACTCCCACTGACTGACGAGGAAATCGGCAGTTCCTACGTCGAGTTCCGGCGCGGCATCGAGGATGTCGGATGCGGTGATGTCACCAAATGCGAGACTCTTGCGTCTCAGATCGCGAATCACATTCGGGCCTGCGTCGGCGCACTCAAAAAGGTCCGTAACCGCTTCAAATGCTCCTAAATATGGCTGATAGATTCCAGGATCACGGTCAAACTCACGAAGGTAGAATTGCGTCTGATACCATGTCGCCACTCCCTCTTCGAGGTTGTTCGTCATCCCAGCAACCGGCGAGAGCAGGTGAACGCATTCGTGGGCCAATTCGTGAACGGCCGCACTCCAGCTTGCGCTCGCGCCCATGCTTAACTGAATCAAAGCAAGCCTCGCTCCATTATCGGAAAGCCGAAGTTGAGGATGATTGCCAGAAAACTCCCAACCTATGAAAAGAAAGCTCTCATCCCTTGGGCCGAACAGTTCTTGGACTTCCGCCATGATATTCCCCATCCTTCTAGCCAGCGAATCCTCTCGGCCATTCCATGTATGCGCGACTGTCGGGTTGGGCGGCATGTCTGAGATTATCTTGCAGAACAGTGTATTGGTTCAGCGCTGGAGGCTAGCGATTTGAGTTAGCTCCGGCAAGGGTGGAAAAACCGGATTCCTGGGGATAGAGGATGTGGAGAATATGACTTTGGCTAAGTAGAGGGGATTTTTCGGATGGAAAAGTGGTTTGGAGAGGTTGTCTAACTCATATCGCGCTTCGGAAAGCGCGATGATTTGGAACACGAAGACATCGGTACGGGGAGGGTTTTGTTTCCGCGCCCGGGGGGGAAGCGAAGGGACACGGAAACGTCGGGTTTCCGTGATGGAAACCCGGCGCGGGGAGTTTCAGTAGTTCTCGCTCAGCTCAGCGTGATGGTGGCCGGTTCGCTTTCCGGGCTGTCGCCGGAGGCGTTGTGGGCGATGATGGTGACGGTGAGCAGGACGCCGAGGGGC
>DAISZP010000139.1:0-11531 GCA_036824745.1 Luteolibacter sp.
GTGCCCTGCTTCACCGTGATGAACCGCAACGGCGGCCACGCCATCGCCGTTTACAATCCGGAGGACCCCAGCGGGCGCTCGTTCCGCAAGTGCTATCAGCTTTCCACCCACGCCGGGCGCGTCAAACACATCGCTCCGGCCGATTACCGCGAAGGCTCGCACCTGTGGCTCCTGCTAACAGAAATGACCCGCGAGATCGCCGACCGCATCCTGCGCGTCCGCATCGAAGAGCGCGAGAAGTCCACGGTCGCGGCTCCGGGGTTCTGATGGAAAGGGGCTGGAAGTTTGTAGTCCGACCAGCTGGAAACCCTTGATAGAAACCCGCCATGGAAAAGCATCCTGAGCGGTTTCAGATAGAGGTTGATCGAATCAGTCTGAAGACATACTTGAACTACAGATTCGCGGGGACATGGGCGGGCCTCCTCTGTTTTATTACGCTGATTGGAATCGCGATCGCTCTCGGCCCAGTATCGAATTCCGAATATCTTAAGGCGCTTCAGATTGTTGGGGGCACATTCATTGGGTCGCTTGTTTTATGCGGCATCGGATTCATTACCCTTACCATTCCAAGGATCCGCCGGGTGGTCCGGGATACCGAGCTTTGGGTGGAAGGTGTTCACTTGAGGGTCAAAACCTATGAACTGGCGTCTGGGCAATGGCATGACCGGAAACTGCATTTCAAGGTCATCGTGGACTATGACGTTGTGGAGGATCGATGGATGCGCCGCTTTGGAATCCAGACATTGTGCCTTCATACGACCGGCGGGGGGGTGGCTTCCACCATCTCGATTCCGGGAGTAAAGGACTGTTCGAAAATGCGGGATACACTCACCGAGCTGGATTGTGAACGGGAGAACCAATAAATGCCTATTAAGGCTTGGTTCGGCGAATCAAAGCGATTGGTTTCGTGAGAAGCCGCAAAATCAAAAACGGCGCGTGGATGCCACGCGCCGCTTGGGAAGATAAACCGTTGGTCCGTCAGAAAATCACTGGCCCCAGGTGGAGTCGATGCGTTTCCAGAGGTTGCCGGCGGCGACGTTGGTGGCGCTGCGGACGGCGGCCCAGGTGGTGTCCGGGGTGGCCTCGCGCTTCTTGCCGAGGCGGTGGTCGCACTTGGCGCAAAGGCGCTCGCCGCTGACCGAGTCGAGGATCTCCCCTTCGAAGGCGACGTAGCTGATGAACTTGGCCACGGTTTCGGAGCCGAGTTTTCCGGTGAGCGTGGCCTTCGGAGCCGGGTGGACGGTGGTCACCGCGGGGCCGGGATTGTGGCCTTCATAGATGTCCGTGAGGGCGGTGCGGACGCGCAGGACATTCGGGCCGGGAGCGGTGGCGGGTTTGAGTTTCTTGCCGGTCTGGGCGCGCAGGGCATCGGCGAGGTAGGCGGCGATCTGTTCCTTCACTTCCGCGCTGATGCCGGGCGTGCCGACGACGGTGGTGACGGGCTCGATGATCACGCTGTCGTATTTTTTCAGATCCAGCGCGGGTTTCACGAAGGCTGAAACGGCGTCTTCGGTGCCGTATCCGGCGTCGAGCTGTTTGTAGTTGCGCAGGAAACCGGAGGGCGAACGGCCGCCGGGCGCGCAGGAGGAAACGATGAGAGCTGAGGCGGCGAGGGCCACGACGGCAATGCGATGGATGGATTTCATAAGTTGAAAAGTTGGATCGGGCGGGGAGGCGCTAGCCACGCCTCTTTCCTGTTCACTGTCTGTCAGGCCGGGGCGTGCTGGTCAAGGTCCGTGTGGGCCGGGAAATCCTCGGTTGAATGATGGCGAAGCTGGTTCGTCCTATCGGGCATGAGAAATCCGTTTGTTGTTGGGTTCGTCTTCGCGGTTTTGTTTTCGAAATCACAAGCCGGGACTTGCCGGGAGGTGCTGCGTGATGGCGGCGGCAGGATCGTGCAAACGATTGATCGACAGGTTTCCTCCGATGGCACGGTGCGGGCCGTGATGCGTGATGCGAGCGGGCGGACCATCGGCACCTCGGTGAGCCGGACCACATCCGGCGGCGGCAGCAACACGATCTATCGGGACGCTGGCGGCAGGCTCACCGGCACGGCGAGTTCCAGCGGCTCCGGATCCGGCGCATCCCAGACGACCTACCGCGATGCCGGCGGTCGTCTGAGCGGCACGGCCAGCACGCGGAAAAGCGGTGAAACCACCAGCCGCACCGAATTTCGCGATGCGGGCGCCCGCCTCACCGGAAGCACGACATGCAGCGGAGGATCGTCCGGCACGAAATGCAGCGTGACGCGCGACGCCGCGGACCGGCTCACGGGGACGGGTTCCTCCACGGGAAAATGCAAACCCGGCGGAATCGCTCCCGCCGGGCCGCTCAAATGATCGGTTCTATCAGAAACCGCGCGCCGCTTACTCCTTGATCTGTTGGATCTCGATGTTGCGGAACTCGACAGGGTGGCTCTCCGATTGCAGGCAGAAGAAACCTTCGGAAATCATCTTGTCACCCGCGGCGGCGGCGAGTGCGTCCGCGTGCTTGTCACCACCGTATTGTGGTTTGCTGTAGGAAATGACTTCCTCGCCATTGATGAGATGGCGGATGAGCTTGTTGCCGTGGACTTCGATTTCGAGTTTCACCCACTGGTCCCCGTTGAAAGTCTTGGACTTGGAGGTGATGCAGTGGGCCGTGATGAGTTTGCCGTCCATCTCCACATGGGTGCCGGGAGTGCAGAGGTTGCCGGTGGTGCGCTCGCCCGAGCCGGTGCCGCCGAGGATCTGGACTTCCAGCGAGGTCGGGAAATCCTGTTCGAGTTCCATCATTTCCGGAGCCTCGCTGTGGATCATCACGCCGCTGTTTCGAAACGCCCAGCCCGGGCCACCTTTGACCTGATCACCGGTGAAGCGGTATTCAAGGCGCAGGCGGTAGTTCGAATACTTGCTCTTGTAAAACAGGTGGCCGAAGCGGCTGTCCCAGTTGTCGGCATAGTCCGAGTAATCCACGCGGATCGTGCCGTCCTTCACGCGGAAAGTATTCTTGAAATTCTCGCCCGCCTTGCATCCGCGGATTTTCGGCGTCCAGCCGGTGAGGTCCTTGCCATTGAAGAGGGATTCCCACTTGCCTTCCTCGGCGGTGGCGAAAACGGCGGTGGCGGCGAACAGGGAGAGAGTCAGGAGTTTCATGAGCTGGTTGGAAATAAGCCGGATGGATACGCCTGCCCGCGGCGATTCGTTCAAGAAATTCCGCCCTCGCTTTTCCATCGCCAAAGCCGCCGGATTCCTGAAAATCCGCGCCGTGCAATCCACCCGGGCCACGTTGATCCGCCTCACGCGGCTCACGGACACCAGCCTCATCGTCCACTGGTTCACGGCGGACCACGGGCTGGTCAAAACCGTGGCCAAGGGTGCCCGCCAGCCGAAAAGCCCCTTCGCCGGCCGGCTCGACCTGTTTTTCAGCGGGGAAATCAACTACCAGCGCGCCAAACGGGGAGAGCTGCACGGTTTGCGCGAGGTTTCCATCGACCAATGGCGCGAGGGCCTGCGGAGAAACTACACGTCCACCCTGCTCGCCGCGTATTTCTGCCAACTCCTCGACGCCGCCGTGGAGCCGGAGCACCCGGAACCCGAGCTGCACGACCTGCTCGTCCGCGCGCTGAACCACATCGACACCACAGATCCTTCCCTGAGGGCCCTCCGGCATTTTGAGCGGGAACTTGTGCGCCTGCTCGGGGTTTCACATTCCCAAAGGGAGGCAAACACCTCGCTCCACGAGCTTTTGGGAGCTCTTCCATCGTCCCGCGACGACCTGATTGAAAGACTTTCGCCAAATGCAGATTTGGGCTAGTCAGCCGCAAAAAACCATCCATAGTAAATACACAATCATTATTACCGCCATGGATTCGCCAACCGCTACCCTCATCAGCATCCTTCAGGACCGGGTTGTCACGCTCCGCGAGTCCGGGGATCTCAACGAGGCCCTCCACGCCGCGACCGCAGCGGTGGAGAAAGCCCAGCAATCGCTCGGGCCGAACCTCGACAGCATCGACGCCTTCGCCTCCACCCTCGAAACCCGTGGCGATATTTACCGCGAACTCGGCTACTTCGACGAAGCCCGCGAGGACTACAAACAGGCGATCGACCAGCTCGAAGAGCGGCCGGACCAGTTCGCCATGATCGGCCGCCTGCACGCCGGCCTTGGAGCCGCCTATGACGGCCTCGGCCGCGTGGACAAGGCCGCCGACCATTGGCAGATGGCCATCGAGTATTTCGAAAAACACGAGCCGCCGCTCATGATGGACATCGCCGCCATGGCGAACAACCTAGGCTTCCTGTTCAAAACCCACGGCGATCTCGACGCCGCGGAGACCTTCTTCCTCCGCGCCCTGGAAATCACCCATTCCCAGCTCGGCCAGGAACACGAGCAAACCGCCACCGTTTCCAGCAACCTCGGCGCGCTCTACCAAGCCGCCGGTTTCCACGAGCAATCGCGCGAAATGCACATGATCGCGCTGGAAACCCGCCGCAACCTGCTCGGCGAGGAACACCCGGACACCGCGCAGTCCCACAACAACCTCGCTCTGGCTCTCCTCAACACCGGTGACCGCTCTTGGGCCCGCCGCCACTTCGAAAAGGCTCTCGCCGGATTCGAAGCGCTCGGACCCGAATACGCCGATGACCTTGAAGCCGTGGCCGGTAACTACTGCGAATTCCTCCGTGAGGAGGGAGAAACCCAACTCGCGGAAGTGATCGCCGGTCGCGTCAACAATGTCATCGGCGAAACGGCGGTGGCTTGTTAGATCAGGCGGACCTCGCCCCCCTCTCCGCCGGAAGCATGGCTCGACTTCCGGCCGCTCCGGCCTTCCGGAATCAATATCCGGTTCCCGTGATGAACTTGTAGCAGCAATTCTCGGGATTGCCGATTTCCTCCGCTTTGATCCTGGCGTTGAATTTACCGCCTTCGTTCGGATTGAAATGGACCCTGAATTCACCGATCTCACCCGGAGCCAGGGGCACAACCTTGGGATCCAGGCAGGTAAAAACGCTGGAACCGACAATCGAGATTTTCATCCCGCGAACCACCTTGTCGCCCTCGTTTCTCACTCGGAAGATTTTCGTGATGCCGGGCTCCACCCATTGCCCGTTGCTCGCCCGGGTTGACCCGAAATCACTCCGGGCCTTGTAAAAAGCCACCGTGGGCTCGAAGGGGATCTTGTAGGAAAACAGCTTGGTGGTGGTGAATCCACCTTTCGCCTTGCGGCTTTTGGTTTGAATCACCCCCACACCTTTCGCCCACCATTCCTCGGCTTCTTGCGTCGGGCCCCCTTTGATTCCAAAGGAAAACCGAAGATGAATGCAGTCTTTGAAGAACCCCGCCGGGACCGTGAGAGACTCCCTGCCCATAAACCGGACCGACAGGTTCGCATCCGGACCGATCATGCCCCCTGAGTTGAACATGCCGGTATTCACCGAGACCGTTTGCCCTTTCTTGAACCATTCAGGAAAAACAGCCCCCGGACTGAAACGCGGGTAGATCTCGTCCTTGAAATCGTCGATTCCATAGATGGCGTAATTGGACGCCGCTCCATAGAACTCGTAAGTCTCCACGGTCGAATGGTTGAACGACACCGTGCCATCCGAATATCGGCCGGTGGAAGTGCTGATCCACATCACGCGCTTGTTGTAAGGAACGATCTGCCCGCCCCTTTCGGCATACATCGTGAGTTGTTTGGATGGATCGACGACCTTGACCTGGCTGGCCTTTTGTCCGCCGCCTTCTTTCGGCGTCAGATAGATCCATTCCGCCAGACGGTTTGGCGGATAGAAATAATCCATCAACCGGGTCTTCGGCGCGGCATCCTGAGAGAATGCCAAACCCGATCCCAGAATCCAAAGGCACGCGAGCGACCTTCGGACCGTCATGGCCGCCGAGACCCCGTTCTCAACTCCCACCATCCCGCGATTGGCGAAACCGATTCTCATGCGGGTTGGGTAGCACCCGGGAGCCGCAAATCAAGCGTGGTATTTGGAACAACTCCGGTTCTCAAGGCATATCTATCAGCGCCTGAAGCTCGTGCGTCTGCTTCGAAGGCGGCACGAAGGGGCTGTTGTAGCCGAACAAGCGCCAGCCTTTCGCCTTGAGGTTCTGTTTCGCGAGTTCCGCATCGATGGCCGCTCGCGCTTTCGCCACCGCCGCCTTGCCGCGGCCTCCCTGCCACGCGTAGTTGAGCACCTCGAGCGCCGGAAGGTCGCGCACCTCCACCGCATCGCCGTCGGCTCCGGTTTTCCCGACCTCCTGTGACTGATAGAGAAACGCCATCTGTTCCATCGGCATGTCCGCGGCGGAATCATCGAGTTTCATCTCCACCGGCGCGGTCATCGGAATGCCCTTGCTCTCGATGTGCTTGAAAAGCGTCCAGAATCCGCCGTTCGGCCGATCGTCCTTGGTGACCGCCGCGCGGTAAGCCGGATATTTTTTGCGGGAAACTTCATTGAAGGGTCCCGGCTGCGGCCAGCCCTTCGGTAAGGGAGACTCTTCCTTGTAAACCGGCGGCCCTTTCGCAGCGAGCTTCTGACCATCGGCCTTCGAGGCCGGATCGGCGTGGATCAATGAGGCGACCGCGAAAAACAGAACAAAAGACGGAAGTTTCATCGCGGCAAATTCGGCGGACTTGCCGGATTCGCAAGGGATTTTCAGTCCGCCTTCAGCCACCCCATCAGAAGCCAGTAAGCCATCCACCCGCCGATATCGGCCGGCACGGTGGCGGCATAGGCGGCGTTGCCGGCGCGGTGCAGGTTTTTGTCGCGCTTTTCCCAATCCAGATCCAGCCGGGCATACCAATGATGGGTCGTGTTGCCCTCGCGCAGGCCGACGGAAACGAGTTTGCCCTTCTCCGCGATGGACTCGCCGATGACGAGGTTCGTCTTCTTGGCGCACTTCGGATCATCGAACATCATGTGGCTGGTGTAACGCATGTCGAACGAGGCCGTGAGGGTGTCACCCGTGAACTTCGGATCCTTCGAGGTCTTCACCTCGGTGATCTTGGCGCCCGGATCGCCGCGCTTTTTCGGTATCCGGACATCGAATATGCGCGGAGACTTGTCCTCCTTCGGCAACAACCAGCCTTGGAAACGATAAACATCGTACTTCGCATCCGCCACCTTGCGGCCGGTCAGCACCACCGGCGTCCGGTTGATCTCCTTCGCTGCCAGCGCGTCCTTGTGTTGGGCGTCGAGAACCGCGGATGTCATGCAACCCGGGAGCGCGAGGAAGAAAACCAATCCAGTCATCAAGGTGGGAATCGGGTTTTTCATTTCCCCGTGTCCTATCAGGTGATCCGCCGTGGTCAATCCGGCATCACAACAACTCCTCCAGCCAATCGGGATAGTCGTCATCCGGAGGATCTCCGGGTTTGGAGGGATCGTTCATGGAGGATCAATCGCGTGAGTTCGGTCTCGCCTCCGCGGGTGGTTCCACGCCCGGATTGGTCTTCGGTGCCGGGTTGAGCGAGAGGCCGAAGGTGTCTCCCCAGTGCTGGAGGAAGAATTTCTTCTCCTGTGTTAGAAATTGGTCGGATCTCCCGAGGATGGGGCGCAGCGAGGTGGTCATCTGCAAGGTCACTAACAGAAACACCACGCTCCAGATCGTGAGCGGGCCTTTCTGCGTGCCGCCGGTGGTGAAGACCACGGACTTGAGGAAACGCAGCGCGAAGACCACGGCCACGATCCATGAACCGATGGCCAGCGTGCCCATGAAGCCGAAGGAATCGGTCGATTCCGCGAAGATCCACACCGCCGGCGCGAACCCTAACAGAAGTAATCCCGCCAGCGCGAGCGCTCCGGCGAGACAGGCGGCGAGCTGGCCGATGTGGACGCGTGCTCCGGCCAGTGTGGAGAAGATGTAGAGGCTCGGGAAACAGATGATCCCGGCGAAGAGCAGTCCCGCTGTGACTTTCACGGGAGCGGCCCAGAGCTGGTCGTGTTTCGCGAAGCAGCCGAGCACGAAGCCGAAGAGCAGGAAGGAGATCACCGCCATGACGGCGAACTTTCCGGTGGCTCCGTGGTTTCCATCGGCAAGGCGGGCGACGAGTGCCTGCGGCCTTCGCAACAGGGCTTCGAACAGGGTCTTGAGGTCGAGCTGTGCCGGAAGCGGAGCTTCCAGCGGCGGAGGTTGGGGTGTGTTTTCTGCATTCATGGTTTCGGATGTTTGTGGTTGTTGAGAATGGCGATGCTGACCGGCAGGCCGATGGAAACGAGGATCATGAACAACGCGGGCAGTCCGTTGCCGCCGGTGATGTGTTCGATGGCGTTCCACACGGTCTGATAGAAATTCCCGCTCATCGGATCAGGCCGGAGGAACTGCACCTTCAAGGTGGGCGTTCCGAAAAACGGCCGCAGGATCCATGAGAACTGCGCGCCGAGAAATCCATTGCCACCGAGCCATGCCAGCAGCGTGATCGTGGCCGCCGCGGGCGTGGGTGACTTCGCGCGCAGCAAGCGGTGCAGATGGAGGTTCGCCGCAATGCCCGCGAAGCCGATGAGCAGGGTGTGGAAGACCAGATAGGCGGCGTGCGCGTTTCTCGCGTAGGGCGAGTCCGGCGGCGGCGCGTTCCACGCCATCAGAAACGTGACGGGTGCCAGCGAGCCGAGGATCACTCCGGCGACGGCGAAGGAGGTGAGCAGCGCGAGCAACGATTGGCGGAAACCAAGGCCGGTGCCGAGCAGCATGCCTAACAGACCATTCAGCAGCCCGTTGCACAAAAGCGTGAGCGCTACCAGCAGCGGCATCTTCACCGCGACGTATCCTCCCATCAGCGGATCACGCCAGAAGCCGACCGTGAATCCATACAAGGCCAGCCCGATGGCCGCCGCGCCGGCCACCCACAGCACGCGGCCGTTGTCCGGAGAGTCGAGCCATCCGTCGTCCGGTTGGATGAGCTGGCGCAGATTCATGGACCGGACGCTGGATAGCCATTGTGTGCGGGAAATGTGGGGTTTGTGAGAAATCGATGAATCCGCGGACTTTTTGGCTTTTGAGGATTGCCGGTTATTTAAGATTTGCGTAGAAATCGCCGGACGGCTGCGGAAAACCGGTTTTTTCGCCGCCCGCGACTGCATTCACCCCCGTTTCCGTGTCCGATTCGTTCAAAATCCTCATCGCCTGTGGCGGCACCGGCGGCCACTTGTTTCCGGGAATCGCCGTGGGAGAGGTCCTGCGCGCCCGCGGCCATGAGGTGATGCTGTTGATTTCCCAAAAGAAGGTGGATGCCGAGGCCTCGGCGAAATACTCGCATCTGCGTTTCGAAACGGTACCCGCGGTGGCGAAACCGCCGACGCTTTCGCCGAAAATGCTGCCCTTCCTGTGGAAAACCTGGGGATCGATGCGGCTCTGCAAGCGCATCATCGGGGATTTCAAAGCGGACGCGGTGCTTGGGATGGGCGGATTCACCTCGCTGCCGCCGGTTTACGCGGGGCACAAGCTGGGTCTGAAGACCTTCATCCACGATTCGAACGCCCGCCCGGGCCGCGCCAACGTGCTGACGAGCCGTTTCTGCACCCAGGTGTTCCTCGGACTGGATGCGGCGAAATCCTTCTTCCCCCAGCGGGAAACGGTGACCACCGGCACTCCGGTGCGCCCGGAAATCATCCACTTGCCGGAGCGGGACCAGGCCGCGGCTCTTTTCGGGCTGGATCCGGACAAGACGACGATCCTCGTCACCGGCGGCAGCCAGGGAGCGCGCCGGCTCAACGAGCTGAGTGCCGAGGCGGCAGGGAAACTTCCGCAGGACACGCAGGTGCTGCACATCGCCGGAGCGCTGGATTTCGAGCGCGTTTCGGAAATCGCCAAGGGCCGCGAGCATCACAAGGTGCTGGGTTTCTGCGACCAGATGCCTTCGGCCTACGCCATCGCCGACCTCGTGATCGCCCGTTCCGGGGCCTCCAGCCTCACCGAGATCGCCATTTCCGGCCACCCGTCCATCCTCGTGCCCTATCCTTTCGCCGCGGACGACCACCAGACGGCGAACGCCGAAGTGTTTTCGAACTCCGGGGCCGCCAGACTCGTTCAGGAACGCGACCTGGATGCGGAAAAACTCGCTTCTCTCGCGACTTCGATCCTCCAAGACTTGCCAACTTACAAGCGCATGGCAAAAGCCGCGCGCGACCTCGCCATCCCGGACGCCGCGGAGCGGGTTTGCGCCGCCATCGAAGCCACACTCCAGAAATGAACGTCCTCAGCCAGCGCCTTACCGACCTTTCCCAGCCGCTCCACATCCATCTCATCGGCGTGGCGGGCTCGGGCATGAGCGGGCTGGCGCTGCTTCTGTTAGGCATGGGACACAAGGTCAGCGGCTCGGACCGCGTGACCACCGCGGAAACGGAGCGCATGCAGGGCGTGGGTTTGATTTTCTCATCACCGCACACCGCCGAGGCGGTCGATCATGCGGATATTGTCGTGTTTTCCTCAGCCATCAAGCCGGAGAACCCGGCCTACGCCGCGGCGGTGGAGCGCAAGATCCCGCTGTATCGCCGTGCCGAGTGCCTCGCCGCCATCCTGCACACGCGCAAGGGCATCGTCATCTCCGGCACCCACGGGAAAACGACCACCTCGTCGATGACCGCCCACGTCCTTCGCGAGGCGGGCATCAAGCCGAGCCACTACGTCGGCGCGGAAATCCCGATCCTCGGCAGCAACGCGAAATGGTCCGAGGAAGGCGAGTTCATGGTCGCGGAAGGCGATGAAAGCGATGGCACGCTCGCGCTCTATCGCCCCGAGCACTCGGTGATCCTCAACATCGAGGCCGAGCACCTCGATTTCTATCGGGACATCGACCATATCCGCGAGGTCTTCGCCAAACTCGCCGATCAAACTCGCGGCAAGCTCGTCTATTGCGCCGAGGATCCGGTCGCCTTCGATCTTTGCAAGGATCGTGAAAACGCCGTTTCCTACGGTTGGGAGGACGCCGACTACACCGCCACCGACGTGCGCGATCTCAAGGGCTCCTCCGCGTTCACCGTGATGAAAAACGGCGAGCCGTTAGGCGACATCGAGCTCGGCATCCCCGGCAATCACAACGTGCTCAACGCGCTGGCCGCCATCGCGCTGGCCGATTCCTGCGGCGCGGATTTCCCACTCATCGCGCGCGCCCTCTCCACCTTCGCCGGAGCCAAGCGGCGTTTCGAAACGAAGTATCTCTCGGCCAACCACCGGATCGTGGACGACTACGGCCATCATCCGTCCGAACTCGCCGCCACGCTGCAAACCGCGCGCTCGCTCAAGCCGCGCCGCGTGGTCGTGCTCTTCCAACCGCACCGCTACACGCGCACGCAAGCACTGGCCGATGACTTCGGGAAAGTCCTTCAAGCCGCCGATCTGGTGTTCGTTTCCGACGTCTATCCGGCCTCGGAGAAACCCATCGAGGGTGTTTCCGGCCAGACCATCGTCGATGCGATGCAACGCCATGGCGATATCCCCGCGACTTTCCTGCCGGATCTAACAACCGCACACCACGCGGTTGGAAACGCGCTGCAACCCGGCGACCTGCTCATCACCCTCGGCGCGGGCAACGTGCACGAGGCCGGCAC
>DAISZP010000140.1:0-11504 GCA_036824745.1 Luteolibacter sp.
CGGATCGGCGCTGCCCGCCAGCTTCGGTATCGGCATCGCCATCGCCTATGCGGTGTTCGCCCTGATCTACCTGTATCCCGGAGTGAAACTCTGGAAATACGCCAACTCCATCGCCCGCCTCATGCACACGCAAAGCGAGGTCGATCTGGTGGACGCGCTCGACCAACAGCGCGGGTTCTGGAAGTTCATCGGCGTCATGGTCGCCATCCCGATCCGCCTCTACATCATCGCCAAGGTGTTGATGGTGGTTGGCGTCGCCGGCGCGGCGGCCTTCGCTCGTTAGAAACCCTCAAGGTTTCCCGGCCTTCCACCACCGCGTGACCGGCTCCACCGCCTGCGCGAAGAGCGCGAAGGTGGCGCAGAACAACAGGGCACCTGCCGCGGCCTGCCAGGGATTCAGGGTCCGCTCGAAGACCTTGATCAGGCCGATTCCGAAGATCCCGCCGTAGAGCACGATCACGTGGCCCACGTAGATGGGAAACGTGTTGCGGCCGATCGCCAGAAACCAATCGGGACACGCATGGAATCGTTTCTCGATCCACACCAGCGCGCCTAACAGCAAAAGAATCTCACCGATTCGTCCAAGAACGATCTGCGGCAACACGCGGGGTTCGGCCGGCGCGCCTGACAGATCCAGCCAGCGCGCGGCCAGCCAGCGGTCGAACCCCCAACCGCCGCATTTCAGGATCAGCCCGGTCACCAGGAAGGGCCACGGGTTCACGGCGCTTTCGCTGCCGCCGCCGCGGTGGCGGACGAGCACGCCGATGGCCGCGCCGTAAAACGTGAAGGCCAGCCACGGAGCCACGGGAAACACCGAGGTCGGTCCCTTGAGCGCGTTTTGAAACCACGCGGGCGCTCCCTGCGGCACCATGCCGGAGTGATTCGCCAGCCACACCGCGAGCAGGGAGATCGCAAAGCCCGCCGCCATGTAGGACGCCGCGAGAACCTTCGGCCCCGCGTTTCTAACAATCCCGAAGATCGCGATCATCGCGAGCAATCCCACGCCGATGCACTGCAGCACGTGGAAGCCTTGAAACCACGTATCCCACATGCCGCGGAACACTCCCGGCAGCAGTTTGAAATCCACCTGCAGCAGATAGGCCCACGCGCTGATCTCCACGGCCCGCAGCACGCCCTTGCGCACCCGTTTCACTCCCCAAAAGCCGGGTTCCTTCGCACCGCTGAGCAGGAAGGCGAAGATCAATCCCGTCACCGTGAAAAACAACGGCGCGGCCAAGCCACGACCATACAACCACAGCATGTAAACCGGATGACCGGCATCGCGGAATTGCGGCGCGAGCGTCACATCCACGAAGTGCCCCTCCAGCATCAGCAGGATCGCCACCGCACGCGCCATGTCGATGAAGCGCAGGCGGGGAAAAGTGACGGGCGGGGCGGCGGCGGTCATCGTTTCGGGCTCGCCGAGCCTTGTCCGCCCTGTCAGGAAATGGCCAGCCCGAAGCCGTGGAAATTTGCGCTGGCCCCGGCCGGGCGGTGATGCACCATCGCGGCGTTCTTTAGGCATGAAAGCATTAGTCAAAGCAAAGGCGGAGCCCGGATTGTGGCTGCAGGATGTCCCGGAACCCGAAGTGGGGCCGATGGACGTGTTGATCAAAATCAAAAAGACCTCGATCTGCGGGACGGACGTCCACATCTGGAAATGGGACGCATGGGCGCAGCGCACCATCCCGGTGCCGATGCACGTGGGCCACGAGTTCTGCGGCGTGGTGGAAGCCGTCGGCTCCGGCGTCACCGACGTGGTTCCCGGCGAACTCGTCTCCGGCGAAGGCCACATCGTTTGCGGCCGCTGCCGGAACTGCCTCGCGGGCCGCCGCCATCTCTGCCCGGAAACCCTCGGGGTCGGCGTGAACCGTCCCGGCGCTTTCGCCCAGTATCTCTCCATTCCCTATCGGAACGTTTACAAGGTGGATCCCAGCATCCCCGAGGAAGTGATTTCCACCTTCGATCCGCTCGGAAACGCCGTGCACACCGCGCTCTCGTGGGATCTCGTCGCGGAGGACGTGCTCATCACCGGTGCCGGCCCCATCGGCTGCATGGCCGCCGCGGTTTGCAAGTTCGCCGGAGCCCGCCACGTGGTCGTCACCGATGTGAACCCCTACCGCCTCGCGCTCGCCGCGAAACTCGGAGCCACGCGCACCGTCGATGTTTCGAAGGAAACCCTCAAGGACGTGAAACGCGAACTCGGCATGAAGGAGGGCTTCGACGTCGGCCTGGAAATGTCCGGCCACCCCTCCGGCCTCAACGACATCCTCGAACACACGTCCAACGGCGCGAAGGTCTCCCTGTTAGGGATTTTCCCCGAAAAAGTCGCCATCGATTGGGACAAGGTCATTTTCAAAGGCTTGATCATCAAGGGCATCTACGGCCGGGAAATGTTCGAAACGTGGTACAAAATGAGCAGCATGATCCGCGCGGGACTGGACATTTCTCCCGTCATCACGCATCGCTACCACTTCTCCGAGTTTGCCAAGGGATTTGAAATGATGATGTCGGGACAATCCGGGAAAATCGTGCTCGATTGGTCGGATTGATCCCAACCATCACCGGATTCCGGACATTCGGGGCGCACCACCTCTTACGACATCACCCCACACTGGATCATGGCCTCATCGTTTCTGCCCAAGCCGTTCACCCACCACTACGAAATCGCCCCGGAATACTCGAAAAGCGCGGTTTACTTATCCTGCGAGTTCGCCATCGACCAGAGCTTCAAGATCTACTCCGGGGGCCTCGGATTCCTCGCCGGCTCGCACATGCACTCAGCCGCGGATCTGAAGCAGAATCTCTGTGGCATCGGCATCCTCTGGACCTACGGCTACTACAACCAGGCGCGCGGAGAGGACCGCGAGCTGGCCATCCAGTTCCGGAAGAAGGAATACGCCTTCCTCCAGGACACCGGCATCCGTTTCACCGTGCCCGTCCACGGCCACCCGGTCTGGGTGAAGGCCATGTTCCTTCCCGGGGACATTTTCGGCACCGTGCCGATGTTCTTCCTCAGCACCGATGTGGAGGAAAACGATCCCCTCTCCCGCCAGATCACGCATCGTTTGTATGATCAGGACCACCTCCGCCGCATCGCCCAATACATCATCCTCGGCGCCGGCGGCGCGCGTTTGCTCGATGAACTCGGCGTGGACCCGGAAATCTGGCACCTCAACGAAGCCCACGGCCTCTCCGCGGCCTTCCACCTCTACGAGAAACACCACAGCCTCGAGGAAGTGAAGAAGCGCCTCATCTTCACCACCCACACCCCCGAGGAAGCCGGAAACGAGCGCCACAATTTCGCCCTGCTCAAGGATTTCTCCTTCTTCGGCAGCGTGCCCGAGGAAGAGGTGCGGAAAATCACCGGCATCGAGGGCGATGAGTTCAACCACTCGCTCGCCGCCCTGCGCATGGCCCGCATCGCCAACGGCGTATCAAAACTCCACGGCGAGGTCTCCCGCCAGATGTGGCAGGGTTATCCGAACCTCTGCGAGATCACCCACGTCACCAACGCCCAGAACAAGAAATACTGGGCCGATCACGGCCTCGAACACGCCCGCGTCCGCAAGGACTCCGTGGAACTCCGCCACCGCAAGCGCGAGCTCAAGGAGCGCCTCTTCCGCGTCGTCGCGGACCAGACCGGCAAGCTCTTCAAGCCCGATGTCCTCACCATCGTCTGGGCCCGCCGCTTCGCCGGATACAAGCGCCCGGACCTCATCACCCGGGACATCCACCTCTTCCGCGAGATGCTCAACAACATCAAGCACCCCGTGCAGATGATCTGGGCCGGAAAACCCTACCCCTTCGACTTCGGAGCCATCGATATCTTCAACAACCTCATCCGCCTCACCCGCGATTATCCGAACGCCACCGTGCTCGTCGGCTACGAGCTGGAACTCTCGCGTTTCCTGAAAAACGGCTCCGACATCTGGTTGAACAACCCCGTCGTCACCCGCGAGGCCTCCGGCACCTCCGGCATGTCCGCCGCCATGAACGCCTCCGTCAACCTCTCCACCTACGACGGCTGGGTCTGCGAATTCGCCAAGGACGGCAAGAACTCCTTCATCATCCCCGAGGCAGACCGCTCGCTCTCCCCACAGGACCGCGACCGCCACGACCTGCTCGGTTTCTATCAGGTCCTCAACGAGAAGATCCTCCCCGCCTACTACGACAAGCCCAAGGAGTGGGACAAGATCGTCCTCGGCTCCATGAACGACGTCGTCCCCTTCTTCGACTCCGACCGCATGGCCGACGAGTATTACAAGAAGATCTACAAGTGAGGCCCGCCGTCACCGCGGCGTGAAGGAAACTGTGGCTGGGACAACCTGCCCCAGCTTATCTTGTCGATTAGCTCAAACAGAGTTCCCCGACCACACGGAATATGTGGATACGGCACCGCAAGCTAAAGATGTCTTCTTACAAGTCCCGTTGGGCGATAGTCATTTATTCGGCGCGCCTGCAGATGGGAGGTCCAAACGAGGTTCAAGCCGGGATTCTCCTGCCACCTCGCTCAAGTAGCCTTTCTGATCGCCGGCCCCCGGTTTCACGTATTTGTAAACACGCCATCTTCTCACGTAGGTCTCCTCAAGGATCAATGGACCCTTGTAATAATAGTCTGACGAAGGAATCCCTTCACTGTATCGGACCATGATGGCGGGAAATTTGACTCCCTTTTCTTCCGTGCCGGCATATTTCTCGACATACTCTACGGTGACAGGCCAGAGCGTCAATTCCTTGATCCTCTCAGGATACCCCCTCTGTGCTTCAACAGTAAGTTTAGTTTCGATTTCCTTCAATAGGATGCTCACGAACTCGTCATCATCCATCCTGAACGTCGACTTGAACGCAGGTGTTATCACCACTCCCCATTTCGCCATGCTCTGGAGAGCTTCGACGTCTTTCGGTTGTGATCGAAAGCGACCACGATTGTGCGCCAAGAATTCAAGATAGCCTTTCTCGTCCTCATAAACTTCCATCGCCACGTTTGGGGATGTCATCATGAAGGATCTGAATGCATCATCGTCGTGCAGATGCTTCATCAATTCTGCCACGCGCACGACACGGTGCCGAGCATATGGGATTCGTCCGAATTCAGGAAGTTCAATCACCCCCGGCTCCTGTTCCGAATGCTTTCGGACTCTATCCGAGGTAGTTTGAGATACTCGGGCCTGGATTGTGGCCGGAGGTGCCGTAATTACCATCGGCCTCTCCTTGTCTACTGACGGATGGCGGATGAGAACGAGAATGAGAGCCCCGATAGGAAGCAGCCCGGCCAGCAAGAGAAGTGAACGTTTGGAGTTCATGCGTATCATCACTTGGGAGCACCGAAACCAAAGGCACGCGTCAAAACCGGGGTCAGGTCCCGCGTGTTCACATCTGGCTTCTCTTTCATGCTTCGTGGATTGCGTTTGCCGGATTGTTGAGGGGTGATGTCTGATTTCCGGCAAGTGCCGATAAGCCGGCTGACCGGACCGGGATACACCATGGACTGCCTCCTGGCGATCCAAGATTCCGCCCGCCGAATCACCCGGCCACCCGCTAGCACCGGATGCCGCTCAGCATCATGAGCATGAAGTGGCAGAAACCCAATCCACCGCTCAGCAGCACCCCGGGCACCGCTTTCCACAGGATGGAGGCGGCTCCGTGTTTGCGGATGCCAAACAGGCTGAACACCCCGAGACCGAGGCAGACCGCATCCATCAAGACCACCACTCCGTTCCAATCGCCGACGAATTGACGGGAAAGCGGTGCGACCACACCCGTTTGCCCCGACAAAGCGACAAGCCCGACGGTCAGCCCGGCGATGGCTGGAGGTGCGAGCAAACTGATCCACGCCGCCACACTGAAAGCCGACGGCTTCCGTCCTGAGTGAGTGGTGTTGGTTCTGTTCATGATGCGCCAGCGATGCCGGCTCGGATCCGCTGGCCGAGTTGCTCCAAGGTCTCGCGGTCTGTCTTGCTTCCGAAGCGCCGCCAGCCGAATCCGTCGGCACGTTGTCTGGGGATGACGTGGAGGTGCGCGTGCGGAACCTCCTGCCCGGCGGAAGCTCCGTCGGAAAGTGACAGGGTGATCCCGTCGTGATCGGGAAAAACCGAGCGCAGGCCTCTGGCCACCTCTTGGGCGGTCATCATCAGATCCGAAACCTCCGGCACGGTGAAATCCGTGAAGGACGGGACATGCCTCCGCGGAACAATGAGCGTGTGCCCCGGGTTCACTGGCTGGATATCCATGAAGGCTACTGAAAGCGGACTCTCCGCGACCCGGATCGAGTGGCGCTCACCCGAAAGGATCTGGCAGAAAATGCAATCGGGCTCGATCATGGTAATGTCAATTCGCCTATGGCTTGCGGGAAGGCGGCAACGGGTCGTTCGGAACGCCGCTTCCCGGGTGTCTTGTAGTTGCTTCAGGAAACGACGGCAATCCGAACCGTAACCCTATGAGGCATAAAACAAATGGGCGTCGCCTTTGGGTAAATTGCGCTTCTGGAGAAAGACCCTGGTATGGCCCGGAGGATAGTCCTCTATGCGGCCGAAGACCGAATAGCCAAGACGCTCATAGAACGGAACTGCCTGAAAGCTGTAGGTGTCCACATGCGCGTGGTCGCAGCCGCGCAGCCGCGCCTCTCGCTCCGCCGTGAGCAGCAACTGCCGACCGAGGCCCTGATGACGGAGCGCCTCGGCGACCCAGAGATGGCGAATCTCGAGCCAGTTCCAGTCCGTAAACGCGAATAACCCTGCCACGATCTCCGCGTCGCGTCGTGCGAAGACCGCCAGCGGGCGGATCGATCCCGGACTGGTCTGAGCGTCGTTGAAGTCACACAGCTGCCGATTGATGAATTTGATGTCCTTCGGATCAGGACTGTCGGAGGTCTGGACTTCGATGCCGTTCATGTCAGTGTGCGCGTAGCGATACTGTCATAGCCCATCCGGCCGCGCCCTCAAGCTCCGAATCAAACAGGTGCGTTATCGCGGTCGGATGCGCCGGTTTGTTCTGCTTCTTTCCGATTTTGCGGGTGGTCGTAATAGATCCTCCGTAACCGCAACCTCTCAACAATCCACGAATTCTTCATCGGATCCTTAATGGGACTGTTCTTCGATTCTGGGTCCCAAGAGTCGAGGTAATCGGCCTCCCACCCCGAGTAGATCTCCTCAAAACCCTTCTCGATATCGAAGCCTTCAAAGCCGTAGAGTTCGTGAACTGCGGTTCGAAATGCATTGAGGTGCCCCCGCTCAAACCCGCGCTTCATCTCCTCCTTGCTTCTGAAGCACACAGAGAAAAATGGGAATCCGTAGCTGCTCGTCTTCTTCATCTGTGGAAATACTCCGTCGAAACCTTCAAACGCACTTGCGAATGCACTCTCCAAACGTCTCTTGTCTCTACCCCCCTTCATTCTGCAAATGATCTCCCATGTAAGGATGATGCCTCCGGCTGCCCACAAGAACGATTTGTCGACGAAGTAAGCCAGACAACCAAGGCTGACCAGCAGTATTGAAACAGCCAGGCAACCTCGCTGGAAAATGAGCGCCTCACGTGCTGGATTCATTTCTCGCAGAACGTCGAGTCCTCCTATGCCTGACCGGGGGTGAGGCTTCGACTGCGGGTTGAGGTTGTAGCGGTCATGACGGCTGGAACTGGAGGCGGGTCAGGCGTTAGGAGGGACGGCTTGTTCGACGATCCTGTAATCGAGTCGCCTCCAACCGTTCGCAAGCCTCTCAAACCTGTAAACATGGAGCGGCGATCTAGCACCGACTCCGTCAAAGACTGGTCCAATACTGAGCCGGACGATCAGTGGCGACACATCGGGAGCCGTCAACCTTTCCAATGTAATCGTGGTCTGCGCACCATCGCCCAGCAACTGCCAAAAATCCTCTGCCTTGCGGACATGCGCGTCACCAAGCGCAATGTTCTTCTTCGTGTGCGCCGCCCCTAGCTCGAACACTGGAAACGTGAAGGCAAAATCCTCCATCTTGGGCCTGTCACCTTTGAGCGGCTCGACGTCATTGACCGTTAAACCGGCGAGAATCTGGTATGGATGCTCTTCATGAGGCTTCGGAATGGTTCCGCAGCACGTCAACGCAGCAGTGATCACCGCTAGAAAAAGTCTTCTCATCATGCCAAGCATTTCAGTCGAACGTTTTAGAGCGCCGGACCGGCGACAATGGAAGCCGAAATTCAGAGAAGGACGTTGACGCCGGTTCGGTGCCTCGGCTTGTTAGCCTCTTATTAGAGTTGGCTCGGCAAAGTGGATTCTCAAGAGTCGAGCTTCAGTTCGCGACAGTGCAGCGTTCGCCTTCCACACGACTTTGCCATCAAGCCTGCGAATCTCACTCAATGACTTTCGATCATCCGCGAGAACAAATCGATATGATGCACCTGGCTCGAATTTGAAACTGTCTCCAGAGAGCCAATCAAAAACATACGTCCCATAGTCTGTCGGAACTGACAATTCGCATCCATGGCGGTCGCCACTCATGGCTATGCCTTCTCGCACGACAGTGCCTCCATGCTGATGAATCGGCGTCACCTTGGGGGAACCCTCGATTGGCTGTCTGTTCTCATCCGCGATGGTCCAACTCGTCGCGGCAGCTAGGATAGTGAGGAGAATGAGTGCCTTCATGATTCTTTGGCTAGACCCTATGGCTGCGACTTGAAGCGGTCGGACGTCCTTTGGATCATTTGAGGTTTGAAAGGGAAGTGTCGTGTCTGGTTCAAGTCGTGGGCTATCCCGCGTGAACGGGACCTATCCAACATCAATGTATTGCGAACAATGAAAACGAACTCAGACACGACACGCACACTCTACCTCGGACTCGACGTCCATAAAGAACAAACCGTCATCGCCATCCTCGAAAGCGAGCGCGACGCCGAGCCCCGCCCATACGGCAGCGTCGCCACCACCCAGCACGCCCTGGAACGCGCCTTGCGCCGCATCGCCAAGGCGCAGGGCAGAAAGCTCGGCGACCTCCACGTCTGCTACGAGGCCAGCGGATGCGGCTTCTGGATCGCCCGGCGGCTTTTGCAAATGGGCGTGCGCTGCGACGTCATCGCCCCGTCACTCATCCCCACCCGTTCCGGAGACCGGGTCAAAACCGACAAACGCGACGCCGCCAAACTCGCCAGAATGCTCCGCTCCAACGACCTCGTCGCAGTCCACATCCCCGATTCCGTCGACGAGGCCATCCGCGATCTCTGCCGCGCCCGCACCGATGCCGTCGACGACCTCCGCCGCGCCAAGACCCGTCTGTTAGCCCTGCTGCGCCGCCTCGGCTACCGCTACGACGGCAAGACCCACTGGACCCAGAGCCACCAGAACTACCTGCGCGGACTCAAACTGCCCGACGCCGCCCACAACCGGGTGTTGGAAGACTGCATCGCCACCGTCGACTTCCACGAAGCCAGGATCGCCAGGCTCGAGGACGAAATGCTCCAGCTCCTCGCCGACTGGCAACGCAAGCCCTTGGTCGAAGCCCTGATGGCCTTCAAGGGATTCCAGCTCGTCGCCGCCATGGTCACTGTTAGCGAGATCGGCACCTTCAGCCGCTTCGAGCACCCCGGGAAACTCATGGCTTTTCTTGGCTTGGTGCCCTCCGAGAACTCCAGCGGCAACAACCGCAAACAAGGCGGCATCAGCAAATGCGGCAATCCCCACGCCCGCTGGCTGCTCGTCGAACAAGCCACCCACTACCGCGTCCCGCCCAAGATCAGCCCGCAGCTATCAGAACGACAGCGGAACACCCCGCGCTGGATCAAGGAGCTCTCCTGGAAAACCCAGACGCGCCTCAGCCACCGCTTCACCCTGCTGCGCAAACGAGGCATGCACCACAACAAGATCAAGACCGCCATCGCCCGCGAACTCACCGCCTTCGTCTGGGAACTCGGCACCCGCCTCGAATCCAAAAGCGCCGCCATCTAACACACCACTCCACCTTCCCTGTTTCAAAACCCCCGGCGTCCCTTGGGGGGGCTTTTGAAACACGAAAGCCTCCGTTCCCGCCGAGGACACCCGCACATCATCCGAACCCACAACCCCGCCCACCGCGTTGCGGTCCGGGATGAGACGCGCCAGCCGACTCCGAGTCTTCCATTGACGTTCTGGGTTATCCCGGCCCCGCCGGGAGAGCACCCGTGCCTAGACTGAATCAGAGGAGTCACAAACGTGAACAAAGAACCTGTTGGACAGGCCCCGCAAGGGGCAGCCCACGAATAGCAGCATACAAAGCCGTAGGCGAACTGCTGATCACACTGGATCAAACGCCATGTCTCATCCCGGTCTCCAGCCCGCTGGCAGGAGCCGCCCCATCATCTATCAAAAGATGAAAACAACACCACCTTGCCCATTGACAACACGGCAGCCATAGCAACGTTAGGGTGGATGCACCGGCGGTGGCGAGCCCGAATTCAAAGAAGGACGTTGTCGCCGGTTGCATCTCACGGCTTGTTCGCTTGTTCGGTTTCACGTGGTAGCACGGCGACTGGATCAATGCCGACGCTGGATGCAAGATCCCGCAAACAGTCCCAATTCGCAACATCGTAGAAGTGGTCGGGATCCTGCAAAAACTCCTCGACCATCCAACCAATCACTTCCTCGAATTCTGAGATCCCAGAATAGGCGTCTGAAATGCAGGTTCGGATTGCGGTGCAAAAATCGTCAACAGTGATCGGATCTGATGAATCGTCTGTCCCAAAACCGATCAGAGCGTCGAATCCTAGACCCGTGACCAATGAGAGTTGGTGTACCTGACGGATACTCAAAGTAGAGGCCACCTCATCGGCCTGTGAAGAAAGATCCCAAACGTGTGGAATTGTGACTCCCAAGCGCTCCGCGATCTCTGGGAACATCTCCGCTTTGACTCCGGGCATGGGCATCGGGAAAATTTCTGAAGCGAACGTTAGATGTGGTGGCACGGCGGCGCAGGACTCACAGAGCGAAGCGAACGAGGGACGTTATCCGCCGTTGCCACGCACGACTTGTTCTGCCATCTTGTTACCATGGAGTGTAGGCTGAAATAACGTATTGAGGATCCCATATTCTGTGTTGATGATTCGGGGCTCCCTCTTTTTCTATCGTGAACTTTAGCTTCTGGCCACGCCAAGGATACCACGATCTTCTTAAACCGCATGAGCAGCCATCGTAATTCTTTTGGGTCGGATACTGACTGATGAAAACGAGAATAAACAATGAAGCCAGCCCTGTGAGTAGACATCTGAATCCAGAGTTCCTGTGTTCCAGGAATACAAAGGGGATTGAAATCAAAAATGCCCCGAAGAGCAGTGCGTAGAACAATGTCAAAGGCTCCAGAATTGGCCCGAATAGGCTGGGAGAACTGTCCCCGGCGGCGACGAAGGTAAGAAATGGCACGATCATCGACAGCGGAATGAGCCACTGCATTATCTTCGCGTATTTCACCACGCCTACCGTAAGTTCGTCATTGAACATTTTCTTGCAGAACAGTATTGGTTTGCCCACACGCATACCAATATGGCGCGTGCGGAGGGGACTG
>DAISZP010000141.1:0-11493 GCA_036824745.1 Luteolibacter sp.
AACCTCAGTAATCCGGCGGTCTTCGGGACGTTGATCGTCACCGTCGTGCGGCTCACCAGATTGATCCCGCTGACGTCCGCCAGCGAGGAAACCCCGCCCGCGGCCGTGGCCGCCGCCCAGTTTCCGGAGGCCGTCCAGCTCCCGCCCCCCGGATTGCTCCACGCGCCGTCCGTCGCGAACGCCGCCTGACAGAGGGGCATCACGTACAACAGGCAGCGCAAAGGCGCCCGCATATGGACCGGGGGGGACATGGAACGGCCAAGTAAGCGCAACATGCAGATTTCAGACCACTCAGCAAGAACTTGTTGAAACATGCGCAGCCTCCGCCCATGGTCCGCCGCGTGATTCCAAACGTCCTCGCCGAACGCTACGCCTCGCCCGCCCTGCAAGCCATCTGGTCCGCCGAGGGCCGCATCGTCCTCGAACGCGAGTTCTGGATTGCGGTCATGAAGTCCCAGCGCGATCTCGGTCTGGACATCCCCGCTGAGGCGATCGCCGCCTATGAAAACGTGAAGGATCAGGTCGATCCCGGGGCCATCATGGCGCGCGAACGCGTGACCCGGCACGATGTGAAGGCCCGCATCGAGGAGTTCAACGACCTCGCCGGGCACGAGCATGTCCACAAGGGCATGACCTCCCGCGACCTCACGGAAAACGTCGAGCAACTCCAGGTTTTCCGCTCCCTGCTGGTGATCCGGGACAAGACCATCTCCGCCCTCCGCCGTTTCCGCGAACGTTCCGAGCAATGGAGCGATCTGATCCTCACCGCCCGCACCCACAATGTGGCAGCCCAGCCCACCACGCTCGGCAAACGCATCGCCATGTTCGGCGAGGAATTGTTGGGCGGACTCGGCGCGCTGGAGTCCATCATCGGCAGTTATCCCGTGCGTGGTTTGAAAGGAGCCGTCGGCACCCAGATGGACCAGCTTTCCCTCTTCGAAGGGGACGCCGGAAAAGTCGCGGAGCTGGAGTCACGCGTCGTCGCCCACCTCGGCATGCCTGCTGTCTGGACGAACGTGGGCCAGGTCTATCCGCGCTCGCTGGATTTTCGCGTCGTCGCCGCCCTCACCGATCTCTGCTCCGGGCCCTCCTCATTCTGCAAAACCCTGCGTCTCATGGCAGGCCACGAGACCGCCAGCGAAGGATTCGCCCCCGGGCAGACCGGCTCCAGCGCAATGCCCCACAAGATGAACTCCCGCTCCTGCGAGCGCGTGAACGGTTTCCACGTCATCCTCAAGGGCTACCTCGCCATGGCCGCGGGCCTCGCCGGGGATCAATGGAACGAGGGCGACGTCTCCTGCTCCGTCGTCCGCCGCGTGATGATGCCGGATGCCTTCTTCACCATCGACGGCATGTTCGAGACCTTCCTCACCATCCTCGATCAGATGGACGCCTACGATGCGGTGATCCACGCGGAAACCGAGCGCTACCTGCCATTCCTCATGACCACCACCATCATGATGGAAGCCGTGAAATCCGGCGTCGGCCGCGAAACCGCCCACAAGGCCATCAAGGAACACGCCGTCGCCACCGTGAACGACCTCCGTTCCGGAAACATCGACCGCAACAACCTCGTCGAGCGCCTCGCCGCGGATGCCCGCCTCGGCCTCAACCGCAGCCAGCTCGATGCCATCCTTAGCCGTGGCGACCGGGAATCCGGAGCCGCCCGCTCCCAGATTGCCGCATTTTCCGATGCCGTCCGCCAACTGGAAGCCACCCACCCGCAAGCCGCCGCATACGGCCCCGGCTCCATCCTCTGATCCAGCCGCGCTGCCGCGGCCGAAAACCCGCGAGTTCGACCTCCAGGTTGTCTTCTAACCGACAAGCCGGACTCCAGCGAACGGGGACATGAACCGGCGGGAACGCTGGCTGGAGATCCAGCAGCCTCCTACCACGTCCGCACATCGTCGGCGGTGCCTTCCTTGCCGTCCGGACCGGGTGAGAAAACCGCCACCCGCCTGCCTTTCAACTCAACCTGTCGATCACCCCAGCGGAAAGCCAACTTTCCGTCGTTGTCGGTATTCAGCAAAACGACGTAAGGATTTCCCCATGGGTCAAACATGCCGGTGATGTCGTCCCCGGTTTTCGTGTAGATCAATCCGTTTCTACCGGTCTCGCCTTCCCATTCGATCAGATACTTGACCCCTCGCGTGTTCAAGGGATTGTCAACGCGTTCCAAGCCAAGGAGGACTCTCAGAAACAAGATCCCATCTGGCCCTGCGGTTTTGATTCGTTCCTTGTTCCCCGGGAGATATTCGTAATCGGTGAAGAAGGTGTTCACTGCGGTTTCAACTCTGAAGGCCTGATTCAAGGCCTTCAACTTTTTGGTGGGTTTCATTCCTGGCTGCGCAAGGAAGCCGACAGCCAGCAAAACCAAACCAAGACCTATTGAAATGCCCAAGAACAGCAATGGCTTGCGCGCGGACATGCCGCTTCAATATCAAGACTTCACCGCCCTGACAAGTGGCTCGGTGAAATCCCTGACGGCTTTGGCCGGGTTTTCGAGGTTGAGTTCCACTTGTTTGACGATGGCGGAGCCGACGATGACTCCATCGGCGCTGGCGGCGACCATGGCGGCTTGTTCGGGAGTGCTGATGCCGAAGCCGACACAGACGGGGACCTCGGTGTGTTGTTGGATCCTCGCGACGGTCTCGGCGATGTTGGCGGAGGGTGCGCCGTGGGCGCCGGTGACGCCGGTGCGGGAAAGGGCGTAGATGAAACCTTCGGAGGCTTGGGCAATCAGCTTCACGCGATCGGCCGGAGTGGTCGGGGCGATGAGGCGGATGTGTTTGAGGCCGAGTCCCTTCGCGAGGTCGGTGTTTTGCGCGGCTTCGTCGGGCGGCAGGTCCAACAAGAGAATGCCATCGGCTCCGGCGGCGGCGGCTTCTTCGTGGAACTTCTCAAAGCCATAGGTGAAGATGGGATTGAGATAGGTGAAGAGCACGATGGGCGTCTCGTGGGATGCGCGGAACTTGCGGATGAGCTCCAGCACGCGGGCGGTGGTCATGCCGGACTTGAGCGCGCGGTCGGCGGCCATCTGGTTGACGATGCCGTCCGCGAGCGGGTCGGAGAAGGGGAGCCCGAGCTCGATGATGTCCGCGCCGAGGTCGGCGAGGGATTTCATGATGTCGAGCGACTTGTCGAAATCCGGATCACCGGCGGCGATGTAGGCGATGAAGGCTTTTTTGTGTTCGGAACGGAGACGGGCGAAGGTGTTGGAGATGCGGTCGGACATTGGAAGAGATGAGAATGAAAAGTGAGAAGAGGCGGTGTTATCCGCGTTTGACGAGGGCTTCGCAGCCTTTGATGTCGAGTTTGCCGGAGGCGAGCACGGGGATTTCGTTGACGGGGACGATTTGCTTGGGACACCAGAGGGAGGAGAGTCCTTCGTCTAACAACTTGTAGCGGAGATCGATGCATTCCTGTTCGAGCGCCGGACCGGAGATGGTGGAGAGCAGCAGGATGGCCTCGCCCTTTTGTTCGTCCGGCACGCCGACGACGGCGATCTTGCGTTCGGATTCGGCATCGAGGCCGAGGACCTTGTTGATGGCGGCTTCGACCGTTTCGTGAGGCACCATTTCCCCGGCGATCTTGGAGAAACGCGAGATGCGGCCCTCGATGTAGAGGAAACCATCGTCGTCCACGCGGCCGACGTCGCCGGTGCGGAACCAGCCGTCTTTGAGGACTTCGGCGGATTTTTTCGGATCGTTGAGGTAGCCGGGAAACACGTTGGACCCTTTGAACCAGATGATGCCTTGTTGGTGGATGGGCACCTCCTTGTCGGTGGCGGGATCGGTGATGCGCACGGCGAGGCCGGGAAGCATCTGGCCGACGGAGCCGTGGCGCGAGGAAGGCAGCGCGGGCGCGTCCGGCAGCGGCTGGGGATCGGGCAGGTTGACGTTGGTGGCGGGCGAGGTCTCCGTCAGGCCGTATCCTTCCTGAGGGCGGATGCCGAATTTCTCCTCGAAGGCGGAGGCGAGCGACTGCGGGAGTTTTTCCGCACCGGTGACCACGAGTTTCAGCGAGGCGAGCTGTGCGGGATCGATGCGTTTCATGTAGCCGCGCAGGAAGGTGGGCGTGGCGAGGAAGAGGTTTACCTGATGGAGCGCGATGAGTTCGGCGAGGCGTTTGGTTTCCAGCGGGCTCGGATAGGTGACGAGGTTCACGCCCTCGATGACCGGATACCAGAGGGTGACGGTGCAGCCGAAGGAGTGGAACAGCGGCAGGCAACCGAGGATGGAGGAGCCTTTCGGCAGATCGAGGCGCGAGGCGAACTGGGTGACGTTGGCCAGCACGTTTCGGTTGGAGAGCACCACGCCCTTCGGCTCACCGGAGGAGCCGGAGGTGAAGAGCAGGGCGGCCTCGTCCCCGCCGCGGCGCTTGTTGAGACCTAACAGCATTCCGAGCAGCGGTGCCGGCAGCGCCTTGGAAACGGCGGCCCAGGTGACGATCTTCTTCTTGAGCGTGGGAAGCACGCGCTCGATGAGGATCAGGTCCCTGTTAGGCGGCCACGGGAACGAGGAGACCTTTCTAACAAACGGATCCGCGGTGATGAAACGGTCCACTCCGGACTGGCGGATGCAGGAGCGTACGGCTTCGGGGCCGGCGGTGAAGTTGAGGTTCACCGGAGTCTTGCCCGCGAAGAGCACGGCGAGGTTGGCGATGAGCCCGCCTTTTCCGGGAGGAAGCACGATGGCGACGCGCGGGTTGTCGGTTTCCTCCTTGATGAACTTCGAGAAGGCGATGGCGATGGCTAGGATCTTGTCGTAGGTGAGCTCGGAGTCGTCCGCGCCGTCGAAGATGCGGTTTCTGGAGCCGTTTTTCTTTAGACCCTCCAGCAAGGTCATGGCGAGCGATCCCTTGAACAAGGAGCGGGCGGAGTAGGCCTCTTCGACGCCCTCCAACAGCGCCTGCTGATAGATGGAAACGCCTGCCGCCTCCGCGGGGATCGGCTTGCCGATGACGAGGACGGAGGAGGGGAGTGAGGAGCGGCGTTCGACGGACAAACCGGACTCGCGCGGGCAGTCGATGGAAACGGGCAGGATGGGCAGGCCGAAGCCGCACAGGGCTTTCAGGTGGGATGCCGGGATGTGGCACTGCGAGGCGTTCCGCACGGCGGCGCGGCCGGGTACGTAGATGAGGACGCCGCCGTTGGCGAGGGCGGGCTGGAGTTGGTCGCCGGCGGCTTTTGGCGCGGCGTCATCGGCGGAGAACATGGCCCCGGAGCCGGAGCGTTCGAGGTGGGAGCGGGTGGTGTGGTCGAAGTGCGAGTTTTCCTCGACGAGCCATGTGATCGTGCGCCCGGCGAAGAGTTTTTCGAGGAGGAGGATTTGCTCGAAATTGAGGCGGCCGGGAATGACCAGCACGCCGGTCGTGGGAATGCGGTCCCTGTGGAGAATGGTGTGGGAAGCGGATGACATTTTCAGGAAATGGGATGTGGAGGGACTCAAAGTCCCGCTCCACGGGCATTTACGCGGATTTCCCCGGGCGTGGCACGGAATTTCTCAGGCAATCCGAGGTTTCCTGATGTCACGGAGCGGCGACCACTCCGACTTCGGCGGCGCTGACGTGGTTTTTCTCCACGGCGTGCAGTCCGGTGAAGCGGAAATAGCGCGCTTTCTCCGGGTTTTTGAGCGGAACGATCTGCTCGACCGGGTTGGCGGCGATGTTCGAAAACTCACCTTCGGCGACGTTTTTCCATGTGCTGCCATCGGTGCTGAGTTCGAAGCGGAACTTGTCGGTCATGCCATGGAGCACGCCGTCCTGGCGCGGGAGGTAGGTGAAGGCGCTGACCGGGGTTTCCGCGCCCATGTCCACCACGAAGTCCTGAGGCGGTGCCTGCTCGGTGGCCATGTGAGTGTGCCAGAAGGTCTCCGGGTTTCCATCGATAGCGTGGCTGGCGTCTCCGGCGGTGTTGGAAACAATCTTCCAAGCGGATTTTTTCACGTTGGTTTTCGCGATCCGCAGTTCACCGGAAACGGAGGCCATGGCGGGCATTTTGAAGAGGGAAAACTCCGAGATGCAGGGCGCCGCCGGACAACGGGTGATGCGCAGCCGCAGGCGATCCGTGCTGACGGGATTTTCCAGCCGGGCGAGCACCTGGTTGCCGATGGTTTGCCCCGAGTGGACCGGTTTCCAATCGTTGTCGAGCCAGGCATCGATTTCGAAGGCTTCGACGCGCTGGCCGAGCCGGATCTGCTCGCGCAAACGAATCACGTCGAACTCTGCCGGAGCTGATAGACGGATCTCCACCGACGGCGTGGGGGCCTTGTCGTCGGTGGTCCAGAAACTCTCGATGTTGGAGTCCGTTAGATTGGACGGGGAGAACTTGCGGTCGTTTCCGCGAAACGAGCCTCCCGCACGGGCACCGGCGGCGAAGTCCTTTGCTAACAGCTCATCGCGCAGCTTGCGGAAGCCGTTCAAGGACTGCACGTCCTGCGGGCGGATCCTGCCATCGCGGTCCGGCGGCACGTTGAGGATCAGATTCGCGCCGTGGCCGACGCAGTCTAACCAAACCTTCATCAGTTTCTCCGGAGACTTCACGGACTTGTCCTCGCGCTCGTGCCAGAACCATCCGGGGCGGATCGAAGTGTCTCCCTCCGCGGGTTTCCAAAGATCTCCGCGGGACACTCCGGTGGCACCGTTTCCGCCGCGTTGCGAATCCATCGTGTGCCAATGCGGATAGTCGACATGGCCCTGCTCGGAACCACCCCAGCGGGCGTCGGCGGCACCCCAGACGACGCAGTTCGGCTGGAGCTTGCGGATCATTTCCACAGCCTCCGGATAGCGGTAGTATCCATCCGGAATCTTGCGGGTTTCCTTCGCGCCGCCGTACCAGCCGTCGCCGCCGTTCGCGCCATCGAACCAGATCTCGAACACCGGACCGTATCGCGTGAGCACCTCGCGAATCTGCTGGTGGAAGATTTTCACATAAGCCTCGCGGCCGTATTCCGCCTGATGCCGATCCCAAGGGGAAACGTAGATGCCGAACTTCATGCCCTCCGCCTTGCATGCTTCGGCGAACTCTTTGACCACATCGCCGCGGCCATTCATCCACGGGCTTTTGCTGATATTGTGGTCCGTGGTTTTGGTCGGCCAGAGGCAGAAGCCGTCGTGGTGCTTTGCTGTTAGGACCATGCCCGTCATGCCGGCATCCTTGAATGCCCGGACGATGGCGCGGGCGTCGAATGAGGATGGATTGAATAGTTTCGGATCCTCATTGCCATAACCCCACTCGCGGTCGGTCCAGGTGTTCAGGCCGAAGTGGACGAAGCCGTAGTATTCCAGGCGCTGCCAGGCGAGTTGCCTTTCGTGTGGCACCGCTCCGAAAGCCGCGGGAGCGGTGGCGGCGTGCAATCCGCCAACAGTGGGACCTAACAGAAAGAGGGAGCAGGCGAGGGAGTTCATGGGAAAAACAAAAGGTGCTTCCACTAAACGAATCCGCACGCCGGATCTTTCTTTCCGGGGATCAGATCTCCGCGGCGGCGGGCGGCTGATGTTTCGAGCGCGAGCGCAGGTTCAGCAGTTCCACTCCGAGTGAGAAGGCCATGGCGAAGTAGATGTAGCCTTTCGGGAAGTGGAAATGCAGGCCCTCGGCCATCAGCGTGGTGCCGATCAGGATGAGGAAGGAGAGCGCCAGCATCTTGATAGAGGGGTGCTTGGAAACGAACGCGCTCACCGCACCGGAGGCCAGCATCATGACGGCCACGGAAATGATCACCGCGGTCATCATCAGCGAGATGCGGGTGGGATCGTTCACCATGCCTACGGCGGTGATCACCGAGTCGAGCGAGAAGATGATGTCGATCATCATGATCTGGATGAGCACGGAAGCGAAGGTCGCCGTAGCCTTTGAAGTGTGGCTGCCCTCCTCGGCACCTTCCAGCTTGTGATGGATCTCCTTGGTGGATTTCCAGATCAGGAACGCGCCGCCTCCTAACAGGATGAGGTCCTTCACGGAGACTCCGAGCGCGCCGTGATGTTCCTTGAAGCTGTGGCTGAGGTCCCAGAGGAACTCCGGAACGTTCACCGTGAACAAAGGTTTGGTGAGACTCATGATCCAGGTGATCGAGAGCAGCAGGATGAGCCGCGCGACCATGGCCAGGCCGAGGCCGAACAATCGACCCGTTTTCCGCTGATGTTCCGGCAGGCGGTCCACCAGGATCGAGAGGAACACGATGTTGTCGATGCCGAGCACGATCTCAAGCAGGGACAAGGTGAGCAGCGCGCCCCATCCCTGGGGATCGCTGAGCCATTCAAATGAGAGTTCCGGCATGTGGGGTGGGTGGGATCAGGATTGGGGAGAGGCGAATGCCAGCGCGCGTTGTTTCATCTGGGTGGCCATCAGGTTGAGCGCGTTGGCGCGGGTGGGCGCGAGATGTTCCTTGAGGCCGGTCTGGTCGATGAAACCCATGTCGGCTGTTAGAATCGAGTCCGGAGTTTCGCCATCCAGAACGCGGACAAACAAGGCGATCATGCCCTTGGTGATGACGGAATCCGAGTCCGCATTATAACGAACGACACCTTTGTCAAACCCCGCGTCGAGCCAGACCTGGGATTGGCAGCCTTTGATGAGGTGGTCCGGATTTTTCAACGAATCATCCATCGGTGGCAGCTTTTTTCCGAGACCGATGACGTATTCGTAGCGCTCGGTCCAATCCTGGAAGAGGGACAATTCATCGAGCAGTTCCTGTTGTTTTTCCGCGAGGGTCATGCGTGGGCGCAAAATGGAGCGCAGAACGGGATGGCGGGCAAGCCAAGATCAGGTGGGCGTCACCCAGCGTTGCAGCAACTGCCCTGCAAAAAAGGCTACCGGCGGGAAACACAGGCAGGCTACGGCCAGCGGCGCGTTTGTGGAGGCCGCCTGCCATGCCGCGGGGAACAGGAACACCCAATCGAGCAGCGGCAGCGAGACCAGCAGAGCGGAAATCAGCGTGTGCGCCCCGCGATGCTGCGAGGTCCGGCACACATGATCCCGGAAGACCAATGGCAGGATTCCCAGATACGCGAAGGTGCCGTTTGGCATTTGGGTGGCGAGAGTCAGCAATTGCAGCGCCGGAAGCTGCGCCACCAACCGCGAGAGCGCTCCGGACATCGGTGTGTGGTCCGGGTTTCCCTCGAAGCGCGCGCGCCAGGTGAGCAGGGCGATGTCGAGAAACAAGGCGCACGGTGCCAGGGCGACGATGAGTGGCACATGCGGCGATGTCGCTAGGGCCAGCACCGGCAGCAGCCCGCGGCAGATGCCCATCGGAATGACCGACCACGCGCTGCGTTTGTGGATCCGGGTGTAAAGCAGGATCATCACCGCGATCGCCGCGCCGACCCACAGGCAATTCGTGTGAACCATCGCGCAGAATCCAAGCCCCGCGGCCATGAAGGCGGTGGCGAAAATCAGATAGACGCCAGAAGGAAACAATCCGCGTGGAAGCGCCCGCTCGGGCCGGTGTTTCGCATCCCAGTCACGGTCCGCCCAGTCGTTGAGGAAGTTTCCGCCGAAGTAGAGAAACACGCCGGCAAGCATCAGCGGGGCGATCTCGGTGGGGTTCAGCGGTTTTCCCCAGAGCGCGGCCAGAGCCACGCCCAGCAGCACGTTGCAAAGCACGCTCGGGACATTGGCGATCCGCGAGGAAGCGGCCAGGGAATGGATGATTCCTCCGGATTTCATGGCAGGGGGGGCGTTGGCACGTTGGCGCTCTAACACCCTCAGGACCGGTTTCCAAGCCCCATCCCCCGAATGAAGGAAGAAAGAATTCCCAACCAAGACGGAGATTTCCTACATTCGCACATCGAGATGAGTGAAATGGCCCCGATTTCGAGAAATTCCGCCGTTCGCCGCGGCTGCACACTGGTGGAGCTGTTGGTGGTGGTCTGCGTCCTGCTGGCGCTCGGCGCGGCGGGTTATGTAGGGGCTCATCGTTTCATGGAAAACAGCCGGAAATCCAAGGCTCTCGCCCAGCTCCGGGACTTCCAGGTCGGCATGTCCCTGTTTGAGGCGGATTACCGGAAGCCGCCCATTCCCCAGACCAAACGGGACTCCGGCTGGGACACGGTCTATGGTGATCCCGGCGGAAACTACACCAACCAATTCCTCGTTTCCGCGCTCGCCGGTGAGGACAAGGATTATCCCTACAAGGGCGAAAGTTTCTCCACCAAGGACGTCAATCCGCTCAACCAGCGCTACATGACGTTCCCAATCGCCTCGGACAAGAAGAACGGCGTGGGCGATGACGGGAAACTCTACGATCCCTGGGGCGGCGAGGTCATGGTGGCGATCAACGGGTTCAAATCCACCGGCGCTGATGCGGTGCTAACAGACTTCAACCACGGCCAGAACGACCGCCGACTCCATACCTGGGGCCTTGCGGAATACACGGAAACCGCTCCTCAGAACGAATCCTACGTTTTCTGGTCCTACGGCAGGGACGGAAAAAAAGGCGATCACGCCGCGAAAAAATCAGACATCGTGCCGTTCAAGGGCTCGGACGACGTGATCTCGTGGTGATCAGCGCGAGGTTTTCTTGAGAATGCCCTCGCAGCCGTCGAGCAGCAGGTCTATCACGTGTTCGAAACCGCGCTGCCCGCCGTAGTAGGGATCCGGCACGCGCGGATCGTCGTGGGTTTCGCAGAAGCTCACCAGCGGCTGGATTTTTCCGTGAAACCGGCCGCTCGGATCGAGATCGCGCACGTTTTCCAGGTTCGATTCATCCATCGTCACGATCAGGTCGAAGTGCTCCAGATCCTTCTCGCGGATCTGCCGGGCCTTGCCGCTGATGGTGAACCCGCGGTTCCGCAGCGCGTCCGCCATTCTCCCATCGGGCCCCGATCCGGCGTGGTAGCCAATGGTGCCCGCGGAATCGATCTCGTAAGCCTCCTGCAAGCCGGCATCGGTGACCTTTTGCCGGAAAATGATCTCTGCTGCGGGAGAGCGGCAGATGTTTCCCATACACACAAAAAGCACACGATACGGATCCCGGGGCGAACTCACGCGCGCTTGATCGGAGGAAAATCCGGCCCTGACAACCCAAATCACCTCGGATTTTGACAGCCGGGTCCGGATGAGTATCTTCCGCGCCGTTCAAACCAATCCAAGCACCCCTATGAGCGTCACTACCCCTGAAAAACACGTCTTCCAGGCCGAGATCCAGCAATTGCTCGATCTGGTGGTCCACTCACTCTACACCGACAAGGAGATCTTCCTTCGCGAGCTGATCTCCAACGCCTCGGACTCGATGGAAAAACTCCGCCACATCGAGGGCACCGAGAAAAACATCCACCAGCCGACACTTCCGCTGGAGATTCACATCACCACCGATGAGGAAGCCGGCACGCTGACTCTCGCGGACCACGGCATCGGCCTTTCTCATGAGGAACTGGTGAAAAACCTCGGCACCATCGCCCACTCCGGCACCAAGGCCTTCCTCAAGGCGATGAAGGAAAGCGGTGGCTCGCCAGCCAGCATGATCGGCCAGTTCGGTGTCGGTTTCTACTCGGCCT
>DAISZP010000142.1:0-11478 GCA_036824745.1 Luteolibacter sp.
CAGCGCGTCGCCATGGCCGAGGCCGGTGGAGTAGAGACCGGTTCCGTTGTCGTCCACGGCCATCGAGCCGTAGATGATCTCCTGTTTGCCGTCCGCATCGACGTCCGCGACGGAGAGTTGGTGGTTCCCCTGCCCGGCGTAGGCGGTGTTGTTAGGCGCGTTGAAATGCCAGCGCTGCGTGAGTTGGCGGTCCCGCCAATCCCACGCGACGAGATGCGTCTGGGTGTAGTAGCCGCGGCACATCACGAGCGACGGCCGCGAGCCGTCGAGGTAGGCCACTCCGGCGACGAAGCGGTCCACGCGGTTGCCATAGCTGTCCCCCCAGTTGGAAACGGTGCCTCGAACGGGAACATAAGAGGTCGTGGCGAGGGCGGCTCCGGTGAGGCCGTCGAAAATGGTGAGATACTCCGGACCTGATAGAATGTAGCCGTTGGTCTGGCGGTAATCGGCGGTCGGGCTGTCACCGGGAAGGATCACCGGATTTCCGAGGCCGTCGTAGGTGCCCGGAGCGGTTTTCATCGAAACCTCCGCGCGGCCGTCGCTATCGAGATCGTAGGCGATGAACTGCGTGTAGTGGGCTCCGGCGCGGATGTTCGGACCGAGATTGATGCGCCAGAGGCGGGTGCCGTCGATGCGGTATCCGTCGAGGTAAACCTCGCCGGTGTATCCGGATTGCGAGTTGTCCTTCGCGTTGGAGGGATCCCATTTCAGCACGATGTCCAGATCCCCGTCGCCATCGAGATCGGCGGGAGCGGCGTCGTTCGCGCTGTATGTGTAGGTTTCCCCGCTCGGGGTGCTGCCTCCGGGCGGGGCTTTGATGGGGATGCTGAGAAACGGCTGCGCTGGAGTGTTTGCCTGCAGGACAAACGACTCCGAGGGATCGCCGAGGACGCCATCCATCACAGGGCGGACGAAGTAGGAGATCGTGCTGGAAAACGCGGTGCTTCCAGGTGTGTCGCGGTAGTCCGTGGTGCTGGTGACCGGCGTGGTGGTGAGCTGCACCGGCGCTGCTCCGCCGATGGAACGGAAAATATGGAAGCCGGTCGTATCCGGATCCAGCCCGAGAAACCGCCAGCTCACGTGGGCTTGGGTCGAGCTGGACCGCAGCGCCACCACGCCGCGGTTGAGGTTTTCCATGTGGGCCTGCGCGTGCAGGCGGGTGCCGGAAAGACATCCGCAGACGATCACGCCGCAGCTCCAGAGCAGGGCGCGATTCGCTGAAGTGGTGGGGCCGGGAGCGGGCACGAAGCCTGAAACCATGCAACAGAAAGCGGCAATCCGCCATCCCCCGAATGGAGATGGTTGATGGTCAGGCGAGCAGGTCCTTCACCACATTGCCGTGCACGTCCGTGAGGCGGAAGTGGCGGCCTTGGTGGAAATGGGTGAGCCGCGTGTGGTCGATGCCTAACAAGTGCAGGATCGTCGCGTGCAGATCGTGAACATGCACGGGATTCTCAGTGATGTTGTAGCCGAAATCATCCGTCGCGCCATGGACGACGCCGGGTTTCACGCCTCCTCCAGCCATCCACATCGAGAAACAACGCGGGTGGTGATCGCGGCCGTAGGTTTCCTTGGTGAGGGCACCCTGCGAATAACTGGTGCGGCCGAATTCGCCGCCGCAGATGACCAGTGTGTCCTCCAACATGCCGCGCTGCTTGAGGTCGCGGATGAGGCCCGCGCAAGGTTGATCCACCTCGCGGGCGAGGCCGGGCAGGGCTTGCGGCAGGTTGTTGTGGCTGTCCCAACCGGGATGATAGAGCTGGATGAAACGCACGCCGCGCTCGGCAAGGCGGCGGGCTTGCAGGCAGTTCGCGGCGAAGGTGCCGGGTTTGGAAACATCCGGGCCGTAGAGATCGAGCACGGATTTCGGTTCGCCGCTGATGTCGGTGGCCTCCGGCACGCTCGTTTGCATGCGGTAGGCCATCTCGTATTGGGCGACGCGCGATTCGATCTCGGGATCGAGTTCCTTCTGATAGGAAATGCGGTTGAGTTCCGAGAGTTTGTCGAGCAGGGCGCGGCGTCCGGTGCCGCAGATGCCGTCCGGATTGGTTAGATAAAACACGGGTTCCTTGCCGGACGAGAAACGCACGCCTTGGAAACGCGAGTCGAGGAAACCGCTGCCCCAGAGGCGCGCGTAGAGCGGTTGGTCGGTCGGCTTTTTGGTGACCAGCACGACGAAGGCCGGCAGGTTCTCGTTCATGCTGCCGAGACCGTAGTGAATCCACGATCCCATGCTCGGACGGCCTGCGATCTGCGAGCCGGTCTGGAAAAACGTCATCGCCGGATCGTGGTTGATCGCCTCGGTGAACATCGAGCGAATCAGGCAGAGGTCGTCGATCACTCCGCCGGTGTGCGGCAGAAGTTCACTGAGCATCGTGCCGTTCTTGCCGAAGGACTGGAACTTGAAGTGAGAGCCCGCAAGCGGCAGTATGGCTTGGTTTCCGCTCATGCCGGTGAGGCGCTGGCCGCCGCGCACGGATTCCGGTAGGGGTTCGCCGTTGCGCTGGCGGAGCAGCGGCTTGTCGTCGAACAAATCCTGCTGGGCCGGACCGCCGCTCATGAACAGATAGATCACGCGCTTCGCCTTCGGCGCAAAACCCGGAATGGCCGGAGCGGCGGAGGATCTGCCTGTTAGGAGCGAGCCGAGCGCCATTCCACCGATGCCTGCGGAGAGCCGGGAAAGGAAATGCCTGCGCGTGACGAACAAGGGATCGGTTTCCATGGATCAGCGGAGCGTGATGGTTTCGTCGAGGTTGAGCAGAGCGCTGGCGACCACCGTCGCGGCCGCAAGATCGACGGGAGGAATGTCAGGCGGCGGCGGAAGATCGCCGACCTTGAGGAAGGCTCCGGCTTTCTCGGGTTCCATGGTGAAGATGCCGCCTTGTTCGGAGTGGATCTCCGTTAGAATCCGGAGTTCGTCTGCGACGGGCTCGCGGTCCAAGGTTTCGCGGAACAACCATTTGAGGCGTGACGTGAGGTCTGCGCCGCCTTCGCGGATCATGCGGATGGCCATCCCGCGCGCCGCCTCGACGAACTGAGGATCGTTCAGTGTGACCAGCGGCTGGAGCGGCGTGTTTGTCTGCTGCCTGCGCACCGTGCAGACCTCGCGTCCGGGCACGTCGAACGCGAGCATGCCCGGCGGTGGCGCGGTGCGCCGCCAGTAGGTGTAGAGGCTGCGGCGGTAGATGTTCGGGGCCTTGTCGCGGACATACTCGGGCAGGAAATTGTTGAGCACCCGCCAGGTGGCGGCATCCGGCAGGTAGGGTTTCACCGGCGGGCCGCCGATCTCCGGACGGAGCAAACCGGAAAGCGCGAGGGCTTGGTCGCGGAGTTCCTCACCGGAAAGTCGTTTCGAAGGTCCGCGCGCTAACAGAATGTTCGCCGGGTCCTTCATCCGCAGTTCCGGCGGAGCCTTCGAGTCTTGTCCGTAGGTGGAGCTCAGCACGATCATCTTGCACAGCCGTTTCATGTCCCAGCCGTGGGCGACGAAGTCCCGCGCGAGCCAGTCGAGCAGTTCCGGATGCGAGGGGAGTTCTCCCTGCAAACCGAAGTTCTCAGTGGTCGCCACCAATCCGCGACCGAAGAACTGCTGCCACAGGCGGTTCACCTGAACTCTCGCTGTTAGAGGATGTTCGGGCCGTGTGAGCCAGCGTGCGAGGCCGAGGCGGTTGACGGGCTGGTCTTTGGGAAACGGTGGCAGCGCGGAGGGCGTCGCGCGTGGCAGGGAATCACCGGTCGGCTGCGTGTAATCGCCGCGGGCAAGCACGTAGGCGGGCCTGGCCTCCGGCATTTCCCTCATCACCGGGATCTCGCGAACGGGATCGATGGCTTCGCGCAGCGAACGATGCGCGGCCTTGAGATTCTGCGAGGCCGCACGGGTTTCAGGATCGATGGCGGCGGCGAAATACGCGCGGAGTTTTTGCAACCCGGCCTCATCTCGCGGGGTAGCCGCGAGGATTTCAGCCAGCGGTTTGTCCACATGCAGCGCGGCCACTTCGAGCGGTGTCACCGGGCGCTGATAGATCCGGATCTCGTCCACCGCGCCGTTGCGGAAACCGTTGTCGCGCACCCGTTCGCCGAAGGTGAAGGCGGAGGCGCTGCCGCAATTGCGTGTGAGTTGGTCGCGGACGATTTCCACCGGTGCCTCGGAGCCGTTCAGATAGATATTCAGCCCCGCAGCGCGGGATTTGCCATCGTAGGTCACACAGACGTGGGTCCATTCGTTGAGCGGGATCGCGTCCCTGCTCCGCACCGCGATGCAACAACCCGGCCATTCGCGGGCGGCCATCCAGCGGAGTTTGCCGTCTTCTAACAAAAGTTCGAATCCGTTGTATCCCGGATCGTATCCCTGGCTGTTGTGGAAGATGACGGCGCGCTTGGTTGTCTCGCCGGGTTTTACGCGGAAGGCGACGGAGAAACCATCCTCCTGATGCGAAACTCCGTGATTGCCCAGCGAAAGCGCGTCGTCCCCGGTGAACGAAAGCGCCTCGCCCTTGAAACCGGGCACCGATCGGTTGTTGGCGCTGGTTTTCGCGGGATTGTCCGGTTTCGCGCCGTTGGCGAAGCTGTCTTTGTCACGTTGCTCGAAATCATACGATCCGCTGAGATCTGCCGCTTCCGCTGTGGGAGCGGCGAGCCATGCCTGGAATGCGGATTCGCACTCGGTGATCTTCGCGGCCAGAGCTTTCTCCGCATCGGCGACCTGTTGTTTTCTCTCGGCGATCTGTTTGTCCTGTTCCGGTTTCGTTAGAAGCAGGGTCGGGTTCGGCTGGATCGATCCGGAACCATGGAGCAGACCCCATTCATCGATCGAATTGAAGAACGCGCCCATCGAGTAGTAGTCGCGCATCGTGAGCGGGTCATACTTGTGATCGTGGCAGCGCGTGCATTCGAAGGTCAGCGCGAGAAACGCGGTGCCGAAAGTGTGGACCCGGTCCGAGATTCCCTCCTGCCGGAACTCCGCCTCCACGCTGCCGCCCTCCTGCGTCTTGCGATGGACGCGGTTGAAGGTGGTGGCGAGAATCTGCTCGCGGGTCGGGTTCGGGAGAAGATCACCGGCGAGCTGCCAGGTGATGAACTGGTCCCATGACAGGTTCTGGTTGAAGGCGGAGATCACCCAGTCGCGGTAAGGCCAGGCCTGGGTGTCGAGGTCGGATTGATAGCCGAACGAATCCGCGTAGCGCGCCACGTCGAGCCAGTCGACGGCCATGCGCTCGCCGTATGCCGGCGATGCAAGCAAGCGGTCCACCGCTCGTTCCTTCGCGCCGGGTTGCTCGTCTGCTAGAAATGCGTCGAGATCCGCGGATGAAGGCGGTAGTCCCGTTAGATCGAAGCTCGCCCGTCTGAACCAACGCTCCGGCCCGGCCGCGGGCGAGGGCTTGAGTTTCTCCTGCTCCAGGCGTGCGGCGACAAATCGGTCGAGGTCCCCGTTTGCCCAACCATCCCCGGACTTGGGCACGGCGACCGAAGCGGGCAGGGGAGTTAAAGCCCAGTGAGGCTCGTATTCCGCGCCTTGTTCGATCCAGCGCGCGAGCAGGTCTTTTTCCGCAGCGGTGAGCTGGCGCGGGAAATCCGGTGGCGGCATCACTTCATCCGGATCGGTCTCGTGGATGTGCCGAATGAGTCCGCTTTTTTTCAAATTTCCCGGGATGACGGCCTCCGCCTTGATCGCTTCCTCGCGCACGTCGAGCCGCAGGTCGGCTTCGCGTTTCGCGGAGTCAGGGCCGTGGCACTGGAAGCACTTGTCCGAGAGGATCGGCCGGATGTCGCGGTTGTATGCGATCTCGTCGGCTGCGGGCGAGATCCCGGCTGGAACCAGCGCGACGAAAGCGAATCGAATCGGAATGAGACGGAGCATAAGGCCAAACAAAGGCCCTGATACGCGCCGATCCCGTGCGCGCTGTCATTTCGAAATTTCCCGTCACGGCAGTCCGTTCCCTGATTTTGCTTCACCCGTGCCCTCCGATGGGGAAACTCGTGGCGGCCCGGGGTTTTCCGGGAAACCCGTTTCATTCCGCCATGAAGATCCCATTAGCCTCTGCTGCTCGCCACCACTCTGGCTGCCCAACCGCACGATTGGGAAAACCCCGCGGTCTTCCGCATCAACAAGGAAGCCCCGCGGGCGACGTCGATGCCGTTTCCGACCAAGGAAGAGTCCGCGAAGCCGCGTTTGGAATCCCCATGGTGCAAATCGCTCAATGGAAACTGGAAGTTCCACCACGTCGGCAATCCATCGGCCAAGCCGACGGGTTTCGAGGCACCGGGCTTCGATGACGCCTCATGGAAGGAAATTCCCGTGCCTTCGAACTGGCAGATGCACGGTTACGGTTTCCCTCACTACACGAACATGACCTATCCGTTCGCGAAGAACCCGCCGAACGTGATGGGCGAGCCGCCGCAGTTCTACTCGACGTTCATCGAAGCGAACCGCAACCAGGTGGGCTCCTACCGTCACAAGTTCACGCTGCCGGAAAACTGGAACGGCCGCCGCACCTTCATCGTCTTCGGCGGAGTGGATTCGGCGTTCTACTTGTGGATCAACGGCAAAAAGGTCGGCTACTCGCAGGACTCGCGCACACCGGCGGAATTCGACCTCACGCCCTACCTCCAGGCTGGCGAAAACACTCTCGCCGCCGAAGTCTATCAGTATTCGGACGGCTCGTATCTGGAGGATCAGGACATGTTCCGCCTCTCCGGCATTTTCCGTGACGTGTATCTCTGGTCCGCCGCCGATCTCGATCTGCGGGATTTCCAAATCAAGGCGGGCCTCGCCGACGACTATCAGACGGGAACCCTCGAATTCACCACCACCATCGCGAACCGCGGGGAAACGGAAGCGGAGGCGAAACTCACGCTCACTCTAACCGGTCCGGATGGAGCGGTCATCGACGCGCCGGTGGTTTCCGCGAAAGCCGGCGGCAAGGCCGAGGCGACCCAATCCGTGAAGGTGGATTCGATTCCCGCTGTGAAAACCTGGTCCGCGGAGATCCCGAACCTCTACACTTATCACATCACTCTATCAGACCCGGCCGGAAAAGAGATCGCCCACTACAGCGGCAAGACCGGCTTCCGCCGCAATGAGATCAAGAACGGCCAGTTTCTCCACAACGGAAAGCCGATTCTCATCAAGGGCGTGAACCGCCACGATCACAACCCGCGCACCGGCCACTACGTCACCCGTGAGGACATCAAGGCGGACTTGCTCCAGATGAAGCGTGCCAACATCAACGCCGTGCGCACCTGCCACTACCCGAATGATCCCGCGCTGGTGGAGCTTTGCGACGAACTCGGCTTCTACGTCGTCAGCGAGGCGAACATCGAGTCCCACGGCATGGGATACGGCCCCGAGTCGCTCGCCAAGAATCCGGAGTGGTTCGAGGCGCATCTGGACCGCGTGAAAAACATGGTCGAGCGGGACAAGAACCACCCGTGCATCATCATGTGGTCTCTTGGCAACGAAGCGGGCGATGGCGAGAACTTCGTCAAGTGTTCGGAGTGGATCAAACATCGCGAGCCCTCCCGCCCGGTCCACTACGAACAAGCCGGGCACAAGCCGCACGCCGATCTTTTCACACCGATGTACGCCACCATCGACGGTTGCGAGCGATACGCGCGCAACGAGGAGAAGAAGCCGCTCGATCAACAACGCCCGCTCATCCAGTGCGAATACAGCCACGCCATGGGCAATTCCACCGGCAATATCTCCGACTACTGGAAGCTCTTCCGCAAGGAGCGCCTGCTTCAGGGCGGATTCATCTGGGATTGGAAGGATCAGGCCATCCTTCACCTGAAACACAAGATCACGGATGTGGAGGACCGTTCCGCGAACAAACAACCGGTTCGGCTGTTAGGTTCGCTGGCCACGTATGAAGGCCTCTACGCCGGCGCGGCGGTGGTGGAGGAAACCGGCAAGTCCGATCTAACCGGACCACTCACGCTGGTCGCCGAAGCCCGTTTGAACAATCCGGGAGGAAGCCAGGGCGGGCAGCCGATCATCGCGAAAGGCGACACCGCCTACTCGCTGAAGATCACCGAAGCCGGAGGAAACCTGGAGTTCTTCGTGTTTTCATCCGGCACCTGGCACAATGTCACCGCCGGACTTCCCGATGACGCCGCCTCGAAGTTCCACACTTATGCCGGTGTCTATGACGGCCAGACCCTCGCCATTTTCATCGATGGCAAACAAGCCGCCTCCAAGCCCTTCAGCGGCGAAGTCGCCGTCAACGACTTCGAACTCGCCGTGGGCATCGATACCGAGGAAACCGCGCGCCGTTTGAATGGATCCGTTAGGAAAGCCGCGGTGTATTCCCGCGCGTTGAAGGCGGAGGAACTTTCCGCCGCCGCGGCCGACGCTGTGGTTTCCCTCGACTTCGCGAAGGACGCCGAAAAACCCAAGACCCAGCGTTTCCTCGCCTACGGCGGCGATTTCAACGACCGCCCCACCGATGTTTCCTTCTGCTGCAACGGCATCGTGATGGCCAGTCTGACGCCGTCTCCACAGTTCGAGGAAGTGAAGAAGGTCTATCAGAACATCCACACCACGGGCGTGGATGTCTCCTCTCCGAACTTGAAAATCGCCATTCATAACGAGAACTTCTTCCGCGGCATCAAGCCTTTGGCGGCAGGATGGAAACTCATGAAGGACGGTGTCGCCGCAGCGGAAGGAAAACTCGACCTGCCGGACATCGCACCGGGTTCCAGTGCGGAACTCACCGTGGCCACTGGACAGACTGCAGCTCCGGACAGCGAGTATTTCCTCCGGGTGCGCTACGATCTCACGGAAGCGAATGCATGGCACCCCGCGGGCATGCCGGTGGCGTGGGATGAGATCCCCCTGCCGTGGGGCAAGCGGAAATCCGTGGTGCCTGAGACTTCCGAGAGCGCGGCCTCGTTTTCCGAAACAGATACCCTCATCACCGTGAACGCCAAGGATACCGTGATTAAGGTCGATCGAGCGAAGGGTGTGATCACATCGGTGGTCAATCGTGGCGAGGAGTGGTTGCGCTCGCCATTGACGCTGAATTTCTGGCGTCCTCCCACCAACAACGATGAAGGGGCGAAGTTGAACCACAAGCTCAAGGTCTGGCAGCGCGCGGGCCAGCGCGCCAAGGCGGACCGCGTATCCGTGATGCAGGATGGCAAGGACGTGCTTGTCACCGCGGATCTCAGCATCCCCGCCGGCCAGAGCAAGGCGGCGGTCAAATACCGGATCACTGGCGGCGGGCAGATCGTCATCGATACCGACTTCCGGCCGGATGCCCAGATGCCGGACATCCCGCGCATCGGCTATCAGGGTCGGATCCCATCGACGGTTCCGGTCTGCAAATGGTATGGCCGCGGTCCGCATGAAAACTATGTGGATCGTAAAAGCGGCGCATGGACCACGGTCCACGATGGCATTGTTCCCATGATGTTCCATCGCTACGTCGATCCGCAGGAATCCGGAAACCGCTCGGAAATCCGTTGGTTCCAGCTCTCCGATCCGATGGGTCGCAATGCCATGCGGGTCGATGCCACTGGCGAAAGTCTGTTGGAAACCGCGGTCTATCCGTGCGGCGCGGACGACATCACGCTCGCCATGCATTCGGTGGAGTTTCCCAAGCGCGATTTCTTCACTCTGAACGTGGACCACCGCCAGGCCGGTGTGGGCGGCACTGATTCGTGGGGCGCGCTGGCGCTTCCGCAGTATCGGATTCCATCGAAACAATCCTATCAGTGGTCGTTCATGCTCTCCTTCCCGCAAATCCCCTCCGTTCCCCAGGGATTGCGCCAGCAGCGGACGTTGCCAGGAACTGGAGCACCGAAACCTCCCGCCGGAGTGCCTGAAGATCCGAAGGACAACAACTGATGGATCTCTTCTCCCAACCCAAGCCCGCCGGCGATCCGAAGGCTCTCTCCGTAACGCAGCTCCTGCGGCGGATGAAGAATTTGTTAGAGGTTCAGATCGGCGAGCTTTGGGTGGAGGGCGAGGTTTCCAATCTCAGGAAACAAGGCAGCGGGCATTGGTATTTCTCGCTGAAGGACGAGGGCGCGCAGATCTCCTGCGCCATGTTCGGCGCGCGGAAACGCCAGGGCTCGGAAACGCTTGAGGACGGCGCGAAAGTCCGCGTCTTCGCCGAGGCCAGCGTCTATGAGGCGCGCGGCCAGCTCCAGATCATCGTCATCAAGGCGGAGCGCGCGGGACTCGGCGACCTCCAGGCGCGCTTCGAGGCGCTGAAGCGCAAACTCCACGCCGAGGGTTTGTTTGATGCTGATAGAAAGAGAGCGATTCCTTCCTTTCCCCGGAGCATCGGCATTGTCACCTCCGGTTCGGGTGCCGCTTTGCAGGACATCTTGAATGTTCTCAAGCGCCGCGCTCCTTGGGTGCAGCCGGTCCTGTTTCCGGTTAGGGTTCAGGGGAGGGGAGCGGAGCTGGAAATCGCCGAAGCCATCCGCCAGATGGGAAACCCTGAAAAATTCGGCCACCCGCGCTGTGATGTGCTTATCGTCGGCCGCGGCGGCGGATCCATCGAGGATCTGTGGAACTTCAACGAGGAGATCGTCGCGCGCGCCATCGCCGCCTGCCCCATTCCCATCATCTCCGCCGTCGGGCATGAGATCGATTTCACCATCGCCGATTTTGTCGCGGATCTTCGCGCGCCCACGCCCAGCGCCGCCGCCGAACTCGCCGTGGCCGACGGAGCGGAACTCCGCGCCCGCCTCGATCACTGGCGCGTGCGCCTGCAACGACTCGTCCGGGAACGGTTCGCACGCTCTGCCATGGCCCTCGAAGCGTTGAAACGCGGCGCGCTCCAGCGTGATGGCGAACGACTTCTGCGCGAATCCACGATGCGGCTCGACGGTATCCGTTTCCGGCTTTCCCAATCCCTGCAAGGTGCCTTGGATGATCTTGAAACCCGTCTAGGCCACGCGCGCGCCGACCACCGTGCCCTGCATCCCGCTCTCGTCGTCGAACGCCGGATCGACGCGCTCGCCCACATGCGCCAACGGCTCGGCCGCTCGGTGACGGAAGCGGTGCAGCTCCGCGCGGATCAAATGAAACGTATCGAATCCGTGCTCCGCGCCCTCGGCCCGGAGTCCGCTTTCCAACGTGGCTTCTCGATCACGATGGACGGCGACGGCAAGATCGTCCGTTCCGTCAGACATCTGAAACCCGGCGATCTGCTCCGCACCAAGTTCGCCGATGGAGAAACGACGAGTCGGGTGGTGGAGTGACACAAGGAGCCAAGGTTTCCTCATTTTCAGATGTTCTGAGAGTTCCGGGCCAAAGGCCCATGCCATACCAGCCCAGCCCAACGGGCTGGTTGCCGGGATCCCATGCTGATCGAGGGCCAAAGGCCCGTTCCATCATCCTGGCGCATGAGTTGATCCATCCATCGCCATGGATCGGGCCTTCAGCCCTTCGTGATCGGTTTGAGTCCGAGTCCTGGGCCTTCGGCCCAGGCTGATATGGAACGCGCCGTTGGCGCTTGGCTGACC
>DAISZP010000143.1:0-2850 GCA_036824745.1 Luteolibacter sp.
TTAGCCGTGGAGGTGATCGTGCCCGGCGGCATCATCGGCGCGATCGGCGGGTTGATGATGTTCGGCGGATGCGTGCTCGCGTTCATGGACTACGGAGCGCTCGGCGGCTGCGTGGGGATCGCCGTGGCGCTGCTGCTCGCGGGAATCACGTTTTACGTCGAATTCCGCATCCTGCCGAAAACCGCCGTCGGCAAACGGGCTTTCCTGCACTCCCAAATCACCGGAACCAGCGCCGCGCTGGGCGAGGAGGAACGTTCGCTCATCGGCAGATCAGCGGAGGCGCTGACGATGTTATCGCCGAGCGGCTACATCCGCATCGATGGCAAGCGCTACGAAGCGTTCTGCCAGAACGGCCAAGCCCCCGCCGGGGCGGAGCTCGAAGTGATCGGCGCCGACAATTTCAGACTCATCGTTTCTCGAACCACAACCAACTGACACCGCCATGAACCACCTCGCCGCATCACTCTTCAATCTGCCGACCATCATCCTGATCGTCATCGCCATCCTCGGTCTGCTGCTCTTCGGCATCATCCTTTCGTTCTTCAGCGTCTGGCTCCGCGCGTGGCTGGCAGGTGCCTACGTCGGCTTCACCGAGCTCATCGCCATGCGCCTGCGCCAGGTGCCCTACGGCATGGTGGTGGATGCGCGCATCACCGCGAAGAAAGCGGGCATCGACATCCCGATCAACGAGATCGAGGCCCACTACCTCGCGGGCGGAAACGTGATCCCCACCGTGCAGGCGCTCATCGCCGCGCAAAAGGCGGGAATCGAGCTCGATTGGAACCGCGCCTGCGCGATCGACCTCGCCACCAAGGGTTCCGGCAAGAGTGTGATCGAAGCCGTGAGAACCTCCGTTGATCCCAAGGTGATCGATTGCCCGAACCCCGCCTCTGGCCGCACGACCATCGACGGCGTGGCGAAAGACGGCATCCAGGTGAAGGTGCGCGCGCGCGTCACCGTGAGAACGAACCTCGACCGCTTCGTCGGCGGCGCGAAGGAGGAAACGATCATCGCCCGCGTCGGTGAGGGCATCGTCACCACCATCGGCTCCGCCGAGTCTTACAAGACCGTCTTGGAATCTCCGGATTCGATTTCCAAGGTCGTACTGCACCGCGGTCTCGATGTCGGCACCGCGTTCGAGATCCTCTCGATCGACATCGCGGACGTGGATGTCGGCGAGAACGTCGGCGCGCAACTCCAGGAGGCCCAGGCCGAAGCGAACAAAAACATGGCCCAGGCCCAGGCGGAAATCCGCCGCGCCGCCGCCGTCGCGCTCGAACAGGAAATGGTCGCCCGCGTCGCGGAAATGAAGGCCAAGGTCGTCGAAGCCGAAGCCCAGGTGCCGCTCGCCATGGCGGAGGCCTTCCGCAACGGACACCTCGGCGTGATGGACTACTACAAGATGGAAAACGTGAAGGCGGACACCCAGATGCGCGGAAACATCGCGAAGGGCGAGCAATGAACCTCCCGCTCTAACATTCCAATCCAAGAACCGATGCAATGGATCTTCGACCACTTCCAGATCGTCGTCATCATCGCGGTGATCGTCGGCTCGCTGGCGAAACAGTTCCTTGAAGCCAAGGCCGCCGAGCGCCGAGCGCGTGAGGAACAGGACGAAGGCGACATCTTCGATCCGGGCGAGGACTGGGAACCCCAGTATCCCCAGCCCGCTCCTTCCGTTCCTCCGCCATTGGTCCGGACAGTGCCGCCTCCACTGGCCCGCAGCGCTTCGCCACCGCCATTGGCTTCTGAAACCGAGGCGCTGTTGAAACGACAGCAGGATATGCAGGACCGGCTGAAGCAGATCAAGGAAGCGAAAGGTTACACCCAAGCTCCGAAGATGGCTTCACCTTCCGCAAAACGGGTCAAACCCGCGGGCACCACCAGTCCTACACTGGTCGGAGCCCTGCGTGATCGGAACCAAGTCCGCCGTGCCTTCGTGATGCGGGAAATCCTCGGCCCGCCGGTGGGCTTGAGGTGAGTTCTACTCCCCCTGCCGGATCTCGGGATTGATTTCCAGCGCCGGCTCCCCGCTCTTGTCCACACGCTGGATGGGACCGCTGGTTTCCTGAACGGGCAGCACCTTGATGTCCACGTCCACGGGAACCGCCCTCAATCCCGCGATGATTTCGCGGAGCTGGGCGATGGTGGTTTCTGATAGAGACTGGGGTTTCGCGTGCTCGCGTCCGGTTTCCGCGATGACGCTCTTGATGGATTCGAGCCCGTCCTGGAATCCGGAAAGCTGCGCGACCACGCGGCCGACGGGATCCTCCTCGCCGGTTCCGCCTAACAGACGGCGTTTCATGAACTCCTTGCGGATGTCCGTCCAGCGCGCTGCTTCGGTCTCGTTCGCGATGCCCTCGAATTCCTTGAACTTTAGCAGATTCGCCTCCGCGCCCTGGGTCAGGGTTTGTGATTCGTTGCGATAGTGATCGAGAATCACCCCGCGGACCTCCTCACGGGTCATCAGCGGCAGCACCTTCGCGGCGATGCGGTTCATGTTCCGATAGGACCCCTGGAGCTTGAACGCGGGCTCGGTGCGGTAGGCGTCCTCCTGCGCCGCGCTGCGGATGTATTCCTGGTTCACGCGGAAAATCGTCGAGCGCACCTCGAACAGGTGCTTGGTCACCGCGACCATCTCCTCGATCTCCGCCGGCGAGTGGTTTCCCTTGAACTCCACTCCTTCATGACTGCCGGTCTCGGCGATGCGCATGACCGCATAGACATCCTCCTGATGGCGGCTCGCGAGGCGTGAGAGCACCGGATTGGAGGTGAGGCAGTTCTCGATGTAACTCGCCTTGAAGGCATCGAGATGGCCGCCGAGAATGTCGCCGAGGTTGTAGGTGTCCG
>DAISZP010000143.1:2860-11452 GCA_036824745.1 Luteolibacter sp.
GCGCGGTTGGCGAGCATGTCCGGCACCTTGAACTTGGTGCCGCCCTCGGTGTACGGGTTACCCGCCATGACGACGGCGACCTTCTTGCCGCGCAGGTCATACGTGCGGGCCTTGCCGCGCCACACTCCCTCCATCTTGCGCTGGGCGTCGCACAGGCTGATGAACCGCTGGAGAAACTCGGGATTCGTGTGCTGGATGTCGTCCACGTAGATCATCACGTTGTCGCCCATCTCCAGCGCGAGGTTGAGTTTCTCCACCTCCTCGCGGGCTGATAGATTGGGAGCCTCCGTCGGGTCCAGGGAGACCACCGCGTGGCCGAGCGCCGGGCCGTTGATCTTCATGAACGTGAGGCCGAGCCGGTTGGCGACGTATTCCATGATCGTCGTCTTGCCATAGCCGGGCGGGGAAACAAGCAGGAGCAAGCCCGAGCGGTCCGTCCTCGTGTCACCGCCCGCGGTGCCGATCTGCTTGGCGAGGTTCTCGCCGATGATGGGCAGATACACGTCGTTGATGAGGCGGTTGCGGACGAAGGCGCTCATGACCTTCGGCTTGAACTCGTCCAGACGGAGTTCGGCGCGGCGTTGTTCGATGAGTTGCTGTTTCAGCCTCGCGCAGGTTTCAAAGGCGGGCACATCCTGGCTCGCGAACCGGGACAAGCGACCCTTGAGCGCGTGGTAGTCGGTCTGATAGACTCCGCCATCGCCGATGACCGGGTGCTGGCCGCGGAGCCCCTCGACGCGGATCAGGGATGGCGTTTCCACCACACCAAGCCGCTCGATGCCGCCACGCAGCCAATGGGCCGCGGACTCAGCCACCCACGCCTGCGGATCGGTGAATTGCGGACCCGCCGCCAGACCGTCGTTCAAGCGATGATGGCCGTCCATCCAATCGAGAATGACGAGAAACCCGCGCTCCGGATCGCCTGCGAGGGATTCCAGGCATTTCGCAAGCTCCCCCGCCCCGCCGCGCGTGCCGAGGGTGAGCTTGAATTGATCCGTCCACGTCATGGCCTCGGCGGAGGCGGCGATCGCTGAACCCGATGCGAGTTGCTCGAACAGGTAGTGGGAGGCGTCCTCGAGGAGTGAATCCGACGCCGCTCCCTGCCGCAGGATTCGCGCGGCGTCCGAGTTTTCGGCGTACCTTCCGAGCGCCTCCAACAATCGCAAGCGCAGCGGATGATCCGCCGAAGACGGCGCGCCGAAAGCCCGGCGCATCGCACCGTGGGAAAGCAGCAGGGGTTCGAAACGCTTCCCTTCTTCGGTGTTGCGGAACGTTTCCCAGAACAACAATGCCAGAGCGCGCGCCCACGGGCCGAAGCGGAGCAATCCAAGCGAACGATGGACCGGCAGCACCGCCGACAGGATGCGCAGCGCATCCTCATCGTGGACGCCCTTGGTGTAACCCTCCGAGTAACGCGGGGCCATCACGGCGTGCACCGTCTCCAGCGTGGGCTCGCCATCCGGAACTCCGGCCTCAAGCGTCTTCCACGCGAGCCATTCCGCGCGATAAACGCGCTGGTTCTCGCTGACCACCTGCTGCCCCCACACGTCCCGCGTGGCGAGGAACTCTTCGTTCGAAACGGGCTCGAAGAACGCGGTCCCTGATAGATGGAAGCACATGACGTCGTCATGCGGGACAATCGAAAGCTCGAGCTCCTGCGTATTGACCGAAAACGCATGCCTGCCGAACTTCAGCACGTTTCCGCCCTCGGCGAACAACTCCTTGCGGTCCTTGAGTTGGCGGACGCAGTCGTCCTGCAGGGTTTTGAGGCGCGTTTGAAGATCGTCCGCCTTCACGCTGTCGCCGAGTTCGCGCAGTTCGGCGATGATGTCCCGCAGCTTGGAAACCATCAGGTCGCCGGCGAAGTAGCCGTTGATCGTGTTGATGTCGTCCAGTGCAGACGCGCGGTGTTTCAACCCGGAAAGAATGCGCTCGGCGGCCTTCATCAGGTTTCCCGCGCGGAGATTCCGACGTTCCACCAAGGTCTGCTTGCGGCCTTCGAAGGCCTCCTGGATTTCCTCGCGCTTGCGGGTGAGCTCGTCGATGTATTCGTCGAACTCGGAGAAGCGTCCCTCCAGATCCTCCACCTGGACCATGACCTTGGTGAGGTATTCCGCGCATTTCTCAGGCTCGTCGCAGAGATCCAGATAATTGACCACCGATTGTTCGAGCAGTTTGAGCTGGGCTCCGAATTGGGCGACTCCCTCGGTGCGGGCAAGCTCGCGGCGCTTGGACTTCAGATCGGCGCGCACGCCGTTGAGCGTGGCATACAGCGCGGAAACACTCTCGATGATCGCGGTGGTCTGAGTGGCATCCTGAATGCGCAGGTTTCCCACGATGTCGATGAGCAACTCCAGCTCCTTGCCGGCCTGATCAAGCCCTTGCGCGACCGCATCGGCTTCCGCGGTCTTGCTGATGCCTGCGAGGGCCGCGCGTTGCGACTCGACGGCTTGCCGATAGGGCTCGAGCGCTTGTTCCTTGAGCAGAAACTCGACCGTCTTTCCGGAAACGAAATCCGCGGCATCCGCCACGCGTTTGTCCAGATCATCAATGAGCGCGTTGTCCGCATAGCGCAGCTCGCGCAATCCGATGATCTCACCCCGACGCAGCCGCAGGTCCGCCAGAATCCTGACAAACCCGCGGATGTCATCCGGATTCGCGCCGCGTGCGGCGGTCAGAAGTTTCTCGCCCGCCTCACGGACTTCCGTCGTGCGCGCCGCGGTAGCCTGGCGGATGCGGACCACCTTGTCGAACTCGTCGATCGCGGAGTTCGCGGCGGCGTGGATCGCGTCCAAGGGCTCCGCCAGCGCATGGGCTTGCGGTTCGCGGAGCCAGAAGTATCCGTCGAGCACCTCGCGGGTGCGGCGGACAAGTTCCAGATAGACATCGGCGTAGGTGTCGCCCTTGCCTAACAAGATCAGGATCTCGCGGGCCTCCGCCATCGCGCGGACCAGCGCGGAGTTTCCGATCTTGAAGAGCAGCGAATCCCGCTTCTCCGCGGGAACCGCGGCCGCCGAGTCCGTGATGTAGGGCGTGCGCCACACCTGGATCGCGTGGTGCTTCTGCGGCTGGTCCGGCGCCTGGAACAAGAGCATGCGTCCGTCCGGATCCAGCGCGAATCCATTGCAGACCACCGGGGTTTCCAAGGTCTGCGCGATGATGTTGTAGGAAAACAGGACGTAGTGGCCGGACGTCCTCTGATAGAACACATGCAGCGTGTCCTCGCCGTTTCCCGATGCGATCCTCCGCTCGAAGCGCAATCCGCTCAAGCCGGTCTCGTAGGTTTTCGACTCGCCGGTGGCGAGCATGTATCCGTTGGCGAACAGGATGCCCTGGTCCTCCGGAAGCAGCACGCAGGACTGGCCGATGCCATCGAGCCGCTTCACCTCCTTCGTCTTCTCGTTGAACACAAGATGGCGGTGCTGCGTTTCCCGGTAAGGCAGGATGCGCAGGATGATGAGCGGACCGACAACCGCGTAATGGATCTCCGCGTCGTCCAGCGTTTGATCCGGATCCTCGACCGGCTCCGCGTAGATCCCTTCGCCGGTGGCGGTGTTGTCCTCCACCTTCAGGGTGAGGTCGCCACCCATGGTTTCCACGAACAGGCGGTCTTCGATGGAGATGTGGGGAAACTCACCGGACCGGTGCATGTCGCGGCTCGCGCGTTTCCAGCGGAACTCCACAAGCTCCGGATAGCGGCACTCATGTTCCGAGCGGTTGCCTTGGTATTCGAGTGTTCCGTCCCCCTTCAGCAGCCACTTGAAGGATTTGAAATCGTCCTCCGATTTGCCAATCCGCATCTTCATGTGAAGATGCGGCCCGATCAGCATGAATTTGACGAAAACCGTATCGCGATAGTAGCGGAAGAGGGTTTGAAAATCCTCGCGGAATGACGCGTCACCGAGCAACTCATCCAGCGGAACAGGATGGAAGTCCCGGTTTTCATCGAGCCGGCATACGGCGAAGACGTCGGCAAGGTCGGTCGTTTGTTTGAGGCCGAACTGGATATTGTAACCTAACAGATACAGGCCGTTGCCAAGTCCGACAAGATCCCTCGCCACGCAGTTGTGCGCGGTGGCGACATGTCCGGTGGACAGGAGTTCAGTGGGTATCGCTCCGAACACATCGTGGCGGGCGGCGTTCAGCGCGTCCATCCGCTCACGCAGCGAGGCCGCATGCTGATCAAGCCGCGCGCGGATCACCTCGTAGGCTCCGCCTTCCAGTTGTTGGGGTGAATCGCTCATTCCTTCGGTGATTTGGGATCAAGAACGCTCCGCGGACATGCGCGAACGGACTCGATGGTCAATGAACGAGGACCGCCCGGACATGCGGAACCGTTCCGGGTTCGCGGCAGGCCCAAGCCATCCCATGCTCGATTGCGTATCGTGTCCATTCGCGCTTGTTCGCGGAAAATCCGATCATCCGGCCGGTGTCCCGGTTACTTGAGCAGCGTGGAAGCCTTCGCGTCTCCGAATCCGAAGCGCTCGGCGGCGCCCAGCAGCCCGATGATGCGCTGGCGTTTCTCCCCCTCGGCGACACCGACCATCTGCCCTAACAGAGCGGACAGGCTGAGGTTCTTGAGATCCTCGCTGCTCATGCCGAAGTCCTGGATCCAGGTGGAGATCTGGGCCTTGAAATATTCCGGATCGCCGTTGAAGAACGTGTCCTTCACGTCGCCGAGCACCTGGCTGTTTCCGACGGCGCGGTCCACCACCTTGCCGGTGGTGATGGCGCGGGTGATGCGGTCGAAGAATTCGGTTTCCCCACCAACGATATCGATCTTCGAGTGCTTGAGCGCCTCGCCAATGACGATGGCCTGCTGTTCGGCGATCTGGCGTTGGACGTCGATCTGCGCGAGTTCGACGGTCTTGTCCTTTTCGAGTTCGAGTTTGAACTCCTCGTGGTCCTGACCGGCTTCTTCGAAGAGTTTCATGGCGTCGGCCTTCTGACGGATTGCTTCCGCATCGGCCTCGCCCTTGGCACGGAGCACCTCCGCCTCGCCCATGCCGACGGCGGCAGATTCCTTGGTGACAGCCTCCGCAAGCATCTTTTTGGCGGCGGACTCCTTCTCAGACGCCGCCTGCGTGGCTTCGGCAAGGATAAGCTTGCGCTCAGCTTCGAGTTTCGCCGCCTGACGCGAGGCCTCTGCCGCGGAGGTGATCGCATACGCCTCCTCGTCGGCGCGGAACTGGGCGGCTTGTTTGTGCGCCTCGGCTTCCTTGATCTGCTGGATCAGGTTCTCCTGGGCGACGGCCTCGGCGTTGGTCACAGTCACCTTCTTCTCGCGTTCCACGGTCGCGAAGGCCTCGGTGTCCTTCATCTTCTGTTGTTCCTCAACAACGGTTTTCTCGACGATCACACGCTCGCGGATGACATCCTGAATTTCCTTGCGCTGCTGCTCGACGGCCTTCTCAGCCTCGATCCTCTTGAGATCGGTGACCCGTTCGCGTTCGATCTGTTCGATCATGCGCTCGCGTTCGACACGCTCCACCTCCACCGCGTCGGTGCGCTCCTTGTTGCGCTGGGCGACAAGCACCTGGCGCTGCTTGTTCTGATCGGCGACGGCGAGTTCCTCGTCCGCGGCGATGCGGGCGATTTCCGCCTTTTTCCGCTCCTCCTCGCGGACCTTCGCAGCCTCAGCCTCCTCGCGGGATTGCACGGTGGAAACCTCGCGCTGCTGGCGGGCTTCGGTTTCCTTGAGTTGGCGTTCCAGTTCAAGGATCGCCTCGCGCGCCTCGACGTCCTGCTGCTTGATGATCTTCTCCTTGTCGCGCTGGATCTTGTTGGAAAGCTTCGCCTGCTCGGCGGTGAGCATCGTGATCTTCTTGATGCCCTCCGCATCGAGAATGTTGTCCGGATCGAGCATCTCGACCGGCGTTTGTTCGAGATAATCGATGGCGGCGTCTTCAAGAACATAGCCGTTGAGGTCCGTGCCGATCACTTTGAGGATGGCCTCGCGGAACTTGTCGCGATCCTCATAAAGCTGGATGAAAAGGAAGCGCTTGCCCACGGTTTTCAAGGCTTCGGAAAACTTCGCGTCGAAGAGATTGCGGATCTCCGGCTCGCTCGAAGCGCGCTGGCAGCCGATCGAATCCGCCACCTTGATGATGTCCGCCTCGACGTTGTTGATGCGCACAAAGAAAACCACCTTGATGTCGGCGCGGATGTTGTCCTGGCAGATCAGGCCGTTCTTGCCGGTGCGGTCGATCTCGATGCGTTTAACGGAAATGTCGATGAACTCGGCGCGGTGGATGATCGGCACCACGAATCCACCGTTGAGGATCACCTTGGTGCGCGTTCCACCCGTTCTAACAAGAGCACGGCCTTTCTCCACCTTGCGGTAGCAGGTGAGCAGCAGGTAGATGAAACCCAGGGCGACAAGCGCCACCACGGCCACGCCGATGACTCCCATGCCTGCGGGAAAACTGATTGCGAGCGGCGGACCTGAGGTGAAATTCAGACTGAGGGATGACTGGATGGCGTTCATGGATGGTTACGGGTGATGTTCAATCAATCGGAGGAGTGGATGGAAGCGGACGGACGAGATAAATGCCTTTCGCTTCGTCATAGGAAACAATGGCAACCTCGGTTCCTCTGGAAACAGGATCGGAATCGGGCCCCAAACGCGCGTTGAGCAGGGCGGGCGCGCCATCCGGGCGCTCGACCTCAACCTGACCGAAATCCGAATCAATGCGGATGGAGCGCACGACACCGACCTCGCCAATCACGGGGGCCGCGTTTTCCGCAGCCTTTAGTTTCCGCATGAAGGGAACGAGCGGCTGCGTGATCAATTTCGTGGCGATGACGCCCAAAAGAAAGGCCACCGCGGCGAATCCAAGGGCCAGCATGCTGTTGTGGCCGGGATTGAAGTAATAGTTGAACGTGATGGAAACGATCCACATCACAAGAATCAGAATGCTCAACACAACGGTGACCGGAACATATCCCGCATTCACAAGCCGGAGCAACGCGGCCGGAATTTCACTCAAGTGGCTGGCGTCCCCATCGAGATCCGCGTCCGCATCCAGATCCACATCAAGCGACTCCGAGCTCACAGCCCCCAGCAGAGTGAGAAGCCAGAAGAGGATCACCAATCCAAGCAGGATGGTGAACGGCAGGTTGTATGCCAGAATCGATTGTTCCCAGATTTCCCTCACAACGCCGGGAACGTTGCGAAAAAACCAGCCATGCTTGCAAGGGAAAGCGGCTTGGAATTCCAGACAATGATTGTAGTCCCGGATAGAAAACCGCCCGGGACCGGAGACCGTGGTCGCGGTCCCCATTCCCGGGCGTCAGAAAAACACGCCAACTCTGTTAGGAGAAAGCTTCCGCGGCGAATCCCTCGCCAAGCCAATGGCGCAGAACCTCACGGCACTTGCGGCGTTCCTGTCGTCGGACCTTCACCTTGAGCCGATGATCGCAAACTTGCCGGGAACTGCGTCCATGCATTGGCATGAATCCCGGCCCCTTGTCATGTGTTTGGGGGCTATTCATGGTTTATCTACGGTTTTGGTTTTCGAGGCGACTGGTGTCACCCACAGCCACAAAAAGCAAACGCCGTGCCAGAAATTCTTCCGCCATTCAGCCTCCGGTGGCCCGGAGTGAAACGAGGTATTCGATCAGCGAGGTGAACTCCTCGACCGTGAGTCCGGCGGCGAGCCCGGGCGGCATCATCGAGTTCGGCAGATGGGTTTCCTCGCCGACATCGGCCCGCTTGATCTTGCTGACCTGACCGGCGATGTCCCGCACCTCCACCACGCCGTCGGCTTCGCCGGTTACGAAACCCATCTTCACGCTGCCGTCCTTCAGTTTCAGCAAGGCCGATTGGAAACCCTGGGCCACGACCTTGTTCGGATCGATGACGGACTCTATCAGATAGTCACGTGTGAACTTCGCGCCGGCGGCTCCAAGGTAAGGCCCCTTCTGTTCCGCCTTCGGATCCACGGAATGGCACGCGATGCAGCCCTGCGAGGTGAACAACCGCGAACCAAGCGCGGGATCGCCCTTTCCATTCATCGCGGCCTTCACCACATCCCCGGCGGGGAGCTCGGCCACCTTGCGTCCTGATTGCGCGCTTCCCGTCGCGGCTGTTCTGGCCGCGTTCGCCGCACTGATCAAATCGCGGTTGTCGCTCTTGAGGGCAGCGTCGATCTGCGCGTCGAAACCCGCGAGCTTGAGTTGATGAATGGCGTGGAAAAACCCCGCCTCCATCGGATTTTTGTTCACCTCGGCTTTGATCTGTTCCTTGGCATCGGGTTTCGCCAACGGACTGTTCAGGACGGTGAGCATGGACTTCCAGGCGATGGTGCTCGCGTCGCTTCCAAGTTTCGCGGCCATCTCGCGCAGGAGTTTGATTTCATTGCCACGCTGGGGAGAATTCACGAAGTCGCCGATCATCTGGTCCGCCTCACCGGGGCGACTGGGATCACCGGACCAGACTGCGAGGACTTCGACAGAGAGCTTGGTGCCATTCTCCCCGCCCGATTTTGACAGGGCTTTGTAACAATCGAGACGCTGTGGAAACGGCCGCTTCGCGTCCTTCGCGGCATCCGCGAGCAGCGTGATCTGGCTTCCGTTCCGCCTGGCCGCTTC
>DAISZP010000144.1:0-11396 GCA_036824745.1 Luteolibacter sp.
GGAGCGCAGCGAGGAAGGCATCGATATGGACCCGATCGCCGACCTCACCGAGATCGGCCAGGAGTTCGTGCTCTGCAAAGGCGGCGAGCCGGGCAAGGGCAATTGGAATTTCAAGACCGCCACCAACCGCACGCCGGTGGAGCACACGCTCGGCACGCCGGGCGAGCTCGGGGTGTTCTACCTCGAGCTGCGCCGCATCGCGGACGCGGGATTTGTCGGTTTCCCGAATGCGGGGAAATCCACGCTGTTAGGAAAACTCTCCGCCGCGAAACCGAAGGTGGCGTCCTATCCGTTCACCACGCTGCAACCGGTGGTGGGCGTCGTCGAGTTTCCCGGTTTCCGCCGCTGCACGCTGGCGGACATTCCGGGGCTGATCGAAGGCGCGCATGAAAACCGCGGTCTGGGCCACGAGTTTCTGCGCCACATCACGCGCTGCCGCGTGCTGCTCTTCGTGCTCGACATGGCGGGCAGCGAAGGCCGCGACCCGATCTCGGATCTGGAAATCCTCCGCTCCGAGATCAAGGAATACGACGAGGAACTCGCGCGTTTCCCTTGGAAGGTCATCGCCAACAAGATGGACCTCGAAGGCGCGGAGGAAAACCTCAAGGCATTCAAACAACGTTTCCCGAAAGTGGAGGTCGTCGCAATTTCAGCGGACAGCGGACAAGGTCTCGATGACCTGCGCCAGATGCTCGACAACGAGGTGGGATACAAGCCGAAGGATTGAGCGCACTTGCAGGTTGCGGCGTGGGGAAATTTGGCCTAACGGTGACGGGTGGATTTTCCGCGAATCCGAAAAATCCAGCTTGAGCCAATCACCAACCCATCGCCATGAAAACCATCGCCGCCAGCATTCTCTCGATCACTCTCGCCGCCTTCGTTTCCGCCGCGGACGAGGCCAAGGACAAAAGCGTGACGCTCGAAGGCAGCGCCACCTGCGCCAAGTGTGATCTCGGAAAAGAAAAGGACTGCACCAGCGTGCTGCTGGTCAAGGAAGGCAGCAAGACCACCACCTACTACCTCGGTGGAAAGGCCGACAAGGAGTGGCACAAAAACATCTGCAAGAGCGCCAAGGACGTCAAAATGACAGGAACGATCGGCACGAAGGACGGCAAGAAGACCTTCGATGCCACCGCCATCGAAATCATCACGAAATGAGCGGGGACACCGCCTCAACACCATCAACCCGGACGCGGGTGTTCGTTTACGGGACCCTGCGCCGCGGTGCCTCAAATCATTTCCGCATGGCCGGCGCGGAGTTCGTCTGCGCTGGATCCATCGCCGGGAAGCTCTATCAGATCGACTGGTTTCCCGGACTGATCCTCGACGAAACGGGCGGCCCGATCCGTGGCGAAGTGTTCGAGGCGGGGCCGGATTTGTTAGAGGCGCTCGACCGGTTCGAAGGAGTGTCCGCGGATGAAACCCAAAGCGAATACCACCGGGTGACCACCACCGTGTTTCCGGAAAACGGCGGAGAACCCATCCGCGCGGACGTCTGGGAATGGCTCGGCGCGGTGGACGAATCCAAACGCATGAAGGGCGGCGACTGGTTGGAGGCCTTCGGGAATCAACCCTGAGCCGTCAACCTGTCGCCGCCCCGTTTTGGAGTGCCCGTCAGCAATCACCAAAACCTGCCAGAGAGGCTTGAGACGCCGGCTCCCCCTTCCTTCAGGAAGAGTGGGTGTCACAAGAGTCCGTCAGATCCGGAATTGCCAGAGGGCTTCGGTGTCCCGGTCGCGCCACGCGGGGCGTCTTGCGATCGGGTCTTGCAGGGTGCGGATGGCCTTGCGGCCGCCGGTGGCGAGGAACGACTCGCAGTCGATCGCCACCACATCGAGACCCATGTAATAGGTGCCGTTGAGGGTGACGACGGATTCCTCGCCGAAGGATTCCGCGAGATGCTCCTTGAGCAGCTCGGCCTCCTTTCTTCCCACGAAGAGGAAGGCGGGAGTTTCTCCGAAGTGGCTCTTGGAGCGGATGAGCGCGGCCACGGCCTCGGCATCCCAACTTCCGTCTAACGAAAGTTCGGATGGAACCGAAGCGAAGTCCGCATAGGGCGGGTGGTGTTCTATCATGTTCATGGGATCGTAGGGTCGGGTGTCGTGGTTCGATCCAGCAAACCCCGTGCCACCCCCTCCCCCGGGCCGTGATCGCGGGCCTTTTGAAGGACCGGGAAACGGTGATGGGAAGGCGTGGAGCGGAGCCGCCCGGGAGCCGTAAACGCCGCAGCGTCAATGCTTCGGACTGCTTGAGAATTAAGAAAACCAGGGTCCTTCCGGCAAACGGCGCATGGTGACTTTTTCGGAACAATTTTTCCGAAACATCCGCTCAATCCGAGATTTCCACGATCCGGCAGCAGTCGTTTTCGATCTGGAAACGGACATTTTTGCCGCAGAGGGACGCACCGAACACCCTCCCGGACTCATCGGCGCGCACCGCGGGCCGGGGATCAAGCGAGAGCGCCTCGCGGATCAGGTTTTTGGCGCGTTCCGGCAAATTTCCGAACTCAAGGGCGGCGGAACCGGCGACTTCCACGCGCAGTCTCGGGATTTCCGCGGCGGCGAAACCGGCGGCCGCGTCCGGGATCGATTCGGCATACGGCAGGTAGGGTTTCACGTCGTAAACGGGCGTGCCGTCCAACAGATCGAGCCCGCCTAACAGAAGAGTCCCGTCTTCGCCGATCCCTTCGAGACGAACCAGCGAGAGGCCGAGTCCGTTAGGCCGGAAGGTCGAGCGGCTGGCGAAAACGCCGACGCGCTGGTTTCCGCCAAGCCGCGGCGGGCGCACGGTGGGTTTCCATCCCTGCTCCACGGTTTCGTGAAACCCGAAAATGAGCCAGACGTGGGAGAATCCCTCGATGCCACGGATCGCCTCGGGACTGCGGAAGGTTTCGTGAAACACCAACTCGCCCCACGCGCTGGGGCACAGGCCCGGCTGGCGCGGCACGCCGAATTTCCCGCCAAAGCAACTGCGGACGATTCCGATGGGTTCCAACTGCATCCGGCGGCAGCGTAGCCGAGGCCGAACGGAATGGGAACACCGGATTGGAAACGAAAAACCCGCGGCTCCTTGTTAGAAACCGCGGGCGGGTGATGAAGCCGGACGCGATCAGCGCGTCTTGAAGTGCACCGTGGAGCGCAGCTTGCCTTCCTCGCGGCGGGCGTGGACGGTGAGCTTGTCGAGGTCCTCGGAAGCGGCGATGAACTTGCGGGCCTTTTTCAGATCGCCTTCATCCAAGCCGAGCGCGTCCTTGTTCTTGTCGAGCACGGCGACGGTTTCATCCGAATACTTGCGCAGCGTGTTGAAGTCCAACTTGAACCAGAGGCCGTCCTTCGGAGCGGTGGCCTTGTCCGCCTTCTGGATCAGGTCGAGCGCCTGGACTTTCGAGGTGGAGGCGGCGAACCACTTGTCGCCGACCGTGACGGAAGGCATGAAGTCGTCGTTGAAGAACGGGAACGAGAAGAACCAAGTGGTGAATCCGTCTTTCTCAGAGCTGATCGGTTTCTGCATCGGGATGTCCTGACCTGTCATCTCGCTCACCTTGCCGAGGATGCTGGTGGCGCTGGTGTTGATCTTGTCCCATGCGCCGGAAAGCTTGGCGCGATCCGCGACGGGGGCGATCACCGAAACACGCGGCACTTTCACCTCATCCACCACCGGCTGCGGCACACCGGGAACCGCGGGCATGGAGCCCTTGAGATCCACGACGATGGCGCTCTCGCTGCCGAGGCCGGCACCCATGTCTCCGCTGAGCGCGTTCCAGACCGAGACGATATCGGCGCGGAACTTGGTATCGAACATCTGTGCCATGCCCTTGAACTGGGCAAGCTCGTCGCTCTCGATTTTCAAATCCGCGGCCTTCATCGCGATGGCATAGGCGGTTTCCATCACCGCCTCGCCGTAAGCGCGGGCTTTTTCGTCATAAGCGGCGGTGGAGGTCATCGAGGCGAACAACAAAACGTCCTCGGAATCGCCGAGTGTGGCGAGTTTGCTCGGAGTTTTCCAATCGAAGGCACCGTTGTCCGTGCCACCGAAGGACTCGATTTTCAGACCTTCTTCGAAATAAGCGGCTAGGCCCATCGTGTCATTGACCGCGAGCTTGCGGAGGGCGGCTTCACGCTCGCCCACCATGCGCAGCAGCGTTTCCAGATCGCGGGTGTCTCCGAGTGCTTCGGAGCCGGCGATGCCGTCACGCAGACCATCCACCACATCAGTGAGACCTCCCGTAGCCGCGGCGACGGCGTCGAGCATTTCCTTCTGACCATAAACCACGGCCGCGAGCTCCTTGGAGGCGTAGGCGTCGCAGAAAGCGAGTTTGTCACCGGCCACCATCGAATTCGCCGGAGAGTCGGCGAAACTGAGGCTGTCGAGCGAGCCGCCGATGTAGAGCACGACGTAATCACCGAGCGTGCCGCTGACCACGTAGAGATCCTTCTTGCCGAGTGCGGCGATGAGTTGATCGGTGGTTTCCTTGCCGAGGGTTTCGTCCATTTCGTCACGATCCTCGCCCATCTGTTCGGCGATCTTCGCGCCGACGATTTTCTGACCTGCGAACTTGGCACCGGCTTTCTCGACTTCGGCGGGCTCGGAAATTTCACCGGCGAACATCGAGATTTGCTCGGTGAGCGAGGCGAGTTGTTGGGCGGCACCCTGCCGCTGCTCCGCGGTGGTGCGGAAAGCGATGTAGAACGGAGGCATGCTCATTTTTTCAAACAAGGCCACGCCTGCCTTCGGATCGTTGGCAAGACCCTTGGCGAGTTCTTCGCCGTCCATGTCGGAGAGGGCGTCCGCCATATCGGAAAACTCACCGGTTTTCGCGCAATCCACCAAGGCCTTGGCGATGATGCGCATGCGGTGGTAGTTCACCCGGTTTCCGAGTGTGACCAGATTCGCGGTTTGCACGCCGGTGGATTTGCCAAGGGCCACGGTGAACTCGGTGCCGAACAATGCGGCGGGGCCCACGGGCTCGGCGTCTTCCGCCTGATCCGCCGCCACTTCGGGAGCCTCCTCATCCTGCTCGACTTCCGGCAGATCGACATCCTCGTCCATTTCCTCGTCGGCGGCACCCGCGCCATCATCCATCATGCCCATGCCCATCTCGGACTGGACCATCTTCCATAGCTTGCTGGATTTCACACGGTCCACGGTTTTGGAGCCGTTGTGGAAGGACATGACGACCTCGGTGTCCTGCGGGAGGTGTTTGGCGAATCCGAGTTTCGCGGCGCGTTCCTCCACGCTCAAGCCCGCAGGCTTGGGAGCGACGGGAGCCGGGGCATCCGCGGCCGGTTTCTCCTCAGCAGCCGGAGCCGCGGATTCAGCCGCCGGGGGGGGCGTGGGAGCTTCGGTTTTCTTACAAGCTCCCATGCCCAATGCCAGGGCGGGAACCACGGTCCAGATCGCACGTTTTTTCATAGAGGAATCCAGCAAGAACTCCCCGGTCCGATCTAGCAAGCAGATAGCTCCGGCGGTTGGTGAAAAATCAGGGGATCACTTGCGCTGGCCGAGCGGACGGATCCACATGTTGCGGAATTCCATCGGATCGCCGTGGAATTGCAGCGAAATCGGTCCTTTTTCCGGATGTTTCGGTGGGTAGCTGGCGAGTTTCCGCCAAACGGTGGGGCCGAGAAACGACTCACCGTTCTGCACGATCACGCCATTGTGGATCACCGTGGCCTTGGCGGGTTTCACCACCTTTTCGCCCTCATAAACCGGTGGCTCGAAGGCGATGTCATAACTCTGCCACTCTCCTTGCGGGGACGTCGCGTTCGCCAAGGGCGGAAGCTGGCCATACATCCCGCCGGCGGTGCCGTCGGCGTAAGTCGGGTTGTTGTGGCTTTGCAGGACCTGGATTTCGTAGAGATCCATGAAAAACACGCCGCTGTTTCCGCCTTTCTGGCCCTCTACCGGACGTCCGGCAGGCAAGCGCCACTCGAAATGAAGCTGCACCGCGCCGAACTGCGCCTTGGTCTGGATGTTCTTGCCATCCGCCACCATCACACCGTCCTTGAGCTTGAAGGCCGGAGGACCGCCATTCGTGGTCCACGCGTCCAGCGAGGTTCCGCCAAACAACACCAGCGCATCCGAGGGCGGCTTGACCATGAGCGCTCCGGCCGTGGAAACCACCGGCGGCTGCGGCCGCTTGCCGTCGTGCACGTGATACGGAACTCCCGGCAATTGCGGTGTTCCCTCTTCCCCATGGACCTGGCCCCATGACGTCCCGCAGGTCGCGGACGCCGCCAACACGAAGATCGCTCGGATTTTCATCGGCCACAGAAACGCCATTTCCCCAGCAATCTTGCAAGATCAATGGAACATCCGGGTTGCGGGACCCGCCGGATTGTGGATGGTTGTGGGCGCATGGCCACATCCACCAGCAGCAGCAGCGGCAGCGGGATTTTTCCCTTCGAACTTGTCCGTCCGGAACTCGAACGCGTGGAAGCCTCCATCCGCGAGCAAGTCCGCGGATTCGATCCCGCCATCGAGCCTTACGTCGCCTACATCTGCAACACCTCCGGCAAGCGCATCCGCCCGGCCCTCGCCATCCTCGTCGGCGGCGCGGTCAACGGAGTTTCCGACGACCACGTGAAACTCGGCGTCATTCTCGAGCTCATCCACATGGCCACGCTCGTGCACGACGACATCATCGACGGCGCGAACACCCGCCGCATGGTGCCCACCGCCAACGCGAAATGGGGAAACTCGCTCTCCGTCCTGCTGGGCGACGCCCTGTTCTCCCACGCGCTGACCCTGGCCACCGACTTCAACTCGATCGACATCTGCCGCAAGGTCGGCAAAGCCTCGCGCGAGGTCTGTCAGGGCGAGATCATCCAGACGCAGCGCCGATTCGACCTCACCTTCACGAAAGCGGACTACTTCCGCGTCATCGAGATGAAAACCGGCGCGCTCTTCGCCGCCGCCACCGGTCTCGCCGCCAAGCTTTCCGGACTCGATGAAGCCGCCGAGGAGAGACTCTACAACTACGGCATGAAACTCGGCACCGCCTATCAAATCTACGACGACTGCCTGGACCTCGTCGGTTCCGAGGAAGTGGTTGGAAAAACGCTCCGCACCGATCTGATCAAGGGCAAACTCACCCTGCCCATCCTCAACCTGCTGGAAACCGCTTCCGAGTCCCAGCGCATCAAGCTCAACAAGCGCATCCTCGATCAGGAACCGCTCGATCTCCCCGTCCTGTTAGGCATCGCCGAATACGAAGGAGCCATCGAAAGCGCGGTGGACACCGGCTTGAACCTGCTCGCCGAATGCCGCGAGGATCTCGCGCCACTCGGCAAGTCAGAATACACCGAAGCTCTCGTGCAGATCACCCGTTTCCTCGGTGGCTTGCTTGAGAAATGCAGACGGTGAAAAGTCGTTGAGTCTCTCCGGGCAAATCGCGATCACTCCATGCAAAGCACCCGGAAAGTCCTCATCATCGGCGGCGGGTTCGCCGGCCTCGAATGCGCGCGCGGTCTCGCGAATGATCCTCGTTTCGAGGTCACCCTGATCGACCGCACGAACCACCATCTTTTCCAGCCGCTTCTCTATCAGGTGGCCACCGCCTCGCTCGCAGCGCCGGACATCGCGCGCTCGATCCGCCAGATCCTCGCCGGTGCGGAAAACGTCACCGTGCTGATGGATGAAATCACCGCCATCGATCCCGCCGGCAAAACGGCCACCGGCAGCTCCGGCACCGTCTATCCGTTTGATTTCCTGCTGCTCGCCGCCGGAGCGCGCACCAGTTTCTTCGGCAATGACGCTTGGGAAAAACACTGCCTCTCACTCAAGTCGCTCGCCGATGCGCAAAACATCCGCCGCACCGTGCTTTCCAACCTCGAACTCGCGGAACGCACGGATGATCCGGCCCAACGCAAGTTCCTGATGACCGTGGCCATCGTCGGCGGCGGTCCCACCGGTGTCGAACTCGCCGGAGCCTTCGCGGATCTCGTCCACCGCAGTTTGAAATCGAACTTCCGCAGGATCGATACCGCGGAACTCCGCATTGTGCTCATCGAAGGATCCCAACACGTGCTCGAAGCCTTCGATCCCGCACAAAGCCTCTACGCCCGCCAGCGTTTGGAAAACCTCGGCGTCGAAGTCCGCAACAACACCCGCGTCACCGACGTCCGCGAAGGCTTGTTAGAATTCAAGGACGGCACACAACTCGAAGCCGCCGCCATCATCTGGGCCGCCGGCGTGGCGGCATCCCCTCTAACAAACTCGCTCGGCCTGCCCATGGACCGCGGCGGGCGCGTCACACCCGAAGCGGACCTGACGCTTCCGGGATTCCCGGAGATCTTCGTGGCGGGCGATCTCGTCCGCATGTCGGACCGCGACGGCCAGCCGGTTCCCGGCGTCGCTCCGGCCGCCGTGCAAATGGGCAAACACGTCGCCAAATCGATCAAGACGGGGAAACGCGAGGCCTTTGATTACTTCGACAAGGGCATCATGGCCATCATCGGCAAGAACTGCGCCGTGGTGAAATCCGGCGGACTCCGCCTCAAGGGATTCCTCGCCTGGCTGATGTGGCTCTTCATCCACATCGCCTTCCTCATCGGTTTCCGCAACAAGCTTTCCGTTCTGTTAGGCTGGGCCTGGGCCTACCTCGTCAACCGCCCGGACGCCCGCATCATCGTCTATCCGCCCGGCTCCGGACAAGCGGCGAAACCCAAGCGTTGATCCGTCATGTACGAACACCGCACCCATCCCCTGCTGAGTGCCGCGAAATTCCGGATCCGGGTGATCCGCCACTTCCTGCTGGCCGCCGCCGTGGTCGTGATCGGACTCGGAATCGGAGTGTTGGGATACCACCAATTGGGTAGTTTGTCCTGGGTCGATTCGTTGTTGAATGCCTCGATGATTCTCGGCGGCATGGGACCAGTGGATCCGCTTCACACGACGGCGGCGAAGGTTTTCGCTTCCCTCTACGCGTTGTTTTCCGGCCTGGTTTTCATCGGCGTGGCTTCGCTGGTGGTTGCTCCGTTCGCCCACCGCATCCTCCACAGCCTCCATCTGGACGAAAACGACTGATCCGTCATGAAATCCCTTCCGCTTCTCCTGGCCGGCATTGTTCCGCTGATCGCAAATGCGAAACCCGACGCCATCGTCGCGGCCGACGGCAGTACCAAGTTCAAAACCGTACAGGAGGCGGTCAACGCCTCGCCCCGCGACTCCAGCCCTAACAGGCCTTGGACCATCCTCCTCAAACCCGGCGCCTACAACGAGGTCGTCTACATCCAGCGCGAGAAGCGCTTCCTGAAACTCATCGGCGAGGACGCGGAAAAAACCTTCATCACCCACAACCTCCACGCCAACCTTCCCGGCCCGGACGGCAATCCCATCGGCACCTTCCGCACGCCCACCGTCCAGATCGACGCGGATCATATCTCGTTCGAAAACATCACCTTCGAAAACAGCGCGGGCCCGGTCGGCCAGGCCCTCGCTGTTAGAGTCGACGGCGACCGCGTTTCCTTCCGCAAGTGCCGCTTCCTCGGATTCCAGGACACCATTCTCTGCAACCGCGGCCGCCACTACTTCGAGGACTGCGCCATCACCGGCGCGGTGGACTTCATCTTCGGCGCGGCCACCGCATGGTTCGAGAAATGCCACATCCTCATCACGCGGGACGGCTACATCACCGCCGCCTCCACCGCACCGGAGCAGAACGGATTCATTTTCTCGCAGTGCGACATCAAAGGCACGAAACCCGGCATCCAATGTTACCTCGGCCGCCCATGGCGCCCTCACGCCCACACCGTGTTTCTCAAGTGCCACATGGACGCCAGCATCCGGCCGGAGGGCTGGGAAAACTGGCGGAATCCGGAAAACGAAAAGACCGCCCGCTACGCCGAGTTCCAATCCACCGGCCCCGGCGCGAATCCCGAAAAGCGCGTGAAGTGGTCACGCCAACTCGCTCCCGCGGAAGCATCCAAGCTCACGGTCAAGTCCGTGCTCGGTGGCGATGATCGCTGGAATCCGACGAAATAGGCGTCGCAAACATCCGCATATCCTACCATTCGGTTACCGTGAAGAGTTTGCCCATGTGAACCCATGATCGGATGGTGAAAACGACCTCAGCCAGTCGTTTCCACCATGAGAACGCTCCTCTTCCTCCTCGCGCTGGCCACCGGCGCGCACGCCCAGCGCCTCATCGGTTGGAACAACCTCGGGATGCACTGCATGGACGACGACTACTCGGTGTTTTCCATCCTTCCACCTTACAACACGGTTGATTGCCAGCTCATCAACGCCTCGGGAAAACTCGTCCGCAGCAGCGCCGGCATCCAGATCACCTACGAAGCCATCGCGGATCCCGACGGCTCGATCAACACCACCAGCATCGGCAAGACGAACTTCTGGCAATACTCGCCCGCGCTGTTCGGAGCCGCGCTTCCACCGGACAAGGGCCTGCCCTTTCCCGCCGGAAATCCCGGCAAGGAGATGCCCGGATCTAACAATGTTCCCAAGTTTCTCGACTTCAACGGCGTGATGAACTGGTTCGAAGCCGCGGGCGTTCCCATCGCCCCCATCGACGACGCGGGGCATGCGAATCCCTATCCGATGATGCGCCTCACGGCGAAAACCACCGCCGGCACCTTGCTCGCGAGCACCGACATCGTGCTTCCCGTTTCCGGCGAGATGGATTGCCGCAAGTGCCATGGTTCCGGCTCCGGCCCCGCCGCGATGCCCGCGGCCGGATGGGTGAACGATCCGCACCCTTCCCGTGACCACCGCCTGAACATCCTGCTCCTGCACGATGAAAAACATCTGGGCTCATCCGTCTATCAGAACGCGCTGAGCACCGCCGGATACACCAGCGACGGTCTCTATTCCAGCGTGGTGGATCACCAGAAACCCGTGCTTTGCGCCGCCTGCCACGCGTCCGAAGCGCTTGGAACCGGAAGCCTGCCCGGAGTGAGTCCCCTCACCCGGGCGATGCACTCCCTGCACGCCACCGTCACCGGGCCTGACAGCGGCATGACACTCGACCACGTCGCTAACAGGAGTTCCTGTTACCAATGCCACCCGGGTTCCGCGACCAAATGCCTGCGCGGCGCGATGGGCTCGGCGGTTGCTTCGGATGGAAGCGCCGCGATGCAATGCCAGAGCTGCCACGGAACCATGAGCCAGGTAGGCAGTTCCACCCGCACCGGTTGGCTGGACGAGCCCACCTGCCAGCAATGCCACACCGGCAGCGCCACGCAGAACAACGGCCAGATCCGCTACACCTCCGTTTTCAACACCGATGGAACGCCCCGCGTGGCCGCCAGCAATCTCTTCGCCACCAATCCGGACACGCCTCTCGCCGGCAAATCGCTCTATCGGTTTTCCAAAGGCCACGGCGACCTCCAGTGCAGCGCCTGCCACGGCTCCACGCACGCCGAGTTTCCCGCCAGCCA
>DAISZP010000145.1:0-11393 GCA_036824745.1 Luteolibacter sp.
TCTCGTGGAAGACGGCACGCTCGCCTCCAACCAGGCCAACGAGGTCTTCGCCGTTCTCTATCAGGATCCGGAAAAAGCACCCGCCGCCATCGCGGACAGCCTGGGTTTCAAGAAGGCCGAGGCCGGTGAACTCGAGGCCCTTGTTGAACAAGCCATCGCCAACAACCCGAACGAGGTTGAGGCTGTCAAAGCCGGCAACGAGAAGCTTCTCAATTTCCTCACCGGCCAGGTGATGAAACTCGCCGCCACCAAGCCGAACCCGAAACAAGTCACCGAACTGCTGCGCGCCAGACTCCTCTAACGGCGAGCTCAGACGGGGAGCACGGTCATGCTGCCGTCCTGGCGGCGTTCGAACGCGTGGACAAGTTTGCCGTCGGAGTTGATGTATTGCACGGTGAGAAGATCGGCGGCGACGTGAATGTGGTTGAATCCGCGGGTCTGCATCGAGAAACCGCGGCCGGAGTCCTTCACCTCGTAGCGGCTGGCCCCACCGCCGCCGGAAACGATGAAGTCCGGATTCATGCCATCCACGCGGAGGTGCTGGAGGTTGTGATCGTGGCCGGAGATGTAGAGCGATACGCGCTTGTCGTTGAAGAGGTGGCCCCATTCCTTTAGCAGCCGCTCGCGCTCGCCGGAGCGGTTCGTCTTGGAATCGGAGAAGGCCGGGTAGTGGGAGACGATCCACAACCACTTGGCACGCAAGGGTTTCTCCATCTCCGCGGCAAGCCAGCGGCGCTGTGCGATCTTTTCGGCGGGGGTGAGCGCGCCTTCGAAGAAATTCCCGTCGAGATAGATGATCTTCACGAGCGGATTGTCCTTTGGCCCCAGCTCGTAGGCATACCACTTGGCGGGCATCTTCCAACGGGACTTGGGGTGGCCGGCGGCATAGGCGAGCTGCATGTCCGCCTTGGCGGGGCCTTGCTTGGAATCGTAACTCGGACCGTAGTCATGGTTTCCTAACAGGGCGAAGAACGGGCAGTCGAGGTGCTCGCTCGAGTAGTATCCATCAAAGCGCGGGCTGATGGTTTCCGGGGTGAGTTTTCCGTAAAAATTATCACCCAGGGCGAGCACGGCGGAGAGCGGCTGGCCGAGCTGGCCGGCGAAGTCGTTCATGGCGGTGGCTACTTTCATCTGCTTCTCGTTGTTCGAGCCGAAGTCGCCGAAGGCAAGCAGGTCGATGCCGCCGGAAAACCTCGTGCGCGGGCCTTGCGCGGCCTCGAGCCGGGAGAGGAAGCCGGAACCAAGCAGTCCGGAGCTGAAGAGCAGGGTGGTTTTCAGGACCTCCCGGCGGGAGAAGTTTTGGGAATCGTGTGCCATCGGATGAGTGGCATCGATACGCGGAGGAGTCGGCGGCTCTTTCCCCACAGGGAGCGGCGGCTCAAGACCTGCGGGCAAAGCGCGCCATGGTGGCAGTGGGGAGTTCGCCGAACTGCGATTTGTATTCGGCGGAGAATCGCCCGAGATGCCAGAAGCCCCACTCGAGGGCGATGCGTTTCACGCCGCCTGGAGTGGGGTCCGCATGGAGGATAGCCCGTCGCGCGCCTTGCAGCCGCATGTGGCGGATGAAGGCATTGACGCCGATGCCGAGAAGGTCCCTGAAGAGGTATTCGAGCCCACGACGGCTCATCCCCACGGCGTCGCAAAGCTCGTCCACGCGCACGGGGCTGGTGGAGTGCTCGCGGAGGAAGTCCCGGACGCGGCGCATCTTGGCGTAGCGCCGCCGGAGATGTCCCCTGCCCGCGGCTCCGAGTTCGTTCGGGAAGTACGGAGTCGCGCCGAGGAAACGTTCGATCAATTCCTCCTCAATGCGCGGGGCGGCGGAGGAGAGCTCCACGCTGCCAGCCGCCGAGCGGCTCCACGTTTCCAGATCGGATAGAAAGGCGTCCATGGTCCTTCGCAGATCGTCGGGAAGTTTTAGGACCGCGCCCTTTGACAGCCATTCGTCCTGGACGGTGCTGTTCAAACGCTTCGCCAGCAAATGCACGGGGATGGAGAAGGTGGCGTTGGTGTAGCCGGCGGGCGTGGCGGCATCGAGTTCCGCACCCGGGGCGAAGACGCCGATGACGCCGGCGCGGTGGGTGGTGGAGAAGTTGAACGAGTGCCCGTCAGAAGGACACTCGCGCACGTAGATCATGGTGAGCCGGTCGTGAGGCATTTCGCCCGTGAAGAGCATCGGCGCTGCCAGCGCGGCGGTATCAAGACAGACATCGGGAAATGCCATGCGCCCGATGCTTGAGAGTCCGTTGGATTTCCCCAGAACGGAGGCGTGCAGGTGGGAACCACGGATCGCACACTCCAGAATCTCCGGCTCCGAAGCGCTCATGACCGCGCGCGTGATCCAAACATGGTCCATCCCACATCGTTTGGAAGAAATCCGGCGCACGGTCAATCCGCATCTTTGCGCATTTTGGATACGCTTTGCTCTCGCTCAGACAGGCCGGTCTTCCGTTTCCTGTTCTAATTAGAGAGAAGGTCGTGAATTGAACACTTAATCCCGATGAAAGCCTTACTTTTTCAAGTATTCCGGTTTTTTGGAATGGCAGTATCCGTTAGCTGTCTGGCCCGGGCCGACGAGAGTCTCGACCGCACGATCCTGCCGATCCCGATGCCGAAGCGACAGGTCACGGACATTCTCGATGCGCGGAAATACAAGATTCCACCCCGAGTCGAGCCGGTCGCTCCGCAGGGAGCGCCGAACGTGGTCATCATCCTGATAGACGACCTTGGATTCGGCGCGACCTCGACGTTTGGCGGACCGATCCCGACGCCGACCTTCGACAAGCTGGCGGGCAGTGGTTTGCGGTACAACAATTTCCACACCACGGCGCTGTGCTCACCCACGCGCGCGGCGCTCAAGTCCGGACGGAACCACCACATGTGCAACATGGGGTTCATCACAGAGATGGCCACCGGCATTCCGGGAGCCACGGGCGAAATTCCCAACACGGTGGCACCGCTGGCGGAGATGCTGCGGTTGAACGGCTACAGCACCGCGGCCTTCGGCAAGTGGCATGAGACGGCCGCTTGGGAAACGAGCGTCTCCGGCCCACACGACCGCTGGCCGACACACCAGGGTTTCGACAAGTTCTATGGCTTCATCGGCGGGGAGACGAACCAGTGGGCGCCCTATCTCTTCGACGGCGTGGCGCCGGTGGAGCTGCCGGATGATCCGGACTATCACTTCATGGCGGACATGACCGACAACGCGGTCGCTTGGATTGATTTCCAGAAAGCGATGACTCCGGACAAGCCGTTCTTCGTTTACTTCGCACCGGGAGCCACGCACGCGCCACACCACGTTCCGAAGGAGTGGATCGCCAAGTGGAAGGTCAAGTTCGAGATGGGCTGGGACAAGCTGCGCGATGAAACGCTCGCCCGCCAGATCGGGATGGGCGTAGTTCCCAAAGGCACCAAGCTCGCGCCGAAACCGAATGCTATCAAGGATTGGGACAAACTTTCCGAAGATAAAAAGTCGCTCTTCAAACACCAGGTGGAGGTCTTCGCCGCCTATCTGGACTACACGGACCACCACATCGGCCGCTTGATCCAGTCGATCGAAGCCACCGGCGAACTCGACAACACGCTGATCTTCTACATCGCCGGAGACAACGGCACCAGCGGCGAAGGCGGTGAGAACGGAATGTTCAACGAATACACCTATTTCAACGGCGTGGCAGAAACCGTGCCGGACATGCTAAAGGTGATGGACAAGTGGGGCAGCCCGGAAACCTATCCGCACATGGCCGCCGGATGGGCGGTGGCGCTCGATGCTCCCTTCGGCTGGATGAAACAGGTGGCCTCGGACTTCGGCGGCACGCGCAACGGCATGGTCGTCCACTGGCCGAAGCGCATCAAGGCGAAGGGCGAGCTGCGCACCCAGTTCGGCCACGTGATCGACGTCGCGCCGACGGTGCTCGAAGCCGCCGGACTGCCCGAGCCGAAGGTGGTGAACGGCACACCGCAGATTCCCATGCAGGGAAACAGCCTGGTTTACACCTTCGATGACGCGAAGGCTCCGGAACGCCACAAGACGCAGTATTTCGAAATCGCCGGCAACCGCGCGATCTATCACGACGGGTGGTTCGCCCGCACGATCCACAAGGCGCCGTGGGAGAAACAACCTCGCGAATCCCTCGAAACGGACAACTGGGAGCTCTATCAAGTGAGCGCGGACTTCAGCCTGACGGACAACATCGCAGCGAAGAATCCGGACAAGCTCAAGGAACTCCAGACCATTTTCCTGAAGGAAGCGGAGGCGAACCACGTGCTGCCCTTGGATGACCGCATGTTCGAGCGCGCCATCGCGGATCTCGTCGGCAGGCCTTCGTTGTTAGGCAAACGCACCTCCCTCACCCTCGCCGAGGGCATGACGGGCATGATGGAAAACACATTCCTCGATGTGAAAAACAAATCCAAGACCATCACCGCGGAGATCGAGGTGCCGGAGTCCGACGCGAACGGCACGCTCATCGCCCAAGGCGGGCGCTTCGGCGGATGGTCGCTCTACACGAAGGACGGAGCGCTCGGATATGATTACAATTTCCTCGGGCTCCAGCGCAGCTCGATCGTCTCGCAATCCAAGCTCAAACCCGGCAAGGCCACGGTGCGCTTCGAGTTCGACTACGCCGGCCCCGGCATGGGCAAAGGCGGCAAGGGAACTCTGTTCGTGAACGACGAAAAGGTCGCGGAGGGCGAGATCGCGCACACCCAGGGCATGATCTTCTCCGCCGACGATACGGCGGATGTCGGCATCGACCTCGGCACCCCGGTGGTGGAAAGCGTCGGCAGCGAGAAGAAGTCGAAGTTCAACGGACGCATCCCGAAGATCACGATCGATGTGAGAAAATGAAACACTCAACCCAACCCCAACTCCAGACCATGACAACAAAGACCTCGAAACGCGGATTCCTGAAACAATCCCTCGCTATCTCCATCCTGGGAGCCCTCAACCTGACACCCCACACGCTCACGGCGAAGGAGGAAGTGCTCGAAGCGGTGCCCCACGGCGTGGAAGCCTACATCTACGGCTATCCGCTGGTGACGATGGAAATGACCCGCCGCGTGATGACCAACGTGGCGAAACCCGAAGGCACGCGCGCACCGATGGGCCAGTTCGTCCGGATGCGCGAATACCCCACCGCGGAGTTCCGCGATGTGACCGCGCCGAACGCAGACACACTCTACACCACCACCTGGCTGGACGTCGGCAAGGAGCCGTGGGTGCTCTCGCTGCCGGACGCGAACGACCGTTACTATCTGTTTCCGATGCTCGATGGCTGGACGGATGTGTTCCAGGTCCCCGGAAAACGGACCACCGGCACCGGCGCGCAGAAATACGCGATCACCGGCCCCGGCTGGAAGGGCACTCTCCCGGATGGAGTGAAGGAATACAAATCACCCACCAGCATCGTTTGGATTCTGGGCCGCATCTATTGCACCGGCACCCCGGAGGACTACGCGGCGGTCCACAAGATGCAGGACGAGATCTCGGTCGTGCCGCTCAGCTCATATGGCAAGACCTACACACCGCCTGAAACCAAGGTGGACCCCTCCATCGACATGAAGACGGCTGTTAGGGAGCAGGTTCACGCGCTCGACGTGGATGCATATTTCACCCTGCTTGCCAAGTTGATGAAGGACAACCCGCCGCGCCCCGAGGACCAGCCGATGATCGAAAAGCTGACGAAACTCGGCATCGTGGCCGGCGAGGCGTTTGACGGCGGAAAGCTCGGACCTGTCGCGAAGGAAGCCTTCAAGGAGGTGCCCAAGATCGCGCAAAAGGAAATCATGTTGCACCTGAAGGAAGGCATCGCCACCGGAGACATGAAATTCGAACACGGCTGGGCCTTCACCACCAAGGCAGGTGTGTATGGAACCGCCTATCTGCAACGCGCGCTCATCACCGCCATCGGCCTCGGCGCGAACCGCCCGCAGGACGCCATCTATCCGACGTCCGAAGGTCCGAGCCTCACGGGATCCTACAGCGGCGAGAAGAAATACGTCATGCACTTCCCCAAAGGAGAGCTGCCGCCGGTGAAGGGATTCTGGTCGCTCACGATGTATGACAAGGACTACTTCTTCGTGAAGAACCCGATCAACCGCCAGAGCATCAGCGCCCGTCAAGATCTGAAGAAAAACGCGGACGGCTCGGTGGACCTCTACATCCAGAATGAGAGCCCCGGCGCGGACAAGGAGTCGAACTGGCTGCCCGCGCCGAAAGACCAGTTCATCCTCATGATGCGCCTCTACTGGCCGAAAGAGGACGCGCCATCCATCATCGACGGCTCGTGGAAAATCCCCCACGTGAAAGCCGTGGACTGAGGACGTGCCAGCAATTCATTCCTCGACAGGAATCCACCATCTGTTAGCCTCGGCGGGAGCATTCCAGTTTGTTTCCAACCCAGTCACCTCAAGCCATGAAACCATCACATCCCATCGCCGCCTTGCTGGCCGCATCTGCGGTTCTTCTCACCAGTTGTGACAAGAAATCCGATCCGGTCGCCGAGGCCGCGAAGGAGGAAAAGAAGGAGGGCGTATCCGCACCCTCGATCGAAGAGGTCAAACAGATCGCCGAGGAGGGATTCGTTTACGGACTGCCGCTGGTGATGGCCTACACGGCGAGTTACGAGTTCTGGGTGGACAAGACGTCCAGCCAATACAAGGGGCCCTTCAACGCGCTCTTCAACGAAAGCCGCGTCTTCACGCCGAAGGACACGGCGGTCATCACGCCTAACAGCGACACGCCGTACTCCTTCGCCTGTATGGACCTTCGCGCGGAACCGTGGGTCATCACAGTCCCGGCGGTGGAGAGGGAGCGTTACTACTCGGTGATGCTCTGCGATTGGAACACATTCAACTTCGGCTACATCGGCACCCGCGCGACCGGCTGCGAGCCGGGCGATTACCTCGTGGTTGGACCGGACTGGAAGGGTGAGACGCCAGCGGGCATCAAGAAGGTCTTCCACGCGAGCACCCAGTTCGCGCTGGCGGTTTACCGCACGCAGCTCTTCGGAGCGGACGACATGCCGAATGTGGTGAAGGTGCAAAACGGCTACAAACTGCAATCCCTCTCCGTCTATCAGAAATCCCCCGCCCCGCCCGCGGCTCCGGCGATCGATTTCCCGAAGGCGAGCGCCGAACTCGCGAAGACCGGTTTCTTCGAGTTCCTCGATACCGTGCTCGCACTCGCGCCGGCGGGACCGGAGGAGAAGGAGATCCGCGCGAAGCTCGCGAAGATCGGCATCGGACCGGGAAAGGCGTTCAATTTCAAAGACCTCTCGCTCGAACACAAGGCCGCCATAGGACTCGGCATGAAGGCCGGTGAAAAGAAGGTGGAGGAGAAAGTCGCCTCCATCGGCAAGAAGGTGAACGGCTGGAGCATCTCCGCCGCCTTCGGCGACCGCAAGTTCTACAACGGCGACTGGCTGCTGCGCGCCGCCGCCGCCAAGGCGGGCATCTTCGGAAACGATGCCGAGGAAGCCATGTATCCGATGACCCGCTGGCTCGCGGATGGCGAGGTGCTCGATGGCTCGAAGCACAACTACACGCTCACCTTCCCCGCCGGGCAGATGCCTCCGGTGAATGCGTTCTGGTCGGTGACGATGTATGACGGCAAGTCCCAGCTGCTCATCGACAATCCTCTCAACCGCTACCTGATCAACTCGCCGATGCTTCCGAAGATGAAGAAGAACGACGACGGCTCGCTCACCCTCCACATCCAGAAGGACAGCCCCGGCGCGGACAAGGAAGCCAACTGGCTGCCCGCGCCTGACGGGCCGATCTACATGGTCATGCGCCTCTATTGGCCGAAAACCGAGGCTCCCTCAATCCTGCCGCCCGGCAAAGGCACTTGGGCTCCTCCGGCCATCCAGAAAACCAACTGAATTCCCAAACCCAATCCATCATGAGATTACGAACCCTACACATCTTCGCTGGTGCTGTCTGTGCGGTTTCGCTGATCGCTCCGATCGCAAGCGCCCAGTATCCGCAAGATCCATCGGCTTCCGCGAATTCCGGCACGGGTTTGCTGACGTCGGACCAGTTGCAGAATCTCATCGGCCGCATCGCACTCTATCCGGACGATCTGATCGCCCTGGTCCTGCCCGCCGCCACCACGCCGCTGGACATCGTGAAGGCGCAGCGGTTTCTAACCGACAAGGCGAACAATCCCTCCGCCAAACCCGATCCATCCATCGCCGCTCCCGTGATGAGCCTGCTGAACTATCCGGAAGTCGTCACGCTGATGGGCAATGACCTGGACTGGACGGTATCGCTGGGCCAGGCGGTCACCCACCAGCAGGCGGACGTGCTCGCCGCCATCCAGACATTCCGCCGCCGCGCGCAGTCCGCGGGCAACCTGAACTCGGACGACAAACAGACGGTCGTCACGCATGATGACACGGTGACGATCGTGCCGTCTCAAGCGGAGAAGATCTACGTTCCGGTTTATCAGCCGTCCACCGTGGTCGTTTCACAGGCGGCTCCGGTGGTGACCTACTCGCCGGTCGCCTATCCAACCTATTACCACCCCGCCGCCGCGGCGACGGCTTACGCCGCAGCCGGTGCCGCGACCGCCTACGGTGTGGCCTGGGCACACAACTCGCTCTACACCGCGCCCTACGGCGCGAACGCCGCTTACTATCAGAACCAACGGATGAACTACGCGAACAACGCGCGCGAGGACTGGCAGAACTATGGCAACAACTCGCGCAACGACTGGCAGAACTATTCCGCCAACCAGCAGACGCAGCGGCAGAATGCCGTTTCCGGAAACGAGGCCGCGCGCCAGGGTTCGATTGAAGACACCACCGCCGCGAACCAAAGCCAGCGGCAGGATGCCTTCAGCAACGCCCAATCCTCCCGCCAGGCAAACATGCCGGAAGGTGCCGACCGTTGGCAGTCTTCCGGAGCGGACCGCTCGGCCTGGCAATCCGCAGGCGGTAGAGACAGCGGCGGTTCTGGTGGTCGTTTCGGCGATCGCGAATCGACCTCGTCCCGCTCCGAGGGATACAGCCGCTTTTCCGAGGGTTCCGGCGGAAGAGCTTTCAGCGAGCGGGGCGCGCGCGGTTTCTCATCCATGGGCGGACGCGGCGGACGCCGTCGTTGAACACCAACCTGATTGAACTCATGAATCCTTCCATTCGTCTATCAGCCATTGCCGCATTGCTTCTCTCCATGGCCCAAGCCGGGGAGAAGCCGGCGGTTTCCCCCAAGGTGTTTCCGACCCCCATCGAGGCATCGGACGCCTTTATCGAAGCCGCAAGGAAAGGCGACACCGGCGCGCTCGTCGCGGTATTCGGAGACCAATACGAATCCTTGATGGAAACCGCCGAACCCGCAAGAGACAAGGAGCTGCGCGCGAAGGTGGCCGCCATGGCCATGGAGCGCCGCCGTTTCCGGTTCAAGGATGCGGACACAGTGACCATGGTCATCGGCGCGGAGGCATGGCCGTTTCCGATACCACTGGTGAAAGCCGATACCGGTTGGCGTTTTGATCCCGAGAGCGGATTCGATGAGATTCTCAAGCGCCGCATCGGTGAAAACGAACTGACCACACTCAAATCGATGCGGGCCTTCGTGAAAGCCCAACAGGAATATGCCGCCGTTCCACACGATGGAGGAAAGGTCCGCCAATACGCGGCGAAGTTCATCAGCAGCCCGGGAAAACAAGACGGTTTGCACTGGCCGGCGGATCCGAAGGCCGGCGGAAGCCCCAGCCCCGCGGGCGATGGCATCACCGGGACGGACAAGCCGCACAACGGATATCTTTTCAAGATTCTCACCGCGCAGGGCGAAGCCGCGCCAGGCGGCAAGTATGACTATCGGATCAACGGACACCTGATCGGTGGTTTCGCCCTGATTGCCTGGCCCGCCGACTATGGAAAAACCGGGGTGATGAGTTTCATCGTGAACCAATACGGCGAGGTTTTTGAGCGGGATCTGGGAAAGGACACCGCGAAGATCGCTTCGGATACCATCGAATACAATCCCACCAGCGAGTGGAAGCAGGCGACTGATTGATGCTCCAAGCCATGAGTTCCGCAATTCGTACCATGGAGCAAAAACACGACACGCCATCCCCTGCCCGCGTGCGCGGAACACTTCGAGCGGTCATTCTGCTACCGTTACTGCTTCTCGCGGCTTGTGTGCCGAAGGAGAAGGTTGCTTTCGTCAAACCCGTCAGCAAAAGCATCCGCATCGATGCGGCGACACCCTCCGGACGCCTCGAACAATGCCTCGATGCCGCGCACCAGGCCTGGAACAAGGTCATGGAATCACCGGGTGATGCATCCGCTCTAACGGATTACAATTTCGCGGTCTCCCGCACCGTCACCGCCATCAAGGACGCGGGCGTGGCTCCTTGGAAAGCACCGGTCAGGACGGGCGGGCGCACCTTGGTTTGGAAGCGGGACGCGCGCCCGGACTGGGACCCGGCGAAATATGAGATCATCCCGGCGGACACGCTGGAGATCACCGGAAAACTCGTGGACGAACGCGAGATCAAACCCGGCCTCGGCGCGCCGCTGGTGGCACGCCGGTTCGCGGACCCGGTGCATGAGTTCGCGCCCACGCCTCATTTCTACTACGCGGCCACCGCCGTGCTGAGATTCGGGGGAAACCGATGCGAGATCGCCTTCGAGGATCCGTTGGAAACTGAAACCGTGACCGCCGGAGGACGCACGTTTCCGTTAGCTGCTGACTTCACGGCGCCACTCGCGATGATGGTGGTGGAGATGCATCCCAAGAGCCTCGGGGTTCCTCGATTGCTTCGACCTGAGAAATACGCGTCCACCGCACGGATCTCACGGCTGGAGAGCTATGATCCTGACAAGCGGGTGATTCTCTTCGTGCACGGGTTGATGGATTCGCCCGCCACCTGGTTTCCGCTGATGAACCACCTGCGCGCGGACGAGAAGATCCGGAAAAACTATCAGTTCTGGTTCTTCAGTTACCCGAGCGGTTATCCCTACCCGTATTCCGCCTCGATCCTGCGCCACGAACTCGATCACGCCGAGCATCTCTATCCGATCCGGAAGAAAATGGTCGTCATCGGCCACAGCATGGGCGGCTGCATCAGCCGTCTGCTGATCACCGACAGCGAACGGCGCATCTGGGATTCGATGTTCGAGGTGCCGCCGGAAAAAATGCCGATCCCGCCCGGTCACCTGCATGTCCTGAAGAGTTCCACCATCTTCGAATCCCGGCCGGAAATCGGACGAGTGATCTACATTTCCACCCCGCACCACGGATCGGATCTAGCTGTCAATTGGATCGGCCGCCTCGCGGCCAAGCTCGTGAAACTCCCGAACGACCTGATGGCCCTCGGCGAGGAAGAGGCCGGATTCGAGCGTCATCCCGAAGGAGACCTGCATCTCAAGCGTTTCCCGGACAGC
>DAISZP010000146.1:0-11381 GCA_036824745.1 Luteolibacter sp.
CAGTACCATGGCGTTCCCGCTAGCCAGAACTCTCCGTGCCATCAGCTCCACTTCGCGCCGCAGGCGGTTCATCGGCGCATCCTCCAGGGGCTTAGAACCCGGTATCTGTTCTGGATTCCATAACAAGCCCGAGAGCTGTGCCGGATCACGGAGAAGCTTTCTAACGCTGAACGGAACAGGCCGGGCGGCGCGGATGAATTCATCGTCAGACCATCCCTTGGAAACCAGTACGTCCACCATGTCGCGCAGGTTTTCCCCCACCTCGTTCTCCCGGCCTGCCGCGCAGGGGACCCGGGCGATCAGCCATTGTTCCTTTCGATCCACGGACATGATCAGGCCCGCTCCCGGAGAATAGCTCTCTCCCAGCGATTCCCTCATCACGGATCTCATCCGGATCTGGACCAACTCCGCGAGAACCCGGCGGCTCATCGCCTCATCGATGTTGGCGGGCCCACCGAAGGGAAAAATCATCTCCGCGTGGCCGATTTGGGTTTTCCCGCCTGCGGACACTTGATGGAGCCCTCCTGCGTGTGACGACACTCCGGGGAAACGCGGTGGTTCCTCCCATGACCTCCGCGCCGGCAGCGCGCCGAAGGTGGACGCGATCGCATCGAGCGCTTGCAGAGGTTCGAAATCCCCGGTGATGACAATCCCAATGCGACCATCCGCGAGTTCGGGTTTAAGCCAATCCATCACTTCCTTGCCGGTCCTGTCCGCCAAGCCCTCCGGGATCGGTTCGAAACGTGGATCGTTTCCGGTTGTGAGCCGGGTGAGTTCGCGGAGCGAGGGCGGATAGATCAGGTCCGCCCTCAGTTTCATGTGCGATTCGTGTGATTCCTGAAACCTCTGGTTCCGTCCCAACTCAAAGATGCCTGGTCGTGTGGCGCATGCGCTCAGAATTTCCAATTGCCTGCGAAGCATGTTGCGACTGGTGGTTCCCGACCAAAGGAACATGTCGCTTCCACAGTTGAAGTTCACGCTGACATCCTCGTCCGCCAGTGCCGCGCGGAATTGCAATTGCCGCCATTTTTCCAGCGGATACCAGGAGGCAAGAATATGTGCGGCGCTGGAGAGCGCCGGTTTGTCCCGGGGCATCGAGAGATTGCCGTGGCCGATGCCCACCCGCACCTCCACGTGTCCACCCAGTGAGGGAAGGGGGGCTAGCCTTGCCATCACACCGTTGGAGAAGCGCGCTTCGAGAAAGCCGCCGCCCGCCATCAAGCGTTTCTCCAGCACCTCTCCCGCCGCGCCCGTGGGAGCAAGAACCAAAGGCTGGATCGGCGTGTGGTCCTTTGGCAGCAACGGCGGTGTGGCGGGGATCGCGGAGATGGCTTGACGTGCTTGTTTTTCGAATCCGTCGGGTATCAATCCGGAAACCACGATCCGCGGAGCGGAATGGCCCCAATCGGCACGGAGGAGGTTCCCGCATTCGATTTCTGATAGACCCGCTAGGTCTGTTAGGGATCGGTTCAACTCATCCTCGGGGGATTCGAGTATTCTTCCCGTCCGGATGCTGTCGGTCATCGATGTGGCGAGGTCAGCCGTGGATTGCGATTGGCGTCTGGAAAAGGCGGAGCGGATTGTCCGTCTGATCTCGCCCCGCGCTTCGGCGAATTCCCGTGGCTCGAATCCGTGCGCCAGCGCCCGCCGTGTTTCCTCCACAAGATGTCGCAGGACTCCGATCTCGTGACCGGGTTCCGGAATGCTGTGAACTTCTTCCCAGCCAATGCCGGGACTGACATCCTCCGCGGAAGCGATTGGCTGCGTAGCCATGACTCCCGCCCCTTCGAATCTCCGGCCCAGGCGTTGTTGCAACATTTCCAGTGCGATGCTCCGCAAGACGATTTCCCTGCGGAGCGTGGCCGAGTCCGGCCGCGAATCAATCGGCTGGACTCCGGCGATGGTGATACGGGATTTGTCCGTGCCAACATGAGGGAGAATCGCGAGGACCGGCGCTGGATCTAACAATGGATCTCCAGTGACAGGTTCGGGAGGTGCTGTCCGCTGGGCAAGTGATGCAAAGTGTTTCCCGATCCTGCCAATCATCTCGTCCGCCTTCAAATCCCCTGCAGCCACGATCACCATCCGGTTGCTCACGTAGTTCCTCCGCCAGAACTCCCGGAGACGGGCCGGAGAGGCGGATGTCACATCTTCTATCAGCCCGCCGGGATCTTGTGCGGCCGCCCGCACGCCGGGGAGGATGGCGGCGCTCCGCAATGCGGCCGCATGCCCGGACTCGCGTTCGTCCAGTTCCCTGAGAACCACCGCGCGTTCTTTTTCGATATCGGCGGTTGGAAACAGCATGCCGTCGGCCGCGTGCCGGAAGAATCCCAGCGCGGTTTCCAAGGATTCGTCGTCTGCCAGCGGAATATCGAGACGGTAGAGCGTGTGGTCCGCTGCGGTATGGGCATTTGCATCAGGCCCCGGTTTCAAACCCAGCCGCTCGAAGATACCCATGGCGGATCCTTCCGTCGTCGTTTCCGGATGTTGAAACGCGAGGTGTTCCACAAAATGGGCCAAGCCCCGTTCTCCGGCGTTTTCATGGATCGAACCCGCCATTATCAGAAACCGCAAACTGACCTCGCCTGGTTGGTCCGGGCTTTCCATCACCGCGAATCTGAGGCCGTTCTCGAGACTTCCGGTTCTCCAACCGTTCATCAGACGCGGTTCCGTTGGCGGCGGTTTCTGGATGGAAAACTCCCGGTTCCACACCGGCACCGTGGTCTTTTGATATGAGCTTCGGGGTGCCAACGGCCTTTGTTCCTGATGAGGTTCCCCCGAAACGGAAGGCGCGGATGCTTCCCGGTTTCTTGTCTGGATCCAGAGCAACCCGAGAAAGATGACGACGAGTGGTGGAAACCACCTTCGGGTTTTGGTCAGAAATCTCCCCATTCGCTCCAAGCCTACGTGGCGCAAACGGGGCTGTCGAACCGAAGCGCGGCCGGTTTTTCCCCCTCTCCTGAATCCCGGATTCCCGCAAATTTCCGGTGGACAATCCCGCGCCGCCCGGATAATCGTCCGCTCCCCGCCGCGCGGGGTCCTACGAACGGAACGGCAGAGTAGCTCAGTGGTAGAGCAGAGGACTCATAAGCCTTTGGTCGGCGGTTCAAATCCGCCCTCTGCTACCAGTTCGTAAGCCATTGGAGACCGGGAAACCCGGCACGGGCGCATGGTTTCATCCGCTGGAGATCCGGAGTTTCCTCTCCATGAGTGGAGCGGTTTGGGACACGGGGACTTACTGGAGATTTAGGGAGGTAGCCGGATTCACGGACTCGGGGTAAATACATGGCCCCTCCAAAAACTCCGGTATCCCGCCTCTCCCGATGAAAACCCAAACCCTCATTGGCAGCCTGAAGAACCAACGCCGCCCCGGCCGCCCGGGCTTCGCTCTGGTCGTCACGCTCTCCCTGATGATTCTTCTAACGATCGTCGCCGTGGGCATGCTCTCACTCGGCTCGATCAGCCTGCGGGCCTCCTCGCAGACGCTCCACGTGGCCGCCGCGCGCTCGAACGCGCGGATGGCGCTGGCCCTCGCGATCGGCGAGATCCAGAAACTCAGCGGGCCGGACACCCGGATCACCGCGCGCGCCGATCTTCTCGACGAGAACAACCCGCTGGTCACCGGCGTGTGGAAGAGCTGGGAGGGAACGGATCACGAGACCTCCGGCTCCGCCGCGGGCCGACCGGTTTCTCCGGGAAACTACCGGTCGCGGAAAGACGAACGTTTCCTCGGCTGGCTCACCTCGGCATCCATCACCAAGGGATCGGGCATTCCGGATACCAAACTGGCCGCGGGAATGGTCACTCTCCTTGGAGCGAAAGCGGTAGGCACCGGAGATGGCCGGGACAAGCTCCAGATCCACCTCCGCCCGGAAACCATCACCGGCGGCAACTCCGGCCGATTCGCCTGGTGGGTCAGCGGAGAGAACCAGAAAGCGCGTGTTCCAAAACCCGTCGAACCCACCGGCGACAGCGCGTCCCGCTGGGCGGTGAACCTCAAGTCCCATGCGGTCGCCGATCCGGGCGCTTTCCGGATGGAAAAACTGCTGGATGATCCGTCGCCCTCGGAAAAAGCCGTCTCGCTCGGACAGGCGGACCTGATCGCCACGCGGGACAAACTGCCGGTTTCCCGCGAGTTCCATCATGATCTGTCCGCCTGCTCCACCGGCCTGCTCGTCAACACCGCCACCGGAGGGTGGAAGAAGGATCTCTCGCTTCTAACGGAAAACTGGGCGAAGGCCGGCACATCCAATCTCCCGTTGTTCCGCCTCACTCCGTCCACCAACTCGATCGGGAACTTCCCCAGCGGCGGCAGCCCGGTGGCGGCGAAGTCCATGATCTATCCATGGGCCTCCTACCGCGGGAACACCGGGATGATGCCGATCTATCAGCATGGCGCGGTTTCCAGCTGGGAAAACCTCAAGGACTACATCCTCGCCTACCGCGACAAGGGCATCAACATCCCCTCTTCCGGAAACGGGAAGATCAGCGCGGTCTCCACGGCGATTGATGGCGACGCGTTCACCTTCCTGCACCGGGTGCGCGTGCTTCCGATCATCGCCCGCGTCCAGTGGGTCTTCTCCCACTGGGCGGTGAAGTCCGGTGAGAACTACGAGCCGCGCCTGCTGCTCACTCCGGTCGTCACGATGTGGAATCCTTACAACGTGGAGATGTCATTTTCCAATGTGCCGCTGTTGTTCAAGATCGCGAGGCCGCTTCCCGTCGCGCTGAAGTACACGATCGGAGGCGGTGCCGTGGCCACGTATTCCTCGTTGATCTCCGGAAGCACGAACTACACCACCGCGCTTTCGAGCGCCATGGAGTTGAACTACGAGATTTCCTCGCCCTTCACCTTGAAACCAGGGGAAACCCGCTTGTTCAGCCCGCCTGCGACGCCCGCCGCCGCGGGAACCACCTTGCAGCTCCAACAGGGATACCGCGGCAAGGGCGGTCATTACTTCACGCTCAAGGATGCCAACGGCGTGAGCCTCTTCGCCGGCGGGACCACCATCAAGGCGGATGCGAAATTCGATACGGTTTATGATGACTCGCCCGGCGGCACCTCCGGTTACAAGGGCGTGGGCGTCTTTCTGGACATGATCTACAACAACGCGCGCCATCTCGCCTATCGCATGATCTACACGCAGAAGGTGGCGGAGGAGGTTTACAAACCGCAAGCCGGACTCGGAGCCTCCGAGCCCCTGAGCAAGATCACCGCGAATCCCGCGCCGTTTCTAACAACCATCTTCGGCGCTCGCATGGCCAGCAGCACGCACATCGCCGCCAAGGGATTCGTGCAGTCCAGCCCGTTGGTGAACTACACCGCGATGGGCGGCAAGGATGTGGCGGAAATCACGATCGCCCGCCACTACACCGGCACCAACCATCCGGTGAACTCACCCTTCGACTTCAGCTTCGAAAAGGTGGGCGGCGCCGGCGACAGCCTGCTGCCCAACGAAAGCGACAATACCGGCCGCGGCTACATCGTCACCGGTTTCACCAAGGCGGACGGGCTTTCCCGCTGTGTGATCTCGGAACTGCCGACGCGTCCCGTGGTTTCGCTGATGGAGCTCCAGAACTGGGATCTCCGCTATGAGAATCCGGTCCCTCCCTTCGCGTTCAATCTGATAGGAAACAGCGACGTGAGTCCCCTAATCCCTTCCAACGCGGTGGTCAACAAGTCGGATGCCGGGCTATCCACAAACCTCCAGCACGACGATTCCTACTGCGCGAACCACCTGTTGTTTGATGACTGGTTTTTCTCATCCATCGCGCCGGATGCCTCCGGATTCGGCAAAGGCGGCACCGTGCAGAAGACCTACACGGACTTTGTCAGCGGCGTTTCAACCCTGCAAAACCAGGCCTATCGTCCGCTGGCGGAGGATTTCGCCGAGGCACGCTTCCCATCCGGTGCGAGCGGATTGTTCACCAAACACGCGAACAAGAACGACTCATGGAAAACGATCGCCTCACGGCTCGAAGTCGAGGGCATGTTCAATGTGAACTCCACTTCCGTCACCGCGTGGCGCGCGTTGTTAGGCCACGCGCGCGAGCAGAAGATCCCCTACATCCGGGAAAGCGGCGGCTGGAGCGTGGGCTTGTCCGGCGAGCGGGACCACGCGTTCTCGCGTTTCAGCGTGGCGGGCGATGTGGAGAGCAAGGAGGCGGGATCGTCCGGCGCGTTTCCCGAAGCGGCGGAGTTCGCCGGATACCGGGTGTTCAAGGAAGGCATGCTGGATGCCCTGGCGGAGAGAATCGTGCGGCAGGTGCGGCTGCGCGGGCCGTTTCTATCACTTTCCGAGTTCATCAACCGGCAGTTGTCATCCGGCGATCTCGCGCTCGCCGGCGCGGTGCAGACGGCGCTCAATGAAATCGCCAGAAGCTCCTCCACCAATCCATACGCCGGCATCACCAGCGTGAATCCGAAGCTGGCCACCGCCACGCCGCCTTCCTCCGCCAATGCGGAATACCAGTTCGCCGCCGCCGCGGAGGGCAGCAGCACCTACGGACTTCCCGGATGGACCCGCCAGGCCGACGTGCTGCGCCCGCTGGCACCGATTCTATCAGCGCGTGACGACACCTTCACCATCCGCGCCTATGGCGACGCCCGGGATGCGAAGGGCAAAACCGTGGCCAGCGCGGTCTGCGAGGCGGTCGTCCGGCGCACCCGCGAATTTGTCGATCCCGGCGATGCCGCGGAATCCTTCGATCCTCCGAAGCTCGATGTGAACAAGATCTTCGGCCGCCGCTACGAGCTTGTTTCCTTCCGCTGGGTGGAAAAAGCCGAACTCTGACACGAACCTCCGCACCATGCGCGTCTTTCTTCTTCTCCTCGCGTTCCTATCAGCCACGGCCGCCGCGCCTGCTGGCAAGGCGCGCACCTGCCGCATCCTGTTTCTCGCCGCTCCGGATGATGCTCCGGAAAAGCTCCACCTCTTCGATGGCAAGGCGTCGCAGGAGGTCGAGCTGCCGCGCATGAACCTCTCGCCAGTCTATCAGCTTCCCGCCGGCGCGCTCGAGATCCGGATGCTTCCCGCGCCTTCCGGAGACCCGAAGCAAGTCGATGCCCGCGCGCCTGCCGCCCGCATCGCGGAGGAGATCACGGACTGCTACCTGCTGGTGAATCCGGATCCGAAAAATCCCGTCGCGCCCGTGGCCATCCAGGTGATCAACGCGAATCCGGACAAGCTGCGCAAGGGGCAGATGCTGTGGTTCAACCTCACGTCTAACAAAGTCGGCGGACAGCTCGGCAGCCGCCGGCTCGCCATGGAGCCGAACTCGCGCGTGATCGTGGACGACCCCGCATCGGGAAACGACGGCTATCAGGTGAACCTCTCGTTCCGGATTCCAGGCGACGAGCGTTTGTTCCCCTTGTGCGAAACGAAGTGGACCCACGATCCCTCGTCGCGGACGATTTTTTTCATCCTCACCCGTGCGGGCAGCCGCACGCCGCGGATCATGGGATTCCCGGACAGCCGGGTGGAGGAAAAAACGGACGGTGAATCCGCCGGGAAAGGTCCGGCCACTTGATGCGGCCGCGTTCATCTGTCATGCATGGCTCTGTGAACGGATTGCTGCGGTGGATCGTCACGGGTGCGCTCGTTTGCGCGGCCCGCGCCGAGCCCGTGCCTTACAAGGCGGACGCCCACACGCTGCATCTCTGGCATCTCGATGAGAGCGAGCCGCCGTTCCACGACAGCGGCCGCAGCCCCACCATGCTCTGGGGATTGCTCAATGATGCGAAGGCGGGCGCGCCCTCGATGTCCGGTTTCGGCTCCGGCGTTTCCTTCATGTGGACGCCGAACCCGCGCGTGGATGGTGAGAAACCCTACGGCCCCATCCTGCTCGCGAGACCCGAACTCGCCGTCAACGATGACGACAACGTGGATGCTCCGTTTCCCATCACAGGGACGGACGGAGCCTTCACCATCGAGGCCTTGCTGAAGTTCGACATCCTGCCGTCCTCCACACCCGGATACGCGGCTGACATCGTCACCATGGACGACGATGAAACGGATCGCCGCTTGTTCCTCTTCCGCGTGGAGAATCCCGGGTTTCTAACATTCATTCCCCTGTCGGGAAACTCGGTGAGCGGCGGCGGACTGGCCACCATCCCCACGCGCGGACCTCATGCCATCAATACCAGCGATTGGTTCCACGTAGCGGTGACCTATGACGGACGTGAGAACGTGACGGACAATCTCAAGCTCTACTGGACACGCGTCGGCGCGGATCCCTCCGAAGCCTATCAGATCGGCCGCGGCACCCTCAGCGCGGATCTGCGCAAGGAGCTCGGCGATTTCGCCATCGGCAATTCCGGGAAATTCAACGAGAAGGGCCCCTTCGAGTTTTTTCCCGGAGTGATCGATGAGGTGCGTATGAGCTCGATCGCGCGGAATCCCCACGATTTTTTCTTCGTGGATCCCGCCGCGCGGAAGCTCGCCGAGGAAAAGCATTCCAACGGCCACGCGAAACCACCACCGCCCGAGCTCAAGCTGCTCGACGTCCAGGTGGACCGGAAGTCGCTCGACCTTCCGACGGATGGATCGTCTCTGGAGATCGGCCCCGGAATCCATCAGCTTGACTTCGATTTCGGAGCCTCCGGAGACACCATCAATCCGGTCGAGGTGCGCTGCCAGCTCGAAGGCATGGAGGATGGATGGAAACCGATCGCGCGCGGCATGAACCTGACGGCCACGATGCTCGACGAGCGCGGCGCGGTTCTATCAGCCACCACCTTTTCCGTCATGAAAACCAGCGAGGGCTGGGGCAGCGATCCGCTGGACTCGAAGTTCGCGCGGCGTGTGGAACCGCTCTTCATTCCGGAAAACACCGCCAAGGTGCGGATCACGATGAACTCCGGCACGCCGGACACCACGGGCTGCTGGATCATCGATGATCTGACACTCGCACGTTCCTCCAATCCGGAGAAGAACCTCTGGGAAAACGGCAACTTCGGCAGGGGCGAGCGGATGGATCAGGTGAGCGGCGTGCCCGAAGGCTGGACGCGCGGCGGCGGCGAGCCCGCCATCGCCCGGCTCATGCTGGAGTATGCCTCCGCGTTATTCTTGTTAGATGCCGAGCAGGATCAATCCGCCTTCTGGACCTGCACCCAGCCGCTCAACGCGCGCCCCGCCCGCGGTGGCGAGACATTCGTCCTCGCCTGGTCGGAGGCCTTCAACGTGATTTCCGGTTCGTCTCTGCGCGCCACCTACACGAACGTCCCCTCCGGGAAATACACCTTCCGCGCCATCGCGGTGGCGGATGGAGACGCGGCGAGCACCGTTCACCTCGCGCTTCCCTTGCTCATCCGCCAGCCGTTCTGGAAACACTCGTCGTTCATCCCATCCATGGTGGCCGCCGGTGTGTTACTCGTCGGTTTCATCCTCTTCCTCGGATACCGGCGCAGGGCGCGCCACCGCCTCGCCTCCATCAAGCTCGCCAATGCCGTCGAGCGCGACCGCGCCCGCATCGCGCGGGACATGCATGACGACCTCGGCACCCGCGTTTCCCTCATGAAACACGCCGCCTCCGTGGTGCGCCGCGCCGTCGATGAGAGTCCGGAAAACGCCAAACTCCAGACCGTGAAACTCGAACGCGCCGCCTCCGATCTCGTTTCCGCCATGGACGGGCTCGTCTGGGCCGTCAATCCCTCCAATGATTCGTTAGAACACCTCGCCGGCCACCTCGCCGGCATGGCCCAGGAAATCATCCGCGACACCGGCGTCACGCTCCGCATGTCCATCCCCACCGAGCTGCCGTCCATCCCGCTGCGCTCGGATTTCCGCCATCATTTCTCACTCGTCATCAAGGAGGCGTTCAACAACATCCTGAAACACGCCGGTCCCTGTGTCGCTTCGTTGAAACTCTCCCTCGAAGATGGAGTCCTCATCGCCGAAGTCTCCGATACCGGCGCGGGCTTTGATGTTTCCAACCCGAAAGCAGGAAACGGCCTGCTCAATCTCGCCAGCCGCGCCGCCGAGATGGGCGGCACCTGCGGGATCCACTCCACCATCGGCAAGGGCACCCGGATTGTTTTGCGCTGCCCGCTCCCCAAGTCCCAAATGTCCCTGCCATCATGAAGCCCGCCAAGCACCGCGTCGTCGTCGTCGAGGATGATTCCCAGTTCCGCGAGTCCTTCCAGGAAGCGCTCGCCGCCTCGGATTCCTGGAGAGTCACCGGCTGCCACGTCCGCGCGGAGACCGCCCTCAAGGACATCCCCAAGGATCCGCCGGACGCCGTCATCACTGACATCCAGCTCCCCGGCATCTCCGGCATCGAGCTTGTTAGAAAACTCAAGCCGCTCTGCCCGAACACCCAGTTCCTCATGGTCACCGTCTTCGAGGACGCGGACAAGGTCTTTGAGGCCCTCGCCGCCGGAGCCTCCGGATACGTCCTGAAACGCGACGTCAACGCGCGATTGTTGGAATCGCTCGACGACATCCTCACCGGCGGCGCGCCGATGAGCAGCGCCATCGCCCGCAAGGTCGTCCAGCATTTCCAACAACCCGTTCCCGCCGCCGTGACCGCGGCTGCTCCCGGCGAGGACTTCCACCTCACCCAGCGCGAGCGCGAGACGCTTGATCTGTTGGTGAAAGGCTACTTCTACAAGGAGATCGCCGACGAACTCGGAGTCCGCATCGACACCGTGGCCTTCCACCTCGGGAACATCTACAAGAAACTCCACGTCCGTACTCGCAGCGAGGCCATCCTCAAATACATGAACCGCGCGAACGAGGGCTGAGTGAGGACCGCGGACGTCCCGTCCGCGAAATCCGAATCCCAAACTCAAAAGATCGCCAAACGCCGCGCTTCCGTTCACCCTCGCCGCATGAGCGACGCTGAACACGAAGCACCCCGCCGCCGCGAGGACGGTCCCTGTCCCTGTGGCAGCGGCAGGAGCTATGCCACCTGCTGCATGCCCTTCCATCACTCCAAGGCCAAGGCCCCCACCGCGGAAATGCTCATGCGCTCGCGCTACAGCGCCTATTTCTTCCGCAACGTCGGCTACCTCGTCGAAACCAAACACCCGGACCACCGCGAGCCCGGCCTGCGCAAGGGATTGGAAAAAACCATCCACCAGGCGAACTTCGCCAGCCTCGAGATCATCGCCGTTTCCAAAGGCGGCACGGAGGACAAAACCGGCAAGGTGGAATTCATCGCCCGCTACTACGTCCAGGGGGAAGCGCAGGAACACCACGAAATCTCCCGCTTCCGCCGCTACAAGGGCGAGTGGAAATACGTGGATGACCGTGGGTGAGCGTGGGTGAGCGTGGGAAACCACCAACCCATGGAAGCCTCCCGGGCACCCATGGAAGACTCCCGGGCACCCATGGAAGACTCCAGCGCACCCATGGAAGACTCCAGCGCACCCATGGAAG
>DAISZP010000147.1:0-11333 GCA_036824745.1 Luteolibacter sp.
GAATCCAGAAAATCCACGAAATGAAGCCTGCCGTGAAGATCCACCAGGATGTTCTCCAAGGTGAAATCCCCATGGCAGAATCCGCATTCGCTGAGATTGAGTTCATACACGGGGCCCAGGCGCGCGAGGATCCTGCCCGCGAGCTCCTCCGGCAATCCGGCGTCGCGGTGGCTGACTTCCGCCAGTTTCCGCAGGCACGCGTCGAACAAGGATTCGCATCCTCCGGACTCTCCGATCATCGGCAGACCGCTGATCGAGGCGAGATGATCCACCAGTTGGCTGGTCAACGAGTGCAATTCGCCGGGCGAGCAGCGTTCGAGGCAGCGGTGGACGTCAACGCCGCCGATGAATCCCATGTCGAAATAGAACCGGCCCTCGCCATCGGTTCCGGTGGCGACGATCGCGGGAGCTTTCACCGGCGTGTCGAGCGCGGCGAAGGCGCGTTGTTTCGCCTCCTGCCGGCGCAGGCGCGCGTTGCCGGCGGCGGTGGCGGCGGTTTTCCTCACGACGTAGCCGTTCGCTCCGGGCACGATCCGGAGATTGGCGCCGGACAAGCCATCGAGTGAGGGAACCCGGTTCATGGCAGCAGGCTGCTTGGGTTTTCCGCGACGTTGAAAATCGCCATCCCCGCGGATTTTGCCGATTGGATGCCCGCGGCGGTGTCCTCGAACGCGGCGATCTCCGACGGCGGGATGCCCAGCCGCGCCGCCGCCAGCAGATAGGGCGAGGGATCCGGCTTGCTGTCCGGCGTGTCCTCGCCCGTCACCACCACGTCAAACATGGAACTCCAGCCAAGGCGCTCCAACAACTGCTCGATGCCCGGCCGCGATCCCGAACTCACCAGCGCCATCGGAAGCCTGCCCGCGAACATGCCTAACAGGCGTGCCGCCGGAAACACGCGGAGGGGCGCGTCCACGAACAAACGCGCGATCTCGTCCTTCTTCATCGCGTGGATCTCAGCCACCGACGCGGCGCAGGCCCTTCCTCCCAAAAACAGCGGAATCGCCTCCGTCGCCTTGCCGCCGATGTTGGAATAGAACCGCTCCTCGGATAGATCCAGCCCCAGACGCCCGAAAACCACGCGATAGGCCTCGTAGTGCAGCGCCAGGGTGTCCACCAGGGTGCCGTCGAAATCAAATGCGAGCGCCCGGAAACCGGTCAGCCGATCGCAATTGGAGTGTGTGGAAGTCATTCGGATGCTATGCGACGTTCATTTCTCCGCGGTGGCGACCAACTCATAGCCATATCCTGCGTCCGTCAACCATTTGAAAGGGAGTTCGAGAACGTTCTTGAACTTTTGTCGCACGTTCTGTTTACAGCCACAATCCGCAGTGCTCTCGCGGTTGCCCGCCACGGCGGTTAGGGAGGCGTTAGGTTCACGGGCGTCTCTGGATCTCAAACCATACGGGAAACCGCGGATTCCGGATTTCAGGAACCATGAAAGTGAATGGCCTCCATTCGTGTTGTGGCTGGAGGTGATTGTGTTTCGGAATCCTGCCTCATCCAATGCCAACCGCAAGTTGCAGCAATTGAAGAATGACACATGGTCGTCCACCCCATAAACCCACCAGCGGTTGCCGAAAAGGGTGGTGTATGGGAAGTCACAGTTCGGCGTGCCGATCAGCAGTTTCGCGCCTGATCTCATCTTGCCACGGATGGCTTTCAAGAATTCGAGCGGCCTAGAGACGTGTTCAATAACATGAGTGGCAATCACAGCGTCGCAAGAGTCATCCGGGATGGATTCCATGTTTTGATGGACATGGTCGAATTCACAGACGTTCTTGAAATAGTCGTTGTTCCACGTTGAGACATCAAGAGTGGCGGTTCTAAAGCCAAGATCTTTCGCGAACAAAAGGTTCCCTGCGGCCCCCGGGCCGATTTCCAGAACCAGACCTCCCTTGGGTGCGTGGTGATTCAGAAAGTCAGGAATGTAAGAGCGCTCCGGTTTGTTGACTTGGGCAGCACCTCGGAGATTCACATATTCCCCGTGTCATAGACATGCTTGTAGATATCGTTCAGGTCATCTTCAGTGACCTTGAACTGGAATCCGCATTCGTTACATTTGGCGATACGGTAGTGGAATCCGCTCCTGGAGGCATATCGCCTCGATTGCATGCTGGAGCGTGAACGACACAAGGGACAATCGGGGGCGGGATTCATTCTGGAGCCGGATGGACGGGATTGGATGGAATTGCGAGGGAAAAACGGGGAGATTCCAGCGGTGTTTCGCCGAACTGTCGAGAAGTTGGACGGAACCATCAAGCAATTCGATTGAGGCCGCCATTTCGCTGCATCAATTCTCCTTCAATCGAACATGTCCGGGCTGCGCGCGCAAAGAGGAGGCTCCGCGTCCTCCGCCTCGCTGAAGTCGGTGGGTGAGAGCCTGCGGGCGAGTGCGGCGGGCATGCTCCGTGAGATCCAGCCATGGAAATCCTCCTCACCTTCCACCTGCCGTTTGAGTTGCTCGATGGTGTGGCTGTTCACGATGAAGCGGGGAATCAGGAAACGGTTTTCATGTTCACGGATGCGCCGGTGCTCCACGGCGAGTCCATAGGTGTATCCGGCGGCCTCGGTGAGGCGAGCCACGCGGCGGTCGACGTTTCTGCCGAATTTCCCATAGGGATAGCACATGCCGATGTCCCGCAAGCCCAGTCGTTTCTCGATGAACTCCTTGGAGATCCGGAGTTGGAAATCGATGCCGTCATCCGATAAATGGCTCAACATCGGATGATCCCAAGTATGACTACCGATGGAGAAACCCTGTTCCACCAGCGAGGCGGCGTCATCCCAGGTGAGCACGTCGAAATCCGCGGTGTCCTGGCGCAGCACGGATTTGAAGCGGTTCACGGCGCGGGGGTTTCGTTCCACCACGCCCACCGTGATGAAGACGGTGAAGGTCACCCCATGCCGGAGGGCGATCGGCATGGCGAGCGTCGCGTTGTCCTTGTGTCCGTCATCGAAGGTGATCGCCACCGCGGGCCTTGGATTGCCGGTCCGGTCGCTCTTGAGCAGGGCGTTCACCTCCATCACATCGGTGCATTGGGTGAGCCAGCCGAGCATCCGGTCGAAGTGGTCCGGGTGGATCGAGCTGTGCGGAGCGTTGGGGCGAATGGAATGGAAGCAGAGAATGACCTTCCGGCCCTCCGTGTTCTTTTTCAATCGGGACAAAGCGAGGATGAGTCCCTGCTTGGCCGTGGACTTGATCTTGGCAGTGTTCATCAAGAATAAGAATCGCAGTCTGAAGATGAGGGCAGGCAGATCACCGTATAGCAGTAACCATGGACCTTGCCCGTCCATGGCTGGATGGAGTTTCCATGGAGGACAAAACACCGGTAGCCCATCGACGCGAGGATTTCCGGCGTGGAGGATTTCACCTCGGGAAAGCGGTTGGCGATTTCCACACTGTTGTAGGCCTTGAGGATGAGATGGACGCGGTGGTTCAATAGGGATTCCCGCCCCGCGATCAGGCAGGGCAGTTCGAATCCGGCCGCATCGAGTTTCATCCAGACCCGCCCGCTCCATGGCTCGTCTCCGAGAAGCGTTGGGATGTCCAGCATCGGAATGCCGGCGTCGCCGGTGGCAAGATCGAGCACCGCGCCCTTGGTTTTTTCGTCGGCGAACAAGCGGCAGCTTCCGCAATGATCGCCGAGCGCGCCATGGATCACCCGGCTGTTAGGTATGCGGTTGTCCCTGAAATTGCGCTCGATGAATCCGCAGAGGTCCGCTTGGGGTTCCAGAGCGACCACCTCTCCTTGGGGACCCGCGGCGGATGCGGCGATCAGGCTGTATTCGCCAACATGTGCGCCGACGTCAATGAAGCGGTCTCCGGGGCGGATGTGGCGGGACATCCAGGCGGCCACTTCGGGCTCGGAGTACTTCCGGTAATAGATTTGCGCGGCGGATCCGCTCAGGGGGACGCTGATGCGATAGCCTCGATGCCATGAACGGATGACAAACGGAGACTTCAGGATCCGCCATCGGATCTTCCAGTGGATCTTCCTCAACAAGGTCATGACCGAATGCATGGGCGGAGACGGATGATCTAACTGGCAAACGGCGTCGGTTCAAGCCAACCCAATCCGACGGCTGCTCCGAAGGGGATTTTCAATCCAAGGTGAAACCGAAAAGCCCGCTCTGGCGAACTTCCGCGATGTAGATTCGCTTCAGGGATTCTCCCACCCGCGCCGGAGCGCAGCGGTTGCGGAGATCCTGCAGGGCCATGGAGACACAACGGCGGTTCGCCTCGGGATCCGCCATAAGTCGGCGGATCGCGGCGGCCCACGCATCGATTTCCGGAGCCACCACCAGTTGTTGTTTTTGTTCCTCGCTGAAAAAACTCGTCACGCAGGCACCTGAACCGACGAGCACGGGCAGCCCGCTTTCCATGCCTTCCGTGAGGGCATAGCTGAAGGATTCGTAGCGGGAGGACATGCAGAACAAGTCACATTCCTGAATCGCCCGTTCCTTTTCCTCACCGAACTTCGGACCCGCGCATTCCACCAAGTGCTCGGCGTTCACGGACTTAACGTAGTCGTCGAGAACTTTTGTTCCGTGATTGCGGTCGTATCCGATGCACCGCAACTTCACTGGAAATCCTTCGGCATTGAGTTTTTTCACCGCCCCGATCAGCAGATCGAGTCCCTTCATGTTGATGTCGTAGCGGCCCAGCGTGCAAAGCAGAGGGGCGGTGGTGGGATTTCCCTTTTTCCGGGCAGGGGGCTCCGATCCCGATGTTTCGATCACCAAGGGAACGACCTCGGTACGGATGTGAGGCATCAATTCACTGAGTTCCCGCGCCTCACGCGGTGTTGAGCAGATGGCGAGATCGATTTGTTTGGTGAGCGTGCGGTCTAGAAAGTGCCAGTAGAGGTTCTTCTTCCACGATTTTCGGGTGAAAACCTGATGCGAGAGCGCGCCGTGCGGTGTGAGCAGGATTTTCAAAGGCCGCACCTCGATCCACCGGAGAATCCGCTCCAAGGTGAGTATCAGATAGATCGCGCTCAGTTTCAGATCGAATCCGCCGTGAAGATGAACCAGATCCGTCTTCCGGATCGTGCGCCAGAACTCGAAAAGTCTGCCAATCAGGCCGCGGCTTCCGGTGATTCGAACGGAGTCCGGCAATGCCTGGATTGCGCCTGCTCTCGGTGGTGCGACCACCACGACTTGCACATCGGTGGGAGTGAGGCATTCGATCCATTTGGCGATGGCGGTTCCGGTGCCGGTTGCGGATCCGAACTGCGGAGCCCAATGAACGATCCGAATGTGCGGGAGGCCCAGCGAAGATGCGCCTCTGGCCGAGGGCGAGAAGCCCGGATCCGTTTTGCGGCCCAGAGGAATCGCGGAAGTCGGCGACGAGTTGTAGTGGCTCGCGTTGACCGTGGCGATTTCCGAAGGCACAGTGCGGAGATTCGCGCCGGCGGTGAGGGGAGGATGATTGGGGTTTTGATGCAAGATCGGAGGCTTTTGGGAGCTGCCGAAAACTTGGTTTATTGTGGCAAATTCCGATAGTCGGGACGGTCTTGATTTGATTGTGGGGATTTTCCTGACAGGTCTGCCGATCAAGGGAACTATCGTCCGAGGCAATCCATCACCTGTCGGGTCACCGTTTCGACGGATGGCCGGGCGTCGATGATGTGGAATCCATTGGATCCTTGGCAGAACTCAAGGTAGGCATTCCGGGACTTGATCAAGGCTGCCTCATCGACTTCCCGCTTTCTGGAGAGCAGGACTTCGGGAGGAGCATCGAGGAAGAACACGTGATCGGGTTGCGGCATGCAGCGGCTGGCCATCCTTGCGAGCCACATGGGGCCTCCGTAACGGTAGCGTCGCGGATCCACCAGCAGGTCGCCGTGGTAACGATCGAAGACGAGCATTCCATGCCGGCTTTCCCGTCCGAGATGCAGCAGCCAGGCAGTCCACCAATTGGTCCAGAGCCAGCCGAGTTTGATCAGGGAGCCCAAGGTCCCCCTCGGAGACTGACCGTGAGGATCATCCGCGGAGGAAGGGGCTGAAGGGTTTCCTCCGGCGAACGGTTTCGGCCGCCAATGTCCGGTGTGGACCGGAATTCCGGATTCCTTCAGTTGCCGGGTGACGGCGCTGATGACCGTGGATTTTCCACTTCCATCACAACCAAGAAACGCGATGAATGGCATGCCGTTGGATATTCGGGGAATGGAGAGTGGCGATCAGGGATGCCAACGGGCACAGCGCACGGCGAGCCGGGCTGCCAGGGCCACGGATATCGGGTCCTGCGAGCCGGACCCGCTTACGTGGAATTGAGCCGAGCCGGGGATCAGGTTTCTCCAGGGAAAGGGAAGGTGCGGAACGACGATGAGGGTGCTGATGAGCAAGTCATTTGCCAGCGTCGCGTGCCAGGAGGAAACTTCCCGGTATCGCCGGAAGAACAAACCGTCGAAGATCGGTTGCAGTTCAACGGCGGTCGATTTGAAACGTTCCGCTCCGGTAACCACCACCATGCCGGTGGGCTGGCACATTCTTGAAACGACGCGCTTCAAGGAACGGGGTTGGCTCAGCGGCGGACGATGTCTGCATCGTGATTGGAGGGCTGCCAACGAAGTGGCGACTTGTTCCTCAGTCCAGTCGTTGATGCTGATTCCGAATCGATCCGCGAGCCAATGCGCGCACCCGGCCTTCGCGCTTTCCGGATAGTTGGAAAACTCCTCATGGCTCGCCTTGGGATCCTTGCCTTTCGCCGCCGACTTTGCGAAGCGGTACATCAGTTCGGTGTCCGGTTTGAGTCCGAAGCCGCCCCAGGTGAGGCGGACCCGGTTCTCCAGCAGTTGATCCGCCGTGAGGAATGCCGTCCCGTTTCGCTGATAGTCGGAACAAACGTCCAACGCGACAGCTTGTCCGGGATCGCTCGAATCGCAGCAGACCAGATACGAGGCGGTGGTTTCGTGCTGCAGGATCTGACACAGCAGCCAACCGGATGATTCGCAATATTTCCGGGTGAGATGCCCGATGCGCTTGTAGCCCGCGGAATCAACCACAAGGTCCACATCGCTGAGCTTCCGTTCAAATCCGTCCTCTCCGCCGTGAAGCACCGCGGATCTCACGCCCTGCTGTTCCAAAAAACCGAAATAGCCCCGGGTGAATGCCGCGATGGATCGGATTCCGGGATTCATGCCGAGAGAATGGTATGCCCGTCAGATCAGCGTTTGGTGAGAATCCGGTTGGCTCCCACTACCGTGGCTCCCGCGGGCACATCCTTGGTCACCACCGAGTTCGCTCCGATCACCGCATCGTCACCGATGGTCACCGGCCCGAGGATTTTCGCTCCGGCACCGATGTAAACCCGGTTGCCGATCTTCGGTGCGGCCATCACGCCACTTCGATTGCCGATCGTGACTTGTTGTCCGATCACCACATCCTCGCCGAATTCGACGCCGCTGCTGACGACAATACCGAAGGGATGCGGTAGGAAAACCGATTCCGGCAGGGCCATTCCAAGGTCGCAATTCAGATAAGCGGAATAGAGGCGAAACAATCCAGGGGGTCTCCTCCTCGATAGAAGGATCAATAGTCCGGCCAGCTTTCCGTTGGAAATGTGCGGGTCATGCGGGTGGGAGCGACGGTTCATGGTGGTGTCTTGCTAACCGATCTTCACCCGTTTGCGGACGGTTTTCTCGATCCAACCGCAGGTTTTCGCAGCGGCGTGCAGGAGTTTTCCGGAGGCGGGAGTGCCGGATGAGCCGGTATGGAATTTCCAATCGCTCACTTCCGATGGGTGCTGGGTATCGATGGCGGGCATTTCCAGTCCGAGGTCCAATCCTTCGATTCCGTGTTGGAGGCACCGCAGCGTGAGCAGGGATTGGTCGTGGCGATGGTCCTTGAAGTCCTCGAGCTCGGGAAGTCCACAGCTTCCCCGCTCATCACCGATCAAGCGTGGTTCCGCGCACCAGTCCATCCATTTCTTCGCAAACCGCCGTGCCTGCGGCCCGGCTCGCCACAGCGAGAAACTCGCCTGGACCGGGCAGGCGCCGTGTGCCTCCGGGGTGTCCATTTCCGTCAAGACGAAGGCATCGCGTTTGGTCCACATCGACATCGGTCCCTTCCATGGGATTCGAACACCCGGCATGACGTCCTGTCCGCGTTCCTCCATCCACTGGAGATAGGGATCCAGCGGCTGATGCAGGAGTTTGAAATCGTTGCGCCGGCCGACATCGCAATAGAGGAGAATGTCACCATCGGGCATGTCACGGAGGTGATGTTCGATGATGAACGACTTCCACGCCCAATATCCGGATCCTCGTGAACTCAGGGAAATCAAGGGTGCGCGTTTCTGGAAGCCCGCCGTGGTCAGATCCTTCGGCCGCCACGAGGTTGCGCTATCGCAAACCTTGTTGGCGATGGCGGAGCGTTCCAGAAACCACTGGCGCGGCAGGAAAATCGGAGTCGCGTAGGATGCGAGATGGATGCGGGGGCCGCTCATGCGGTCGACGGATTCAGTAGTTGGTCTTCCACACTTCGAACCCCGTGAACGTTCCGGCGTTTTCGAAAGAGTTCCGTTTCAGCTCGGCCCGGTGATTGCCGCCCGGGTAGCGGAAGTCCGGCCGGTTGATCACCACCACATCCGCGAACATGAAACCGCTCGGCGGCTCGGACTCGAGGATCTGGATGGCGTTGACCATGGGAATGCCGCCGTGGCGGTATGCGTAATATCGTGTGGCGTTCATGTCCGCCTGCCACCAGACGGTCTTGCCTTGTTTCAGGGACTCGATGCAGATCCCGGTGGCCCTCCGGTAGTCGTCACGCGCGTGGCGCTCGAGAAATCGGAGGGTGAGCGAGGAGGCGATCATGAAAAGCACCGCGCTTCCTCCCAACAGAAGCCCGCGACGGGCGGCGCCGCCTGTCAGGTTGAAGGCTCCCGCGATCGGAAGCAACACCGCCGGAACGGCGGGACTCATGTGACGCCCGAGCACGCGGAAGTCCTGCGCGAAGCCCACCGCGGTGAGGATGAAAACGGGAACCAACACCGCGCAGGCCACCGCCACCACGCTGCGGATTGGCGTGGATTTCGCCCACGCGCGGAAGCCCGCGATCCACGCGCCACCGATGCAAAGCGCCGCGGGCACCAGCAGATGAAGGTGGGATACCGCCGCCATCGGGCTGGACCGCAGTTCGTTGCGCCCGGGACCGAGCCCCAACAGGCCTAACAGTTCGTAGAAACCGAATCCGACACTCAGGATGCTGGCCTTTTCCATGCTGGCCGCGCGGTATCCCTGGAGCAGGGTGAAGAGGTAGTATCCGCCTATCAGAAACGCGCCCGCAGCCCATGGCGCCAGACTGAGCCAGAATCCCCCGCGGCGAAGCCAGTCCGGACGGAGCATCGCCACGCCGAGCGCGACACCCGCGGCCCAGACCGCGGCGGTGAGGCTGCTACATGCGAGGAGCAACGCGGCGGCGGCGGCTTCGTGCAGACCTTTGAATCCCTCGTGATCGCGGTTGGCGATCAATGTTCCGAACGCCGCGGCCGCCATGGCTCCGCAGGCCATCTGCATAGTGTAGGGTCGCAACTCTCCCACGTAGTAGAGCACGATGGGGGATGTCAGGCACACCAGCGGCCAGAATCTCACGCGCCGCAACGCGAACACCATGAGGATCAGCCAGGGCAGATTGATGCAGCGCAACGCATACTCGCTCAGCGCACCCACTTTCGCCCAACACCACAACAGGAACATGTAAACCGGCATCTGGACATCCGATCCGCCGAGCGTGAGCGTCATCGTCCACCATTCCTTCAAGGTGGGCATCAGTGCTTTGAACGCGCCGCTGCCCTCATCCATCCACAGGCTCTGGTGGGTGATCGCTGCCAGTCCGACAACCAAGGCTGCCAGCATCAGCAGACCCGTCCGGACCATGGAAGTATTGCCAGAAGGTTTGATCATGTGATGAATGGGGGAGGGTTCATGTGGGTGACGAAGGGTGCGTGCCAAATTTGTTTCAAATGATTCCCGCTTTCTTGAGTTGGGCGAACAATTCGATGGCCTTGGCCGCAAACTTCGAAAGTGGCACCGATGGTTCGCCGCCCCGGCGCGGCGGGAAATGGATCGGCACCTCTCCGTGACGGACGGATGGACTCTTTTTAAGAATCACCGCGAGCCCGACGTTTGCCAGCGACAAGTCTTCCGGAACGGATTGAATTCCATCCGCACAGGCCTTCGTGTTCATCAGGCGATAGGGGACGTTGGCATCCACGCAATCGGCCTTCGCCAGACACTTGAGCGCGATCCGCAGGACGGTGCTGGCGACGATCCTCTGTAGGCCATCCTGACGCGAGCGCTTGCCGTAGATCACGTCGAACTGATGTCGGAGCTCCCAGAACCCGCTGAAGTGCCGTGGATCGGACTGGCCGTCCGAATCGATCTGCAGGATGTAAGGAATGCCGAGATCCAGCGCGCGGCGGTATCCTTCGAGACATGTCCGGCCGTGGCCGCGGTTCGGACGGCTCGACCATTCGAGTTGTTCCCCGAACTCATTCCGCAAGTCTCCTAGGATGCCGGCCGTCAGGTCGGTCGATCCGTCGTCGATGGCGAGCAGCCGGAATTCCGGCGTGACGGTTCGCAGTTCCGCCATCCATTCCCGGATCACGGATTCCACGGACGCCTGTTCGTTGTAAACCGGCATCACCACAAGAAGTTCGGGAATTCCGCCGTTCATCAGTTGGAGATCGCCGCGGCCTCCGGCAGGTCGGTTAGATATCGGGAGAGCCCTAGAGTGAACCTCCGTTGAGAGTCGTCGTTGAAATGGACGAGATCCGTGAAGTCCGAGTCGCGGGCAGGGAAGAAATCACTGCCGTGGAGCAGCACGAACCCTTGGGGATGCCGGGCGGCGAGGCCGGTGAGGAAACGCTCCTGGTGGGCGATCACCTCCGGATTCATGTGACGCCTCAGCGCGGGGTGCGTGTCGCCGGAGATGACGACCAGCGTGCAGCCTTTTTCCACGAGTTCCGAGGTCATTCTGGCGAACGCGGCCTCCTCGAAGCGCGAGGCCTCACCAAGCCCGAGCGATGGCGCGCGGCGTTTTGCCTGAGCTTCGAGATCGGTCTCCAGCGATTGGTCGAAGCGGCGTTGTTCGAGATGGGTGATGTCCCAGCCGAGCGCGCGATGGGACAGCGAGTTGCGATAGCGGTAGAGCGGCAGGACCCGGCCTAACAGGCCGCTGCGCGCCGCGCCCTCGGGGAGTTGGCTCCAGCCGCGGAGCTGGATCGCGTCCGGAACCTCGCTGAAGTTCATGAAATCCGCGGCGACGATGCCGCTGCCGGAGCCGTGGAACATGATTTCCGATAGATAGCAGACGACGATGTCTCCCCG
>DAISZP010000148.1:0-11321 GCA_036824745.1 Luteolibacter sp.
AAAACTCCGGCGCAGGAGCCGGTGCCCGCTTTCACACCGCGCAAGCCCGTCGCCGTGGAAACCCCGGTCTATCAGGAGCCGGAACCCGAGCCCGTGGCCGAGCCGCCCTCGCCCGGTTCCCAAATGTCCAAGTTCCGCCGCTCGCTCTCGTCCGCGGCGGCCGCTTCCGCTCCTTCCTTGTTCGACGACGAGCGCCCCTTCGCCGAACCGGAAATCATTTCCCACAAACCCGCTCCAGCGCCCACCCCGGAGCCGGAACCCGCACCCGCTCCTGAGCCCGAGCCCGTGATCGAGGAACCCGTCCTCATCCTCCAACCCGAGCCGGAACCCGAAGTGGCTGCCGAGCCCGGGCCGCACATCGAATCGGAACTTGAGGAAGAACTCGAAGAGGAACCGGAAACCGCTCCCGAGGAATCCGGGCCGGAGACCATCAACGTCGCCAGCTTCGTCTCCGTGGCCGCCCAGGAGGAGGAGGCCGAAGCCTACGTCGAGGCCGAGCCGGATCCGGAACCGATCGAAGACGAGGCCGATTTCGACATGCCCGGGCTTGAGGCCTCCGGTTTCACCCCCATCCCGCGCAAGCGCCCGGCAGGCGTCGCCCCATGGACCACCGCCAAGGGACCCAAGAATCTCTCCATCGATGCGAAACCGCAGCCCGCGCCCGCGTCCGAGCCCGAGGCGGAGTCTCCGAAGCTCAAGCTCGGCATCAAGGCCGCCGGCCCGCAAAGCGAGCTCGGCCTGGACTCCACCCCGCGCGGCCGCTTCGAGGGCGAGAACCCGAACGTCTTCGAGGGCGAGGACCTCGATCTCCCGCCCTTCCTGCGCAAGAAGAAGTAAGTCCTCATGTCCCTCAACCACCAAATCCCGGACAAGGTCGTCCGCTTCTCCGGAAACGGCGGCCTGCCCGCCGTGAAAATCCTCGCCGCGGCGGCCGAGGCGGAGATCTATCTGAACGGCGCGCACCTCGCCCTCTATCAGGCCAAGGGCTGCGATCCGCTTCTCTTTCGCAGTGAAAAAAGCCACTTCACTCCCGGCCAGCCCATCCGCGGCGGCGTCCCCATCATCTTCCCCTGGTTCGGCGGACGCGAGGGGCACCCCGCCCACGGCACCGCCCGCCTCACCCAGTGGGACCTCACCGAGTCCATCGAGCTGCCGGACGGTTCCATCCGCGTCTCCTTCCACCTGCCGGACAGCCAGCCGCTCGCCGTGGACTTCACCGTCATCGTCGGCCCCACCCTCGTCATGGAGCTCACCGTTTCCAACCAGGGCGAAACCGAAGCCACCTTCGAAACCTGCCTCCACACCTACTTCCAGGTCGGAGACATCCATCAGGTGCGGGTCACCGGCCTCAAGGGTGCTTCCTATCTCGACTCCCTCACCGGCGAGACCCACTTGGAAACCGAGGACTCCATCCGCTTCACCGCCGAGACCGACCGCCTCTATCAGAACACCGACAGCACCGTCGAGATCCTCGATCCCACGATGAAGCGCCGCATCACCGTCGCCAAATCCGGCTCCCTCTCCACCGTCGTCTGGAACCCCTGGATCGCCAAATCCCAACGCATGCCCGACTTCGGCGACGACGAATGGCCCCACATGCTCTGCGTGGAATCCGGCAACGTCAAAACCAACGCCCTCACCCTCGAACCCGGCGCCCGCAGCCAGTTGAAGGTGGAACTCTCCTGCGAGGCGCTGGGTTGAGGCAGAGGTCTAAAATGTGCCGGAATTAGGAATTGATTCTCGATCCTCGGTCGGGAGTAGCCTGAACGGTTTTGTGAGACCCGAATGCCAGCGAAAAATACCGAGGCTATTCTTGCCGCAATATCGTGCTTGTGCAAAAAGAACCCCGATCCCAATGAAGGCTACTTGTTCAACATCGTTTCCAAAAGACGCTCTTGACGCCGTTTCGCTGTTTTCAGGCTGTGGCGGAAGCGACCTTGGCTTGCGGGAGGCTGGGGTCCGTGCCGTATGGGCTAACGATGCTAGTGAGGCAGCGTGTGAACTTTACGAAGCTGTCACAGGAGAAAAACAAACAATCCTGCACTGCGATATTGGGAAGGTGGACAAGTTTCCGAGTGCTGAGTTGCTGGTTGGTTGCTATCCATGCCAAGGTTACAGCCAAGGTGGGCGTCGAAACGACGAGGATAAGATTAATTTTCTTTACCGTCACTATGATCGAGCGTTGAGAAAAATTCGGCCGAGAGCCTTCATCGTGGAAAACGTTGACGGGATGCGCTTTTCACAGAATGCCCATTTGCTGCGAGCCCAGTTAACTCGCTTTCGTTTGGCTGGCTATAGTGCCACTTGGCAGGTGCTCGACGCGAAGAACTACGGATTAGCGCAAGATCGAAAACGCCTGTTCATCGTTGGTATCCGCTCGTCGGAAAGGAAGCGATTCAAGTTTCCCAAACCCACTCACGGACCAGGAACAGAGCAGCCATATGAAACATTAAAGTCCAAGATTTGGCACCTGCGGAATGCGCCGTCCGGTTCCTACAACGAAGAACCATTTCATTGGTACTATCTTTCACGAAATCGACGCAGGGAATGGAATCAACAATCTCCGTGCGTAGTCGCGCATTGGCGGCATGTGGGTCTGCACCCGGATTCTCCCGCTCTTCGAAAAGTTGAAACCGATCATTGGGAATTCACTTCAGAAGGTAATGCAAGGCGATTCAGCTATTTGGAAACTGCAGCACTTCAGGGTTTTCCAAGTCCCGATTCGTTCTCTGTAAGAACGGTTGAAGAGAGATTTCGGGCAATCGGAAACGCAGTTCCGCCACCGCTATTCGGTGCCGTGGCACAGGCTTTGGTCAAGCAGCTTGCTGGTTAGCATAGAAAGCCGCAAGCACATGGTAATCAATTCCCGCATTAGTCGCCACCGCTTCAGGTGTTGATTCTGCCAACATCGCCAATCGTGCCCTGTCGAACACCAAGCCGCCGTCTCTGGAAAGATCGTATAGGTGACAAGTATTTGGGATGTGATGCGCCGCCAAAAAACAACGTAGAGGCTTCGTGAGGCAGAGTGGTCGCAGCCATCGTTCCAGTCTCTCAATACTCAATTCTCGAGCTTTGTTTTCGTCTATGTCATTCTTCCCACATGCACATTGGCCTAGAGCGAATAATTGAGCAAGCCTGCCATCTGGCCATGGCTTCCAGACTACAACATCAAGCCCGGCGTCCTTCAGTAATTTGGGCGGAGGGTCATTGGGCAAGTATTGCTGCGGGTCCCAAATGAACTCTCCGCATTGCTTTGAGAGCAGCTCAAACGTTTCTTTGGTTCTGGTTCCGCGTCCTTCAGACTCGTGCGGAGGCCATCCGGTCCTGAATCCGCGGGCACCCGTCCCGATATGTAGTGCCAGCACGTCGCGGGCTATCCATTCAAACACAGTGGAAGCGTGAGGTTTTCCCTCGGAAGTGCCTTTTGGATTTCGAGCCACGGCTAGACAAAATTCATAAACCCCGGTCTTGCTCGGAGAATAAGCCAAGGATCCACCACTTACAACAAATGGATAGGCATCCTTCATGACGGCGCTTCGACGGGCCAACTCTTCAGAAATCGAACTGCTCAGCGACTCGAGGACGGCTTGGCGCTCCGCCCAACTATTGCCAGCATCAACCAACTGATCGTCTACCATGCCGGAAATTCGTTCGTCTTCCATTCCCGCCTCAACGCTCGCGAGCCCCTCAAGCATCGCACGACACTCAACCTGATCAGCGTCGAGAGCGGCTCGGAACTCAGTGTGCCTCTCGGCCCATTTGTCTGGATTCATTGCCCTATTGATCCACTTTGGATTCATCTTGACCCGCCATTATCGCCAATAGGTCGCCAAGCGCCTTCTTCGAAAGATTGCTCACCAACTTTGCTGGCGCAATCAATCCCAATGCAGTATCGGGCTCGATATTTCCGGGAACAATCAGTCCTGACATATCCCTAAGTTGATCCGCAACGCGCTGAAATCCTTCCTGTAGCCGATCAATGGTAGGCCGGGCTTCTTCGACTACAACTCTCAACTTCTTGCCTTCCTTAAGGCGATTGCGAAGAACGGGATCACGCAGAGCTTTAGCAAGTTCCCCAAGCTCACGGCTATCTTCCACAACTGCTGCAACTCCGCGGTTCTTGTCGCCAAACATGAAAGTGAGCAGCATACCTGCATCTTCAAGTTTCTCTTTAGGTATGGGCATCTCGTCTGGGACGCCTTCAGTTTCCTTGAATCCAACAAATTCTTTGACCGGTGGGTTATCCAGAGCTGTGTAAATCCATGAGAACGGATAATCTGGATTGCTTCCTCGCCCTTTGCGTTGGCTTTGATCCCCACGGAAATGGCCACTTGCTACAAGTTGATTCACGAACCGGTAGCCGGCGAGCATTCGCGGTATAGTGTCATTCTTGTCTCCTACCATTTTTTGAACCTCGTCTAGCGTGAGGTTGTGATCCCGGAGAACATCATCGACCCATGCGGCTTTTGCATACGAATCCCATTCAAGGAAACCAACAATATGTCGGACCCCGATGTAGGGAAGAACCTCTTTGAGTGCGTGCTCACCTTGATAGACGATTACCGGAACTGGAGTGATTCGCTTTTTCCCGTGTTCAGCATGGATTTTTGAGTAGTGTTCACTGAGTCGACTTTGACTAGCGGCTCGATCATCGTTAGCCAGGATCAAACATGCCGCTAGTCGGCGGTTTCCTTCCACAATCTTCACTCGGCTATCGCCGGCCAAACGGATGCCAACCAAGGGCTCTGAATCAAAAAATCCGTTCACCGCGATCGAGCTCAGGACGTCATTTACTCCAAACATCTTGACGATGTGGTCTAGCGCATCTCGCTCGGTATGAATCCGTGAAGCTCCGGTTCCATACCGCGGGTTCCTGAGATCGAACTGAAGTTCTTCGAGAAAGAAATTTTCAACGGGTCGATCAGGCCCGGCGTTTGGTTTCGTGGACGAATCTTGCATCGCTTAATGGCATTCAGGTGACAATTTAATTGCTGGATTGCCAAGGGCGGAAATGAATTCGAGAATTTTGGCGCTTCGATAGAGGCTGAAAGCCGAGAGATGTTTGGATTTTGGAGCAGCCCGGAACATGAAACGGCCGCCGACAGGTGACTGGCGGCGGCCGGGATGGGATTGGGGAATGGGGTTTGGATTATCCGCCGATGGTGGCGGTGACGGTTTCGCTCCAGGGGCCGGGTTGGTTGCGGGTGTTCACCCAGCGGAGGAAGTAGTGGGCGGGTTTTCCGGCGTCCTCGGGGGGGAAGGTGGCGAGGTAGGGGGTGGCGGTGTCCGTGGCGAGGTAGCGGGCATCCGCGAGGGTGGCGGCGGGGCCGATGGCGCACCAGATTTCACATCCGCGCACGCCCTCGGGCTTGGCTTTGTTGGTGGCTCCCTGATTGCGGAACTCGATGAGGTGCTGGAGGCGCTGGGAGGCGTCCACCTCGGCGACGGGGCGGTGGGTGGGAACGCTGGCGGGGGTGCGGGTCTTGCTGCGGATGGGCAGGCCGGCGGCAGCGCGGACTTCATCGCTGATGGCGGGATTGGTCTGGACTTGGGCGACGAGGGAACGGACGTCGGCAATGAAGGTGGCGCTGGTGTCTTCCAGGGTGACGACGGCGGAGCGGTAGGCGTTTTCCTTGGCGGGGAGATCGGCGTAGGCGTCTGAGTAGGCGGTCCAGAGCGGGGTGATGGCGGAGGCGTCCGCGGAGGTGAAGCCGAGGGCGGTGGGATCGTCCAGGAAGAAGGTCATGAAGGTGGAGCTCCAGCTGAAGCGTGCGTCTTTATCTTGCGGGATGTAGTCTGACATGGGTTGTAGGGTTATAGGTGGGTAGGTTTGTGGGGGATTCCCGCTAGTCGATTAAATGGGTGACGGGTTGGCGTCAAGGTGGGAGTGATGGATGCGGAGCCCGGCGAGCGCGGGGCCGGTGCCGGGCTGGGGGCGGAAAATAGTGGGAATGGTGAACGATTCCTCCAAATGACGAACGATTCCGCTACGGGAAGGGACGCCGCTTCTACTGGGTGAGATGCGGCTTCTACCGGTTGGGATGCCGCTTCTACGGGATGGGATGCCGCCGCTACTGGGTGGGAGGCAGCCGTTACTGGGTGGGAAGCAGCCGTTACTGGGTGGGAAGCAGCTTTTACCGGGTGGGAAGCAGCTTTTACCGGGTGGAAGGCCGCCGTGACTGGGCGGGATGTCGCCGCTACTGGATGAGACGCGGCCGTTACTGGATGGGAGGCAGCGGTGCTTTGGCGTGCGCCCCCGGCGGTGGCGCGCCACCTTGGGGGGAGGTCAGGCGTGGGCGGCGGCGGCTTGGAACTCTGTGACCTGGGGCACGCAGCCGGCGTGGATGGGGAGGGCGGCGGGGAGGGGGCGGGGGTGGGAGGCGGGATCGAGGAAGAGGGTTTCGCCTTGGGCGTAACGCTCGCGGCGCCAGCGGAGGGTGTCCATGCGGTAGTCGGCGCGGGTTTGGGAGTAGAGTTCCACGTCCTGGGCGCCGACGCCGGCGCGGGTGAGGGAGTCATCGCGGAAGCGGCCGATGGTGAGGGTGGCGGGAACACGGCTGATGGCCTCGGGGGAGTACTGGCCGCGGAGGCGGAGGAGGTATTCGAGATCGGCATCGATGCGGACGTGGTCGAAGTAGCCGATTTCCTCCAAGACGTTTCTGCGGATGAAGAGGGAGCCGGGGTTCATGTGGGTGAACTGGGCGGGCCAGGGGCGGAGGTGGGGGCGGCCTTGGTCGGTCATGCGGATCCAATCGGAGGTGGAGGCGATGAGTCCGGGGCGGCCGCGCATGTGGGCGAGGTGGCGCTCGATGCGGCGGGGGTGTGCCCAATCGTCTGAGTCCATGAAGGTGATGAACTCGCCGCGGGCGCGGCGGAGGGCGAAGTTTTTGGAGAGATAGGTGCCGGCGTTGGATTGGTTCTGATAGACGGTGACGCGGGGATCGCGGGAGGCGGCGGCGAGCAGGAGGTCCAGGGTTTCGTCGTTGCTGGCGTCATCGACGATGATGACTTCGAGGCGGGCGTGGGTTTGCGCGAGGATGGAGCCGAGGGCGAGGGGGAGGGTGCGGCCGGCGTTGTGGGAGGTCATGATGACGGTGACGAGCGGGCCGCCGTGATAGGAGGGGAGATGAAGTGAGAGGTGATCGAAGCCGCGGGGGAGTCCGTGAGGGGTTTCGAGTTTCTGGCGGTTGAAGAAACGGGAGAGGAGGCTCTCGGCTTCGGGGAGGTTTCCCCGGCGGCGCTCGAGGTCGTAGGCGCAGAGCAGGTGATCGCCGGGGAGGGGGATGCGGAGGTGTTCGCGGCGGGCGAGGTCCATGCCGAGGTGTTTGGCGGCGGTTTCCACATCGTGGAGGATGAGGGGGAGGGCGCAGAAGAGGAGGCTGGTGCGGGCGGGATCGCCGGGGCCGCACCAGAGGCGGGAGGTGAGGGCGAGGCCGCGGGCGGGATCGGCGCGCCACCAGACGTCGAGCTCGGCGAGGGAGCGGTCGAGCGGATCGAGATCGAGGTGTTTCAGGAGATCTTCGGCGCGCTGGTATTCGCCAAGGCGGGCGAGGGAGCGCCATTGGAGTTCGCGGAGCTCGGGCTGGCGCGCGGCGAGGTGGCTGGGCGGATGGTTTTTGAGGAAACGATCGGCGCGCTCGAAGGCATCGGCGCAACTGCTGGTCCGATAGATCTGCTTGATCTCGAAAATCTCGCGGAGGGCGGGATCGTCGCAGCGGTCTAACAAACGATGGAGCCTGCGTTCGTCGCCGAGGCGGTAGGCTTCGTCGAGCTCGGTGGCGGAATCGGGCGCGGGCTTGGCGGCGAGGGTGGTCTTGGGCGTTTTGGCGGCTTGCTGGCTGAGGAGTCTGTGGATTCTGCCGATGCGGAGGTTCAGGGAGGAATCGGAACGGGCGGCGAGATCGGCCCATGTGCGGGCGGCTTCGTCGATGCGGCCGGCGGTTTCGTAGGCGATGGCGAGATTCGCCATGGGGGCATGGTTGGCTTTCCCGGTCTCGGTCGCTCTGGCGGCGAGCTGCTCGGCGAGGCCGGGTTTCCCCGAGCGGATGTGGGTGGTCATCAGCAGGCGGTTCGCGGCGCTGTGCGCGGGGTGTTTCGCCAGATAGGTCTCAAGCGCGCGGCGCGCGGAGGCGTGGTTTCCGCGGTCGAGATCGGCGGTGGCATTTTCCAGGACGATCCCCGCTTCGAGCTCGCGGATGCGGCGCAGGGCCATCGCGTTCTTCGGCAGCTTGCGCAGGAGCGCGCGCCAGTTTCTGAGAGCCTCGGGCAGCGCGCCGGCTTTCTGATAGAGGACGGCCATCTGCCTGCGCCGCGGCGGGCGGATGCGGTGGGGCCGCCACGCGCCGTCGAGAATCGCACGCGCCTCGGAGACCTTTCCGGCGTCTAACAAGCGTTGGGCGCGCTTGAGCGCGGTGGCCAGCTCGGAGTCGGAGAGCGGCGGCGGATGTTTGTCGAGCTTGCGGGCGATCCATGCCCAGCGCTCGCGGCCGATGACGGCGCGGATGCCATGTTTGAGGTGTGTGCGCGGTCCGCTCATGAATCGGGCCGGATCATGCGAACCCGGTGCTGCGGGCATTACAGACGACATGCCGCGTGCCCGGGCAAGCAATTTGGGGTGGCTCATCGGTTGAAAAATCCGCAAGTTCCGGCGAGTAGAATCCGCCACATGCCGCACCCCATGAACCGCCGCCGATTTCTTTGGACCACCGGAGCCGCAGGGCTCGGACTCAGCGCCTTGGGGCGCGCTCAGGGACAGGGCGGGGCGGTCTCGCCGAACTCGAAGCTGCGCGTGCTGTCCATCGGCGTGGTAGGCACGATCGGCGGGCAGGACCGCCATCAGGTGGCGTCCCATCCGGCGGTGGAGATCGCGGGACTATGCGATGTGGACTCGAAGGCGCTGGCCCAGGCGGCGGCGGATCATCCGCAGGCATTCCAGTGCCGGGACTACCGCGAGGCTTTCGCGAAACACGCGGACAAGTTCGATGCGGTGATCGTTTCCACGCCGGACCACAGCCACGCGCCGATCATGCTGACGGCGATGGCTAACAGAAAGCACGTTTACGGGCAGAAACCGCTGGTCCACCAACTGGAGGAGCTGGCGATGATGGAAAAAGCCATCGCGGCGAGGCCGGAGCTCGTCACGCAGGTGGGAAACCAACGGATGGCCAATGCAGGACGACGCGCCGCGGTGGAGATCCTGCGCCAAGGGATGCTTGGAAAAGCGATCGAAGCCCACGTCTGGGTGAACTCGCCGAACGGCCGCGAGTATTTCAACATCGACCGCCGCATGGGCGAGCCCACGTCGCCACCGGCGAACCTCGATTGGAACCTGTGGCTGTGCGCCTGCGAGGAAACACCTTACCGCGACGGCATCGCGCCGGTCGTCTGGCGCTCGTGGTGGAACTACGGCAGCAACGGCCTCGGCGATTGGGGCTGCCACGTGCTGGATGTGATCTTCTACGCGTATGACGAGCTGGTCTCGCCCATGGCGGTGTTGACGCATTGCACGCAATCCCCGAATCCGTTGTTTCACAGCAATCCCTGCCACTCGACGGTCACCTATCAGGTCGCGTCGGACAAGTTCGCGAGGAAACAGTTTCCGATCCATTACAGCGATTCCGGCCAGGCGCCTTCGCGTGCGGCGCTCGGCCTGCCACCTGGCAGATTCGCGGACAACAACATGACGGTGGTGGTGTGCGAGGGCGGCGTGCTCTGCCTAACAGCCGAGGGCCGCTGCGAAGTCTGGCGGGATGGCAAGATGATCTCGGGGCTGAAAATGCCCGGCCTGCCCGAGTTTCCCAAGATGAACCACTGGCACGCCTGGGTGGACAACTGCATCGGCGTGAAAACCGAACTGCGCAGCCCGTTCAAGGACGCCGTGCGGATGACGGAGGCCGCGTTGCTCGCGGTGAAGGCCACGCGTTTCTCCGGAGAAGAGCTGCGCTGGGACAAGGCTTCGCTGACGTTCACCAACAGCGAGGAAGCCACGAAGACGATCGTGCGGCGGACCTATCGGAACGGTTTCGCGCCGCCGAGCTTCGGTTGAGCGCGGCGCATTTTTCCGGGATTAAGCCTCGATCCGGCACCATGAATCCGCTGCCGGACCGCGTTCGACTCGGAATGAGCTGTGTTGACGACGGGCTCGGACGCGACCTGGAATTCTCTGAATCGCACGAATGGATCGATCATTTCGTGAAGCAGAACCACGTGGGCACATGGGACGTCCTGCCGCTCCGTGGAACCGCCGTGATCTCTATCACCGCCACCACCGCCGTGGGCACGGTCATCCGGCCTCGCTCCAAGTCGGCACCAGCGGGCACGCACAACAGCCAGAGCGGCTTGTTCGGGCTCGACATGCGCGTCACCAACGCCACGCCACTGCCGATCAACGGTTTCCGTCTCCATGTGGACCACAGCGCTTGCAAGACAGCCTAATCGAGCCTGCCCCTCTACAACGCCAGCAGCGCGCCGGACTCCAATAACAACGCCACTATCGGCGGCCTGGGAACCCGCACCAGCACCGGCAGCGATTACGAAACCTCGGTCCCGCCGGGCTTCTGCCTCGGCCTGAGCGGGATCTATCAGATCAACGACGACAGGGCGATCCAAGCCTCCGGCCGCTACCAGTAAATGGACAGCTACGATGTGAACGCCAACGGCTCGGCTGCTAGCCTTTCGTTCGATTCCGCGTTCGTCCTCTCGCTGGGAGCGTTGTATTCGTTCTAACCGAACGGTTCATCCGGCGTCCGGCTGCGCTTCGAGGGATTTCACGAGCGTTTCCACCTCGTTCCAAAGCTCCCGGTCATCGGTGGCCATGTCGTCCTTCATGGCCTTCGTGCGGTCAAGATACGAGCGTCCTGCCTCGCGGGCCTTCTCGCGATCGCCGGGCTGGTTCCGCTCCCAGGTCAGCCGCAGCCATCCCAGCATGGCCGGAGCGGAAACCCCGATGTGATCCGCGAGGTCCGTTCCGATGGCCGCATAAGAGCGGATCGCTTCGTCCTTCATGTTCCGTTCATCGAAGGACCTTGCGAGGCAGAGACGCACTTGCGGGACGAATCGCGAGAACCCGGATTTTTTCCGATCCAGATAGAACCCGGCGAGCTCGGCGGCTTTCGCGTGATCCTTCATCGCGATGCGCAGGATGATGTTCTGATAGAAAGCGAACTCGCGCTCGCCCGCATCGCCGGACTCGCGGATGACTTGTTCATATTCCCCGATTCCCTTCATGATCGTCTGCAGATCGCCTGATCGCGCGAAGACATCGGCCCGGCCCATCATGGCCGCGAAACGGAGGGCACCGTCCGGTTTCACGGCGTCATAAT
>DAISZP010000149.1:0-11223 GCA_036824745.1 Luteolibacter sp.
CCATCGCGCTCGGCCTTGTCCGCGCCTTGGACGCCCGCGGCGTGCGGGTGGCGTTTTTCAAGCCGATCGGCCAGACCTTCAACGGCGATTCCGGACCGGAACGCTCGACGCATTTCATCCGCTCCACCACCCAACTCCGCCCCGCGGATCCGATCCCGCAGCATGAGGCCGCGCGGCTCATTTCAGCCGATGATGAGGAGCAGTTGATGGAGCTCGTCGTCGCTCGCTATCACGAGTCCTGCCGCGATGCGGACATCGTGGTCGTCGAGGGCATGGTCCACACCCAGGAATGGCCCACCGCCGCGAACATCAACGCCGCGCTCGCCCAGACGCTCAGCGCCCACATCATTCTCGCGGGAATCCTCCGCGGTGATGGCGATGCGGACTTCGCCAACTTCGAATCCCGCATGGAGCTCTCGATCCGCGAGTTCGGCGGGCTCAAGGGCAGCCACATTCTCGGCTGCGTCATCAACCACACGCCGGAATCGCTCGGCGGCGGGCTGGAGGAAATCCGCATCGCTGTTAGAAACCGCTGCCCGCTCTTCGACCGCGTCGGTTTCCCAATCATCGGCGGGGTTCCGGAAAGCTCGGACCTCGCCGCCCCGCGCACCGTGGACATCGCCCGTCATCTCAATGCGAAGATCATCCATGAGGGCGAACTGACCACCCGCCGCGTGCGGAATTTCTCGCTGCTCGCCCGCACGGTTCCGAACATGATCGCCGGTTTCAAACCCGGCACCATCCTCATCGCCCCGGCGGACCGCGCGGATGTATTTGTCGCAGTCGCCATGGCCGCCGTGAACAAGACCGCCTTCGCCGGTGTTGTCCTAACAGGAGACACCGAACTCCCGGAAGGCATCCTCGATCTCTGCCGCCCCGGACTTGAAACCGGGCTGCCCGTTCTCAAAGTCGCGACCAACAGTTGGCAGACCGCCACCGATCTCAGCACGATGAGCTCCGAGGTCGCCGCGGATGACATCGAGCGCATCCGCGAGTCGATGGACTTCGTCGCCAACCACATCGACGCCGTCTGGCTCGCGGAAAAGGCCGCCGCGCCCGTCGAGGCCCGCATGTCGCCCGCCGCGTTCTGTTACCGGCTGGTGGAGTTCGCGGTGCAGGCGGACAAACGCATCGTCCTGCCGGAAGGCACCGAGCCGCGCACCATCCGCGCCGCGTCGATCTGCGCCCAGCGCGGCATCGCCCGCTGTATCCTGTTAGGAAACCGCGAGGAGATCCTGCGCGTGGCCAACGGCCATCAGGTCCACCTGCCGGAAAACGTGGAGATCATCGATCCTGCCGATGTTCGCGCGCGTTATGTGGATCCACTGGTCGAGATGCGCAGGCACAAGGGCCTCACCGCCATGGACGCCGCGGACTATCTGGAGGACAACGTCTGGCTCGGCACCACCATGCTCGCGCTCGGCGAGGTGGACGGCCTCGTTTCCGGCGCGGAACACACCACCGCCAATACCATCCGGCCAGCGCTCCAGATCATCAAAACCAAACCGAGCTGCCGCGTCGTTTCCTCGATCTTCTTCATGTGCCTGCCAGATCAGGTGCTCGTTTACGGCGACTGCGCCGTGAACCCGGACCCCGATGCGGAAACCCTCGCCGACATCGCGATCCAGAGCGCCGAATCCGCCATCGGCCTCGGGATTCCCGCCCGTGTGGCCATGATCAGCTACTCCACCGGCGAGTCCGGAACCGGCGCGGATGTGGACAAGGTGCGCGAGGCCACACGGCTCGCCAAGGGGAAGCGCCCGGACATTTTGTTAGACGGACCGCTGCAATACGACGCCGCCGCCATCGCCGACGTCGCCGCCACCAAAGCCCCGGACAGCCCGCTCGCCGGCCGCGCCACCGTCTTCATCTTCCCGGACCTGAACACCGGCAACACCACCTACAAGGCCGTGCAGCGCAGCGCCAACGTCATCAGCGTCGGCCCCGTGCTTCAAGGCCTCAAACGCCCCGTCAACGACCTATCCCGCGGCTGCCTCGTCGAGGACATCGTTTACACCATCGCCATCACCGCGATCCAGGCGAGGGAGGGGTGATCAAGTTGATTGAGATCGGGAAAAGGTGAAACCTGCGACAAAGATAGACCGCGGAACGATGTCACCGCGCCTTCGCCTTATCAGACTTTTTCCAAAACTCCCGGCCGGCGGGGGTCTCGTGATCGACGATCAGCCACAACTCGCGGGCGAGCGACGCTTGCGTGATCAAGTCATCCGCGGGTGATTTCTTCCACTCCGCGTAGTGGTGTTCCGCGTTTTTCACGGCGCGTTGATACCAAGTCTTGTCAGCCGTGGCGCGGTAGAGTTCGAGGTCGGCCTCGACCATCAGGTGGGCCCATTTGATGTGATCCCGGTAAGCGCCGGTGGAGCCGCTCAGCATCGAGTTCGCGGCCTTGCCCATGCGCAGGGCTTCTTCGAGATAGTATGGCTCACCGGTGCGGGAGTGGAGTGCGAGCATGACGCGCAGCATGAGACCGGAGTTGTAGGTGAGCTGGCCCTTGTTGATGTTCCCGTTCTTGACGTTGATGTTGTCCCAGAACAATCCGTTCTCCCCCTGGAGGGTTTTCACCGTCCAAACGGTGATCTTGTCGCCGAACGCATTCCATTTCGCGGCCGCGGGATCTTTTTCCCATCGGGCGAGTCGGTAACAACCGAGCGCGGCGGGCGCGTTGACGCAGGTATTCTTGCCATCGCCTTTTTTCTGCTCGTGCCAATAGATGCCGCCACCCGCCTCCTCATCCCAGCCGCTGACGACGAATTCCAGAGTTTCCTCCGCACGCTTGAGATAGCGTGATTCGCCGGTGAGTTCGTAGGCTTCGAGGAAGGTGAGCACCATCCACGCGTTGTCGTCGTAATACTTGTCATTGCCGCCCTGGGTGCGTGCCGGCTCGTAGCCTGGGATCTTCGCCGCGCGGTCCCAGTAGGCTTCCAATCCCTCGAAAAACTTCCGCATCACCGAGTGGTATTTCCTGTCGTGCCGCGCGGCGCCCACCACGGCGGAAAACATCACGCCGCCGCCCCAGATCAGTTCCGGATCCTTGCCTCCGGATTTGCTGGCATAGAGTTCGGATTTGCGGTCCCAGAAATGCTCCTGGATCGACTCCATCACCTCCGTCGCCTGTGCCCGATGGGTGGCGGGCTGGGCCACGGCGGAAATCATCATGGCCGGAAGCGGAAGCAGCGCGATGAGTCTCATGGCCGGGATCAGATGCCATTTTCAACACCCGGCGACAAGGTGGATTCACGCGAGCTGTTTCGCGAGATGCTTCGCGAGCGTCGCACCGAGGGTTTTCACCCTTGCGGTTTGTTTGGGATCGGTGAGCGATCCGTCATCGGCGAAGGCCTGATAGGCGTTGCTCACGGCGATCTGGTCCGGCAGCACGGTGATGCCGATGTTGCCGAGAATGGCTTTCAGATGGACCAGCCCGCGCAAACCTCCGAGGCCGCCGGGCGAGGCGGCGCAGAGCACCGCGGTTTTTCCGGATAGGGCGGAAAGCATCGGTTCGTCGTCGCTATCAACGCGCGAGACCCAGTCGATGGCGTTTTTCAGGGCGGCGGTGATGCTGCTGTTGTATTCCGGCGAGGCGATGATGATGCCGTGGTGTTCCTTGAAGAGCGATTTCAGCCGGGCCGCGCCTTCCGGTTTGCCGGATGCATCTTCGAGATCCTGATCGAAGACGGGCATCGGAAAATCGCGCAGGGCGATGACGGTGACTTCGGCACCCGCCTCGCGAGCGCCTTCCGCGGCGATGGCGGCGAGTTTCTGGTTGAATGAATCGCGGCGCAGGCTGCCGCCGAACACAAGGATGCGGGGTGTGGTGGACATGGGGGTGGTGGTTTCGGTTCGCGGAAACTAAGCACGGATTTCATCCGGGCAAACGAAATGGATATTTGAGATTGGAACTTGGGGGGTGGCGGGGATTCTATCCGCACTTTCACCATGCCGCTCCTCTTCCGCATGTTTTCCGCCTGGCTGTGTGCCGTTGTGCTGCTCGCGGCGGATGAACCGGAGGATCTGCATCCTGGAGTTCTAACGCCGCGGAAGATCTTCGAAGGCCTCGATTGGAAAACGGATGGCCGCGGCGAAATCGGAGGCATTGCGGAAGTCGAGATTCCCCGCGGGTATCGTTTCATCGGGCCCGAGGGCACGGTCAAGGCGCTCCAACTCAAGACCAACCTCATCAATGGCAACGAGCTGGGATACATCGCGCCGATCGACGATTCTTGGTACGTCCTTTTCCAGTTCGATGCCTGCGGATACGTGAGGGACGACGAAAAACACGGACTCGATGCGGAAGTCGTTCTCGCCGACCTCCGCGAGCAGCAGGAGGTGGCGAACCGTGATCTGCGCCGACAGAACCTCGACACACTGGAGATTCTCGGCTGGCAGCAGCCCCCTGCCTATCAAACGGGGACACATATCTTCGAGTGGGCCGTGCGCCTGCGGACCAGCGACGGCGTGGAGGTGGTGAACCACTACACCAAGCTGTTAGGCCGCAGGGGCGTGATGGATGTGGTGCTCGTATGCGATGAACCGCAGATGGCCGAAGTCGTGCCGAAGTATCGCAAACTGCTGGAAGGTTTCTCGTTCAAACCGGACGAGGCCTACGCGGCCTATCAGAAGGGCGGGAAGGTTTCACACATCGGATTGACCGGGCTGATCCTGAAGGGCGACAACCCGGTGGGCGATCCGCCGAACTGGTTCGACCGCTGGATCTTTCCGGTCCTCGCGCTGGTCCTGATCTCGATTCCTTTCGTGAGGCGGTTTTCGACTGCGAGAAGCCGGGCGGGCGGGACGGATTGAAGCTCAGGTTCGCGGCACGAGATCGATAGCGAGAACACCGTTCGTTGAGTCCGTATCCATGAGCCTGAATCCGCACTTCTGATAGAAACGGAGCGCGCGTTGGTTGCCGGGAGTCACTTCGGCTCGGATTCTTTCGAAACCCTGTAGAGCCGCCCAATCCAACAAGGCTCCGAGCAGTTCCGAGGCGAGCGGACCGCCCCGATGTTCCGGAGCGATCCACATCTGGATCAGCTCGCCGACCGCTGTATCGCCCGCATCCCGATAGATTGCAGCGAGTCCCGCGGGCCGGCCGGCGATGACCACGAAGGTCGCGCGATCCGGCCCCTGCGCCGATCCATCGGCTTGCTGGATCCAACTGTCATCGTCCCTGGCCACGGCGGACTCGTAAGTCGTCGCGAAAGCAGCCGGGGATTCTTTCAGTGCTTCAAGACGGAGCGAGCGGTAAAGCGCTGCTTCTCCCGGATTCAGGCGGCGGATGACGGGCATTTGTTTGTTAGAGTCGGAATCAAGGCGTGATCTGATAGGTCATGCCGGCTTTGGTGGGGAAACGGAAGGTTCCTTCCTTGGTGGCGGTGAGCTTGGTGCTGCGGCCGCCTTTTTCGGCGAGGGTGACGGTTTGCGGATTCCCCTGTAGACGGATGATGGCGGCTTGGCCGAGGTACGAGGTGACTTCGGCGGTGCTGAGTTTTCCATCCTTCCATGCGGCGTTCACTTCGAATCCGCCGCGGGCCTTGAGACCCTTGACGCTGCCGTCCATCCACTGCGGAAACACGGCGGGCAGGATGGAAATCTCACCGGCGTGGGATTGAAGCAGCGTTTCACAAATGCCTGCGGTGATGCCGAGATTGCCGTCGATCTGGAACGGCGGATGGGTGGTGTAGAGATTAGGCAGCGTGTTGTGCGTGAGCAGGCCGCGGATCATCTCACCGGCCTTGTCAGGCTTGCCGAGGCGCGCCCACATCGCGGTGCGCCATGGCCAGGTCCACGAGCGGCGTGAGTCGCCGGAAGTGCCGCGGGCTTCGAGGGAAATGGCGGCCGCCTTCGCCAGCTCAGGGGTTCCATTCAGCGAAATCTGGCGGCCGGGAAACACGGCGAAGAGGTGCGAGGTGTGGCGGTGGCCGGATTTTTCAAGGTCCGGACGCTCGGTGGTCCACTCCATGATCTGGCCCCATGAGCCGACCTGCGGGCCTAACAACTTCTCGCGGGCGGCGGAGACCTTGGAAACGAGCGCGTCATTTTTGCCGAGAGCTTTCGCCGCATCGAGCGTGTTGGTGAAGAGGTCCCAGACGATCTGCTGGTCGTGCGCCACGCCGTCCTCGCGCGGTCCGTGCTCGGGGGACCAGCCTTTCGGGACAACGAGTTTGCCGTCTTTCTCCACGAGGTGATCGAGCCAGAATTCGGAAACGTCTGATAGAACCGGCCAGGCGGTTTTTGTCAGGAACTGTTTGTCTCCGGTGAACGCGTAGTGCTCGTAGAAATGCTGGGCGAGCCAGGCGGATGAGGGAAGGTTCCACTGCCAGCCGTTTCCGCCGAAGATGTTGACGGAGGTGCGCATCGTCCAGCCGGGTGTTTTTTCGCCGAATTCCTTCACCGTGGCCTCGCGGCTGCCGGGGATCATTGCGTTGGTCCAATCGAACAAGGGCATCGCGCAGTCTGATAGATTCGCCGGCTCGGCGAGCCAGTAGTTCATCTGGAGGTTGATGTTCGTGTGGTAGTCGGAATACCACGCGGGCTTGTTGCTGTCGTTCCACAAACCCTGGAGATTCGCCGGGAGGAAACCGCGGGAGCTTGATGCTAACAGATAGCGGCCGTATTGGAACATCAGCGCTTCGAGGTGCGGATCCGCGCCGCCGTTCTTGTATTCATCAAGCCGCTTGGTGATCGGTTTGTCCGGCGGATTGCCGACGTTCAGATCGACGCGGCTCATGACCTTGGAAAAATCCGCGACGTGGGCCTCGCGGAGACTTGCGTAACTCGTTTCCGAAACTTTCTCGTTCTGAGTCGCGACCAGCGTGGCAGGATCGATTTCGCTGCGGAATTTTTTGGAGGGATCGAGTGCATAGTCCGTGGCGGCGGTGAGTACGAGCGTCACCGAATTTCCGGAAATGGTGAGTTTCCCTCCATCCGCTTTGGTCGAGCCACCTTCGGAGACGGCGGTGACCTGGCAGGCGTTGCGGAGACCATTGGAAAGGCTGCCGGAGAATTTCAACGTGTCTTCCGCGGCGAGGGTGGTTTCCTTGTGTGCTCCTGTTAGACTGATTTTTCCGGAAATTTTCGCCGGTTGGTCGGCGGTGAGGCGGACGATGATCGCATCGGCCGGCTTGCTGGCGAAGACCTCGCGCTTGAAGGTGACGCCGGATTTCTTCCAGGTGGTGGTGTGGATGCCGGTGGCGAGATCGAGCGTGCGGGAGAAGTCGGTTAGGTCCGCCGTGCCGCCTTGGGCCGCGGCGATGCCTTTGAGTGAAATTTCCGCGACTTGGAAATGTGTGGCGTCCTTCGGTGCGAAAACAAAGCGATAGTGGCGGAACTTGAAGGACTTGTCCGTGGCGATGGTGAAGTCCTTGGCTTCCCCGCGTTTGGCGAAGGCCGCTTCGTCGGTTTTTTCATCGAGCGTGCGCCAGGTGTTTCCATCATCGGAGCCTTCGAGTTTCCAAGCACGCGGATCGCGCGCCGGGACGTCGTTGGCGGAGGTGAAGGAGTATCCGCTAACAGACTGCGGAATCCCGAGATCGACTTGCCAAACGACCTCCTTGTTGTGGTGCTCGACGCACCATTTGGTGGAGGCGTTTCCATCGGCCGCGCTTTCGACGGATTCTGAGCCGGACGGTTCGTGGCCGCTGGCACAGACCGGTTCGCTGGCTGAGGGGCCGCCGCCGCCATCCTGCTCGATGAAGAGGTCGCCGAAATTCTGATAGGCTCCGAATGCGTTGATGTCATAACCGCCGCTCGGGTTCGCGCCGCCGGTCCAGAGGCTGGCGTCGTTGAACTGGATGCGTTCCTTGTGCGGATTTCCGAAAACCATCGCACCGATGCGGCCGTTGCCGACGGGTTGAGCCTGGCTTTCCCAGTTTGAAGAGGGAAATGTGGAGGCGGTTCCAAAGTAGGCGTCGGAGCCGGGTTTGCCTTTGGCGGCGGGCAAGGTTTCGAAACGAATTTCGAGGGGCACCGCACTCGCAAGAGGTGCAAGCAGCAGAGTGGAGAGGAGAATTCGAGACATGGTAGATAGGGAGAGTGGAGGTTGGCTTTCCTACCTACTGTCCCGGAGAGGTCCACGTTTCATTGGTTTACCAAAGAAAACCGGCGGGTCTCCGCTGGAGAACCGCCGGTTGGTGAAACTTGTGCTGGAGTGCAATTTTAGGCAGGGCGATTGCCTGCGTTGCGCACTTGATCGAAGGTGCCTTCGATGAGCGCTTTGCCTTGATCTCCGAGGCTGTGGTAGATGGTGGCCATCGTTTGCACGACACTGGCGGCCGGACCGGCGAAGGTGAATTCGCAGTTGGTCACCTCGCACTTGTTGAGGGCGAAGGCTCCATAGCCGAGAACGACGAAGCGGCAGTTGGTGAAGGTGCAGGTGTCGTATTCGTGGAAATCGAGGATGACTTCTTCGTTCGCGAACTGGTTGTTGCTGATTTTCATAATGGATTTTCGGATTTCGAATGGGGAACTGCTTCCAGACAAACGGACTCAGGACATCCCTGTCAAAGCGTATGCTCCCCGGCCTTGCAACCACATAGAGACGCTAGCCGGAGAAATTCGGACGGCTGTCCAACTGGAAAACCTGACCGGATGTGTGCGGCATCGATTCGTGGAGATGACGGATGAATCCCGCGACTACCTGGCAGGTATTGAATCGTCCGAGCGAGTGGGCTGCCAGGACCTCTTGACGCCGGCTCTTGGAAACCCCGGATGTCATCCGGGTTTCCAAGAATCCGGGAATGAGGGTGTTTACCCGGATATTTTCCGGTCCACAGCGGAGTGCCAAATCACGGTTGAGGTCTAACAAAGCCGCCTTGGCGGAGGCATACGCCGCTTGGCCGCCCGGCGGATGAAAGGCGGAGTGGCTTGAGAGAAAAACGATGTGCCCCGCACCTCGGCACCGCATGGATGGAAGGACGGCCTCCGCGCAATGCAAAGCACCACGGTAGTTGACGTTCCACACATGATCCCACTGCTCCGGGGCCATTCTGGCGATCAACGAATCATCGGTCACCCCGGCTGCACACACGAGCAACTCGGGAGTTTTTCCCTCGAAGTGGGAAATCACCGCGCCTCTGGAGGTGATGTCGAGTTCCGCGTGGCTGGGCGCATCGACCTGCCAGCCCGCGTTCGAAAGCTCATCGACCACGGCCGTGCCGATCCCGCCGGATCCGCCAATGACGATGGCATGGGGTGGGTCGCTGCTCATCGGGAGGAGCATGATGGATTTGACCCGCATTCGACAAGTCTCGCTCCCGCTCACTTCAAAAACCCGCGAACGGATTGTGAATAGGATCGGAATGACTGCGGAAACGTGGATCGGGAACCTCCGGAGACCGGGGTTTTGCCGAAGTCATCCGGGTTCATGCCCAAGTTGTTCTTTCCGTGGAACCCGCATGGCTTTCGTGAGGAACGCGGGTTTTGGCGACTTGTTCACAGGATTAAGAAGAAGATCTTATGAGGTCAAAAAAGAAGAATTCTTCAGAGCTCTGAAAACTAACAGGTCCCATGAGCCATAGAGACCCATGGGACCTGAATGTTGGAAAGGACTTCAGAGCAGCATCAGCGTCGGTTGCTCGACGAGCTTCTTGACCTCGGACAGGAACTGCGCGGCCACGGCTCCATCGACGACGCGGTGGTCGCAGGAGAGGCCGAGGTTCATGCGCAGGCCGGGAACGATCTGGCCCTTCTTCACGACCGGTTTCTCAATCGCCGCGCCGACCGACAGGATGGCGGCTTGCGGGGGATTGACGATGGCGTCGAAGGACTCGATGCCCCAGGCTCCGAGGTTGGAAACGGTGATGGTGCCGCCGTCGAATTCGTCCGGCTTGAGTTTCTTGTCCTTGGCGCGTGCGGCGAAGTCCTTGACGGCCTTGGAGATGGCCAGCAGGGTCTTGGTTTCCGCTTCCTTGATCACCGGGGTGACGAGACCGTCCTCGACCGCCACGGCGACGGAGAGGCCGACGTGGGCGAACTTGACGATGTGGTCGCCTGCGAAGGAGGCGTTGATGGCTGGCACGGTCTGGGCCGCGTTGATGACGGCCTTGAGGATGAAATCGTTGACCGAGTATTTGTTTCCGTGGGTCTTCTCGGCCTGGTCGTTGACTTGCTTGCGCAGTGTCATCAGCGGTTCGGCGTCCACTTCCACGTGGAGGTAGAAGTGCGGGATCGTGGTCTTGGAGGTGAGCAGGCGCGAGGCGATGACCTTGCGCATGGTGCTGAGTTCCACGATCTCGTCACCGGATTTCGCAACCGGGAGGATGGCTTGTGGAGCTGGAGCTGGTGCGCTGGCGGGAGCCGGAGAGGTGGCTTTGGATTTGATCGATGCGGCAAGCGCTGCAGCGGCGCTGGCCTCGGTGGAAGGAGCTGCAACCGGCTTGGCGGGTGCGCTGGAGGCGGATTCGACGTCCGCTTTCACGATTCGGCCTGCCGGGCCGGTGCCGGTAACGTTGGAGAGATTCACGCCAGTCTCGGCCGCGACCTTGCGGGCGAGGGGAGAGGCGAACACGCGGTCGCCGCTGGTTGCTGGAGCGGGAGCGCTTGTTTGAACCGGAGCCGCAGCCGGGGCGGAAACTGGTGCCGCCGAGGCAGGGGCAACCGAGAGATGGGCATCGTCGGGTGTGCGGCCGGAGTCTCCATTGAGGATGGCAAGGATGCCACCGATCGGGGCTTTTTCTCCGACTTGCACGAGGATTTGCGTGAGCACGCCATCATCGAAGGCCTCCATTTCCATGGTCGCCTTGTCGGTCTCGATCTCGGCGAGGATGTCACCGATTTCGACTTCGTCGCCGACTTGTTTGTGCCATTTGACAAGGGTGCCCTCGGTCATGGTATCCGAGAGCTTGGGCATTTCGATGTTCACTGACATGGTGCGTTGGGAAGGTGGGGACAGGATGGAAATTCGTGCTTTGTTTACCAGTCTTTTTCCCGCTGGTCGTGGAAACTGGAAAGCGCGGGGAGCTTGGAAACTCCGCCGCGCTTTCTGAAATCAAGTGGTGGTTCTCCGGGTTACGGAGCGATCGGCTTCATCGTCGGGATCAGGCCGATGTGCGGGCTGCCAGAGGCGCTCTGGTCGGTGGCCATCACGCGGATGGAATCAGAGGTGGTGCCGCAGCAATCCTTTTTCGGGCAGTAGAAACGGACGCAGGAACCACATCCGACGCGGACCTTTTTGGTCACCGTCTTGTAACGGGGAACTTTTTTCTCGAT
>DAISZP010000150.1:0-11196 GCA_036824745.1 Luteolibacter sp.
GACGAATCCGTGATACTTCCGGTGGAGGACAGGCTTGTCGTGCCGCCGGTATTGGATCCTGCCAGCAGCGTCGACGAATCCTCTTGAATCGTCACGGATCCCGAGGAGTTGAAATTCAGCGAACCAAAGTTCGTCGTCTCGCCCGCTCCGCCGATGTTGATCGTGCTTCCCCCCAAGGTTGCCAAACCGCTGACGGAAAGGTTTCCGCTATCGGTGAGGGCTCCGCCGGAAATGGCGGTGAGGCTGTTCGTCACCGTCAGCGGCTGGAGATCAAAGGCGGTGGTGTCGAAGACATTGACGTTGGCCAGGGTGCCGGAAGAAGCCACGAAGGTCACCGTGCCGTTGAAGACGTTCGACGAGTTGTTCACGATGATGTCCTGGCCGCTGCCTGCGGTGAGGATCGTGTTTCCTCCGACGTTGAACGCGGTGTCGTCCAGGGTGATGGATGTTCCCGTTCCCGCGGTGATGTTCGCGCCGTTGGTGACCGCAAGGCTGGTACCCAACGTGTCCGTGACCGCGCCGGCAGAGGTCAACGAGAGCGTTCCCGCGGAGTTGGAGCCGCTCAGGGTGGTGGACGAGTCCTCCTGGATCGTCACCGAGCCCGTGGAATTGAAGTTCAGCGAACCGGTGTTGAAGATGCCGCCGCCGAGGTTGATGGAGGTGCCGCTGAAGCTGCCGAGGCCGGTGATGTTGAGACTGGTCGCCCCCGCGTCCGAGAGCGCGCCGGTGGAGGACAGGTTGGCGCTGCCGGCGGTGTTAGAGCCGGTGATGTCCATGTTGCTGTCCTCCGCGATGTTCACCGCGCCGGCGGAATTGAAGTTCAGCGTGGTCGCGTTGAACGTGTTGGAGGCACCGGACCCGAGATTGACCGAGGTGCCGTTGAGCGTGAGCGCTCCGACATTGATGCTCGAGTTGGACGAGTCCGCGATGCCGCCCGTAGCGGTCAGGTTCGTGGTGCCGCCGGTGTTGGTTCCGGCGATGTCCATGTTGCTGTCCTCGGCGATGTTCACGGTTCCCGCCGAGTTGAACGTCAGGGTGCCGGTGTTGAAGGTTCCGCCGCCAAGGCTGAGGGAAGTGCCGCTGAAGCTGCCGAGACCGGTGATGTTGACGCTGGTGGCTCCCGCATCGGACAAGGCACCCGAGGAAGTGAGAGCGGCGCTGCCGGCGGAGTTCGCTCCCACAAGATCCATCGAGCTGTCTTCGGTGATGGTCACCGCGCCACCCGAGAAATTCAGGGTGCCGAAGTTGGTGGTTTCGCCCGGAGCATCGCCGAAGGTGATGGCGTTGTTGCCCGCATTGAAGGTGGCGAGTCCGCTCACGCTGATGTTGCCGGAATCGGTCTGAGCGCCGTTGGATGTGAGGGTGAGGCTGGTGGCGCTCACTCCGGCCAGATCCGAAGCGCTGTCTTCGGTGATGGTGATGGCGGAGCCGGTGAGATTGAGGCTGCCGAAGTTGGTGATGTCGCCCGCCCCGTCACCCAGGGTGATGGCATTGTTGCCCGCGTTGAGGTTTGCGAGACTGGCGACGTTGATGGTGGTGTTCGCCGCGTCGGTGATGGTGCCCGCGGTGGTGAGGGTGAGGGTGTTTGCGGACGCCCCGGTTAGAAGCGTTGAATCCGCTTCGTTGACGGTCACCGATCCACCCGTTAGATTGACGCTGCCGAAGCGGTTTTCCGACAGGAGCGTGAGGTTGCCGGAGCCCGCGTTGAGGATCGCCTGGCCATCCACCAACAGCTTGCGAGGCTGGGTTTGTGTGATGCCCGAGGAATTCACCGTGAGATTGGCGGTTCCGCCGATCAGGGTGACATCGGCGTCAAAGGCCACCGGGCCGACCGAGGTGAGGTTCACGGCACCGCCGTTGATGCTGTTGATGGTCGCGCCGACGACGATGTTGGAACTGGCGTTGAGGGAGAGCGAATTGCTGGTGTTCCATGTGATCGAGTCCGCCACCCGGATCTGTCCTCCAAGCGGAGCGGTGCCCGAGCTGGTGGTGGTGGTGACCATCACATTGGTGGAACCGAGGGCCCCCACGAGTGTGACCACCTGGAGATTGGATGTGCCGCCGTTGTCCGTCGCATCCCGGAATGGGGTGGATGCGGTGATGTCGGAGTTCACCTGGTTGCTGATCGTGATGTCCGCCGCCGCATGGACGAAATGCGAACTCATGGTGAAAAAGATCACGGACGAGAGCAGTTTTCGGGATGGTTTCATGATGGGTGTGTTTTCGGGTGGGGCCAGAAATCGAAGGGACTCGACGGGTGGGACTGGATCGACGGGAGATCAGGGGTGAGGGAGCCGGACGGGGTATTTCCCATCGATGGCATTTTGGAATTCGGCTTCAGCGGTTTGGCGAAGCCGTTGTTTTTCGGAACGCGCCAGTTCATCCTTCACGGAATCGAATGGCCTGGTGAAAGCGGGCCGGACGGCCATGCAGCGCACGAGGAAGACCCCCTCGGGGCGGGAGAGCACCTCGCTGACCGCGCCGGTTTCTGATAGGGAAAACACGATTTCGGAGACGGCCTTGCTCCATGCGTCCGATGCGCCGCTTTGCTCCACCCAGCCGACGATGCCGCTATTGTAGCGGCTGGCTTGGTGTTCGGAGTAATCCACACTGAGGGTGGAGAATCCTTGGTCAGGGTGTTTTTTGAGCTCCTCGTTCCCTAAAAACCATTCGCGGGCGGCGGAGAGTTTTTCGACATACTGCTTTCCACGTTCCGGATTCTTGCCGGGATCCAGCCATAGCACGGCCACCTGGCGTTTTTCGTTCGATTGGTAGAGGGATGGATTCGCCGCATAGAGCTCGCGCAGGCGTGACTCGGGAATCTCCGCAGCAGCGCTGTCCTTGAGCCGGGGAAGCAGTTTTTCTTCCTTGATGCGGCTTGATAGAACGCGGGCGATTTCGGCGCGGATCATCGGGTCGTCCAGCAGGTCCTCGTCAAGCGCGGCTTGAACCAACTGGGCTCGCTCGGCGAGTTCCCCAAGCGCCTTCTTGCGTGTCGCATCATCGGTCTTGCCGCCGTGGATTTCCTTGATCTGATAGTCGAGATCCGCCTGGTTCACCGTGACCGAGCCGACAGTCAACAACACGCCTTCACCCGCTGCTTTCGCGGCGGGTTTGGCTTCTTCCTTCTGCTTCGGGCCGCAAGCGGACAAGACCGCCAGCAGCGCTAACAAAAAGGGCATGACGAACTGAAACCTCATTTTGCCATATTCCTGATCACGGCCCTGCCGGATCCCTTGGTGAACTCCCACATGAGCAGATGTTTGCCCGGGGTGGCGAGGGACTGCCGGAATCTCACCACGGAGCCGTCCGTCCCGGATTGTCTGACCCCGTCGATATAGAAAACGAGCGAGTCGTCCCAGTTGCCATCGAGGATCTCCATTTCAAAGTCGACATCCACGGGGCCGGTTAGATTGGAGATGATGCGGTTGGTTTCCCCGGTGGTGCCGCCGGAGCTGGTGAGCGCGCCGCTGTTTGGATCGGCGATCCAGTTCGCATTGCCGCTCATGCCGTAGGACGATCCTCCGGTCGTCGCGGCGATGCTGCTTCCAGCAAGTTGACCGGGATCCGTGGCCATGCTGAGACGATAGAATCTTCTGGATCCGGTTTGAGCCACAGGAGGGCCGACGAGTCTGAGCCCGTTCGGATCGGCGTTTCTCACAAACGAGGAAGTCGCATCGCCCCATTGGTCGAGACGGTCGGATGACTGGACCGACCAGCGAAGATCGGCGCCGTTGAACTGGCCGGGAGCGGAAAGCTCCGGCTTGCCGCCGACAATGCGAAGCGAAACTCCCTTGGTGCCGAGCTCATCGACCGAACCGAGGCCGAATGCGTAGGCTTTCAAGTAATCACCCACCTTGTCGGGAAAGAGCCTTTCGAGGTCGGCGCGTGAGTTCATGGATCCGTGGCTGGCGGTGGCGAGCCAGCGGTCGAAGCCGGCACCATTGGTCTCGGCGGCGGTGTTGCCGATGTAGAGAACCGCCTCGTGCGGATCAGCTAACAGATAGCGTTCGCGAGACGCCAGGCGCAGCAGGAGCGCTTTCGGTCCTGCCGTGAGGCCGGCGGCGCGGGCCTGGATCTGGATCTCGCGGGAGCTTTGTCCGGCTGCGATGGTCACGCTGGTGGGGATGGTATTGATGTGGACGCCGTTGACGGCGGTGCCGCCGAGCTGGAAGTCCACTGTGAGGCTCTGCGTGGTGCTGCCGTTGCGGCGTAACACAACCCGTGCCGGCTGCGAGACACTTGCGACCGCATTGGGTTGGGTGATTTCCAACCAGACCAGCGGGTTGTCGCTGATTGTCTGAGCCACGGAGGATCCGCTCACCGAATACTTGAACTGGGGGAGCACCGCGACTTCCAGATTGGTCACACCCGAGGTCTCCAGATCGGGAACTGGATGGACGGTGATGGTTTTGGTGGTTTCGCCGCGGGCGAAGGTCACCACGGTGCGCGCTCCCTCGCTTGAAGTCGCTCCGTCGATGACGAAACGTCTTCCCGATGCTTGGAATAGACCGAGCGGCACATCGAGCGCGGCGGAAACTCCGGCACCGCTGCGGGTGAGATTCACGGTGAACGACTGGGACAGCGATTCGCCAAGCGAGCCTGTGGCCGAACTCGATGCGAGCGAAAGCTGCACCGTGGTCGGGATGCTGAGGCCGCCCATGCGGATGTGTCCTTCCGTTATGAGGCGGATGAGATCGGTGGCACCCACCACAGTGTTTTGGAGCACGATTTCCAGTTTGCTGCCATCCGGGCGTGTGACCACGAGGGTGCTGTCGAGCGTCGGCACCGGGTTGCTGTAGTTCACATCGAGGCGGACGCTGATATAGCTGCGCGCATCGCCCTTCACGCCCCAGAACGGTGCGGAAATGTCGAGGATGTCATGCGCTGGATCGAAGTCGGTGATCTGATCGCGCCCGAGATCCACGCCGCCGAAGACGAAGGTGTCGTCGCCGGCGCCGCCTGTTAGGATATCGTCCCCCGCGCCGCCGGACAGGATGTCGGCACCGGCTCCACCGGCGAGCACGTCGGCACCGAAGCCACCGCGGACGATGCGCGGCCGGGCCGATGGGCCGGGTGTTAGAGTGATGTTTTTCAGATTGGCGCTGAAATCCCACACCACCGCGGAGTTCCATTTCGAGCGAAGGTAGTCGTTCACTCCGCGCAGCTTCTGCTCGGCGAGAGCCGTCGGGAACACAATGAGCTCCTGAAGCCTGCCGGAGAACACCTTATCCACGGGAGAGGCGGATCCATTGGAAACCGCGGAGCGCCGGGCACCGAGTGTCGGCAGGACGGGATCGACCGTGGCGGTGGTGGTGTTTTCACCGTCGTAAGAGAGGCCGAGGATGTTCTGCAACAGGGAGCCCTGCCTGCGGAAGATGGAGGTCGTGGCTTTGCCCGCCGCGTTTTCGAAGCCGCGGATGGCGGTTCCGTCTACCTGATAGGCGGGCGATCCCGGATAGGAAACGGCCTGCGTGGTGGCGGCGAGCTGGAGATAGCCACGGTTGGTGGAAAGCAGCGTCTGCGGCGCGTCCGAGGATGCGGCGGCGGTGTAGGCTGCGAGAACCGTGTGGTCGGCCGAGGGCAGCGACGAATCCTGGAAGAACAAGTGCGAGGAAGCGACTTTCGAGAAGTCCACCGCGCGATCGACGGCCTTCGGCTGATAGGCGGGCAGCGGCTGGGTGGCGTTGCGGTTGTTTCCCGAGCGGTCGGTCCACGTGCTGACGTTCGAGCCCGAGGATGGAAGGTCGAAGCCATCGAGCCAGAGCGAGGAATCGCTGCCATCACGGGTGCTGGGGGAAACCGCGCGGACCAACACCTCGCCGGAGTAGTCGTCGCCGCCGTCGCTCCAACTGACAGGGAGCGAGAACGAACCCGCTGAGCTGTTAGCCTGGGCGATGGTCACCCTGCCCGATTTGAAATCAGTGAGAGGAATGCTGTCGCCGGCATTGACGGGCGAGCCGTCATATTTGATCTGGAATCCGCCGCCCGAGCTTGTGTCGAAGGTGAGATGGATCCCAGCTTCCGCGGTATCCGAATCGAGCACCTGCGGATAGATTCCAGCCTCGCCGTTTTCCGGAACAAGGATTTCGGAGGTGACGAGCATCGGATTGCGATTGCTGACGGTAGGATCGCTGCCTCTGAGAAACTCCTCGAGGTTGCTCCATCCGTCGTTGTCCGGATCGCCGTTCGCATCGGCCAGATTGTGGTCGAGGCCGAACTGATCCTCCCACCAGTCCGGGATGCCGTCGCCATCGCTGTCCGTGCTGTTGCCCGCGACGAGCAGGTCGAGACGGTAGTTTCCGGAACGGCTGGCGAAACTCAGTCCGTAGAACTCCTTGCTGCCATCCGGAAGGGTGGCGGGCACTCCGTCGATGGTGACCTCCTCGATCTTGAAGTTGGTGTTGGAGTTATTCACGGCGAGGAATTCGCCGATGCGCGGGGCCTCTGGAAGATAAGCCATGGGCACGCGCAGCGAGTATGACCAAGGCTTGATGGAGCCCGATCCGGTTGGCTTGAGTTCCGTTTCCAAGGTCACCCGGTTGGATGAGTTCCGCTGGTTTACGAAAGTCAGCTTGAGGTGACCGCTCTGCAGCAGGACCGTCTGACCGCCACCGGATTTTCGGACCTCGCCGTAGAAAACGATGTCGGATTCCGTGAAGCCCTGGGCTCGGACCGCCTGGCTGAAGATGCCAAGGCTGGAGAGGATCACGGCGAGGATGAGGGCGAAGGTGCTTTTCATCGTGGGTGATGGATGAGTGTTTGTCTGCACGTGTGGTGTCATTGCCCTTGGTGGGATGAGGTGAGGAAGTAGAGTTTGATGTCGCTGATGTTGTCCGCGAGCTTGCGCAGGCTTGCATCAGGATCGGCACCGAGACCGCTGCCGGGGATGACGAGCATCCACTGGGAGTTCCAGACCGAACGGCCGGCCAATCGCGAGTCCATGACCAACTCGCTGTCGTCGGCCTCCGGATCTCCGTTATCATGATAGATCCTGAAGTCGCCGAAGCGCCGCAACTCGCCGAACGAACCATCCATGCCATCCAGCGTGGGGATGTAGCCGGGCGAACGGATGTTGCTCGCGTTGATGGTGAACGGAGCCGGGATGCGCTGTTCGAAGATGCTCCAAGAGCGTACGACGGGCTGGCTGGAGGTGGAGGTGCGGAGATAATCGTCACCGAGCGGCACCAGATAGGCACGTGGGGAAATCGAGAGTCCCGCGGCATTGTAGTTGTCCAGCCAGACACCGAGTGACTGCACCTTGGTGGCGAAGTTGGCGCTGCTGTACAGGTGATCGCCGGCGACAAGCGGATGACCGAAGAAGTTTTTGCCGGGCTCGATGGTGGTGGCGAAACGAATCACCAGACCCGGCTGCGTGCCGACGGCGAATGGACGGCAGTGGCGGACGAATTCCGGCATGGTGTTCAAGTTCGGAACGATCCGCGCCTTGAGAGCGTCCTTCCACCGGTCGTTGCTGGCGGGAGCCTGAGCGATCGCGGCGAGATTGTCCGGCTCATCGAGTTTCGCGAGTAGCTGGCGCTGTTGGATGGTCAACTGAGCTTGCGGAATGCCAAGTGCGGTGACGGTCTGGCTGAATTCCATGGCCTCCCCGAGTTCGGGATCCAGCTTGTGAATGCGGAACAATTCCTCGCGCAGGGAGATCTTCTCCGTGGTGTCCTGCGGATTGCTGATGCCAAGCTGGCCTTTGAGCGTGTTGAAGTTCCCCTTGAGTTGGGCGAGAATCTCAGCAAGGCCGCCGTGGCCCAACTGCGGAGCACCATCCACCCAGGATCCGAGTTGGCGTTCTCTGACGATCTTGTCCAACAGCGTGCCGGCGGCAGCGGGGTGTCCCGGATCGAGGCTGGTCTCGTAGTCATAGGCGCGCGCGGCAAGCCAGGCGTATTGGGCGGCCGCGTTGAACGCGCTCTGATACTTGCTCATCGCCTCGTTGCGCGACAGGCGGAACACCATGTCCTGATAGCGGTTCTTCTGGACCTTGGCGGCCAGCACCTTGTTGTAGGCCTCACGCTCGCGGAGCAAACGGAATCCTTCGGCCTGTGCCGTGATGTATTCCTGCCGTGATGCCTCCATGTTCTGGATCGCCGAACCAATGGCATTGCGAAGGGGCACTTCGTTTCCGGACATGCCCAGAAACTCTTCGATCATGCCCTCCATTTCAGCGACCTGGTCCAACTGTTCGTTTCTCAGGTCGATCTTGTATTCATTGGCCTCTCCGTCGCGGGTGACGATCGCGACGCTGAGCTCCTTGGTGGTTTCCGCAACAAGCTCAACGATTCGCGCGATGCCATTCAGGGTTCCGAAGATCGCCCTCGGAATCGCTCCGATGTCGTTCGAGAAGCCGACGGCGGTCGGCGCCGAATCCTGTCCGACTTCTGCAAGGCTGTAGATGGCGTTGGCCGCCTTGGAGATGATGCCGAACGTCGTTTCCAAGCCGATCACCGTATCACTGACCTTCTTGCGAAGCCTCGCGATCTCGTCATGATTGGCATTCTTCGCCTGGAAGATCGCCAACTGGCTGTCAATTCTCCGAAGCTTGTTCTGAAGATCCATGATGTAGGTCATGTAGGCACTCAGCGCGGTATCCAACTCGATCTCCGCGGAAAGCATGCCATTCAGCGACTGTTGGGTCCTGCCGTAGCTTGTACGCTGTCCCCATGATTGCGGCGCTTGGAACGCGTATTTGGATGCAGTGGTGTAAGGAGCGGTGAAGGTGCTGCCGCTCGCAGGCTCAAACAGGTAGTTGTCCGCACCGATCAGGGTCGCAAACGCGTTCTTCAACTGGGTGCCACCGCTTCCATTGTAGGCACCATTGTAGAGATCCACCATGGACTGTTTGTTCATGATGCCCAGCACGCTGGTTTTCACCACGTCAAAGGTCACCACATTGGTTGCTCCCGATTTCGGCGGGACAATCTGATCGATCTTCGTCTTGTCGAGATAGGCGTAGAGCAAGGTATCCGCTCCGAGGTATCCTTCCGGATAGGCTTTGCCGACACCGATGGTTCCGTCGTACGGGCGGCCGAAGATTTCGATCAAGCGGTTGCGGAAATCGAGGTCCTGGGCCATGGCCTCCTGGATCAGGCCTTCGGTGTCATCGGCCAGAGAGCGCAGCTTGTTGTGCGACTGGGTGGCAAGGTCCAGCGTGGTGAGCGCGTTGCTCGCCGCTCCCAGAGCCCGCTCATAGACCTGCTCGAAGTGGCTCCGGCGATCATTGGCGGCAGTGTTGTTGTAGAGTCCAAGCTCGATGTCGAAGGCCAGCGCGTCGGAGTCGAAACCGAGCGGGTTCACACCGCCGTTCGCCTCGTCCATCGCCACTTGGATCTCATGAAGTCCGGCGGAAATCGCGCCGACGTCGTCCACTGCTCCCGAACGTTCGATGCGGTCGAGGTTTTCCGGATTGGTGACCGGTGTAGCCGCGGAGGCATCCTCGGGAAGCAGCGCGTTGGCGACGGCCCAGTCGAAGTGGCTGGCCTGACCGGCGCGGTGGGCCCATTCGGAAACGCCCCACGCGCGGGCCGGGTCGGCTCCATCGGTGTAGCCCTGCCACTGTCCATCGGGGTTCTGGGTGTAGCTGAGGCGATAAGTGTTGCGCACGATGTCGCGTCCCGCACGCGCCCTCTCGGCACCAAGGCGGGCGAAGGTTTTCTCGTCGAGGTAATCCACCTCGAGGACGTTCTGCATCAGCGAATACAGCTCGGAACGGGTCCGCCAGGTGAAGCCCGGGTGCTGGAGCAGCAGGTAGTGCATCTCGAGCGCGGAAACGAAGTGTCCCCACGCGTCGCCGTGTCCCTGCGGATAGAGCTTGCGGGCGTCGTCCTCGTTGATGAAGCCGTCGGTATTGGCGTCGTAGATGTTGTAATTGACGTTGTAAGCCGCCTCACCGAGGCCCTTCGCGTAGTTCCAGAACATGCGGTTGTAAACCGGGTAGCTCTTCAGGAAATCCGTGCCGCGGAGCAGCGCGAGTTCCTCATGCTGAAGGTCGGACTCCATGTTCTGGAAGGCGTGGGTGTAGGATGCCACTTGGGCCAGCGAGGAATCCTCGCCCGCGTTGATGGTGGAGTCCTGCGCGTCGCTGTAGGCCTCGTTTCCTAGCAGCTCATACATCACGGATAGCCGGGTGGCCGCGAGCAGCAGCGCCTGGTTGATGCCGTCGGTCGCGTTGCCGTTGCTGGAGTTGTCGATCGAGAGTTCCTCAGCGCGCTCAAGCACGGTTCGATAGAGTTCGATCAGGCCGGTGTTCTCGATGACGTTCTTGTCCGGATTGAGGGCGACCTTTCCGGCGTAAGGGCCGCCGGCGATCTGGATCTGGCTCGCGTAGGTGGCGGGACTTTCGTTAGAGAAGAAGTCGGTGTAGCGGGCTTCGTACGGGTTGATCCGGTCGAGCACGCGCTTGACCCAGCCCATCACAAGCTGCGGGATGTAACGCTTGCTGCCATCCGCCTGGAGCTGCGGCGAATTCGCGGCACCAGCCCATTGGAACGGTGCGGGCGAAACCACGGGTACATTGCCGGGTTTCCACGCGGTCGAGGCGTTGGCGAATTCAAACGGCACGAGCTTCCAGTTCGCCTCGTCCTTGTGGCGGTAGCGCATGAGCACCAGCTTGTCGGCAAGCACCACATCGGGGCGGCCTTCCAGCACGATCGTGTGGAGTCCGAGGTGTTTCGCGTTGATGTCGGTCACCGAAGCGCGGTCTGCGGGGATGTATTCCTGCCAGAGAGACTGGCCGTTGGCATCCGTCTGCTTGAGCGTGCCGTTGGCCAGCACCTCGCTTGCGACCACGTCGAGCGGACCCGCGTCACGGATCCACCATTCATAATAGAGATCCGCGGTGTTCGCGCCGAAGTCACCGTTGTGCTGGAGCGTGACTTTCTCGCTGAAGGCATCGGATCCTTCAATCACCTTGATCGCGCCGCGGTAGCGGTCGGGTACGATTTCGATGATGTGCAGGCTGATCGGCGCGCCGGACAGCTCGGTGCGGTTGTTCTCGGCGATCGTGACGTAGAGCGATCCGTTAGGCGCCTGGGTCAGCAGCCCGGGGTTGGGCACCAGGGCGGAGCCGACACCAAAGCTGTCCATGGGCACCATCGTCGGTGTGGGCGAGGTGGTCTGCGTGTAGGTGCTGCCGTTTTTCACCCAAAAGGTGGAGAGCTCCGCTGGATAGTTCGCGGGTTTGTT